>DATKKB010000106.1:0-5680 GCA_035543095.1 Anaerolineaceae bacterium | reverse complement strand
ACGTCAATTCACCCATTAACTGTGTCTACTTTTTTAGGGGAAGCTCACCCTGGAAATTGACCCATAAGGCCTTGTTGTGATCGTTCCGGTACTTGAGGTACGATCTTAATGCTTTTCTGCAATGTTGACCCAAATAGACCGTGCGTGGTTTTTTCCCTTTGCCCTGCCTGATCAGGATTGCTCCGGTTATGTCAACATCTTCAAGGTTCACGGATAGAAATTCCTCTGCCCGAGCTCCGGTATCCAGCAAGCACAAGAAAATAGCTTTATCCCTCGCATCAATCAATGAGCGTTCTTTGCAGGTCTAAATTAGCGCTTTGACCGTATCAAGCTCAACAGGGTCAATTGGCTCTATTGGGACTTTTGGCGCTTTCACCTTTCGGATAGGATTTTTCC
Source organism: Anaerolineaceae bacterium (assembly GCA_035543095.1). Lineage (GTDB taxonomy): Bacteria > Chloroflexota > Anaerolineae > Anaerolineales > Anaerolineaceae > UBA700. The sequence goes on along the minus strand of DATKKB010000106.1, from coordinate 5,284 downwards.
ATCCTTCTGGTTCGACCTCGTCTTCCCACCAAAACAGGAAAGCACGTAGCGACCGATATGCTCCATGTATGCCGCCTGGATTGTGATTGGTGGTTTCGAGCCACAGCAGGAATTGTCGGATGAGATTCGGGTCAATCTGGGTGATTGTCTTGACAGCTTGATTTTCACAAAAATCGGTGAAAAGTTTCAGGTTACGAGAGTAAAACTTGAGTGATCCTTTGGCTGTTCCCCTGGCTTTCCTGTCAACCAAAAACGCATCAATCCAGGTTAGAAGGTAGGCATCTTGAACAGAGTTTAATATAGTTCTCTGTGTCTGAATGGAATTTGGCATCGTCCACGCTCCTGAAAAGTGTCTGATGCCACCATATATAGGGCCTAAGTGAGGTTATGACACCAAATATTGGGTAAAAGTAGGGCGGGTGGGGCTCGAACCCACACAGCATCTCTGCCGGAGGATTTTAAGTCCTCTGCGTCTGCCAATTCCGCCACCGCCCCACTAAGCTAATTGTAACTTAAGGGGGCTGGGCGTCAAGTGGGCGCTTGCTCAAATGGAGTTTTTCGCTAATGTCATTGAATAGCAAATTGCCCTTACTTGATATATACTAAAATGATTCCTGATCCTTAAGCTTATGAACACTTCATCATTATTGCCCCGGCACACAAATGTAAATATCAGGTTCTTTATTCAGCATCTGTGGCGGATTATTTTGTCCGTTAAGACGAACCTGCAAGAACGCGCCGCGTTAATAAGCGTGCGGTCCTGGCAGTTACGAACCGTGCTGGAGATAATTGTGATCGTCGCCTGGGCGGTATGGGTTGGGCGGGATTACCTAAATTTTAATCCGCAGGTGTTTCCTTTCGGTGGGGATTTTCCCCTTCAAATTTACAACCATTTTAACCTGAACCTGATCCCTCAATGCGGCATTTGCGCCCTCTGGAATGGCTCCTTAAACGGTGGCCAGCCGGCCCTCATCGATTTGCAGGGAGCGGCGGCGCACCCGCTGGTGATCCTCGTCACCCTGCTGTTTGGCGCTGTTAACGGAGCCAAGGTTTACCTGTTGGTCAGCCTGGTGATTGCCGGGCTGGCCCAGTGGTGGCTGGCACGGGTGATGGGTCTGGGGATGGTGGCGCGCCTGTGGAGCGGGCTGATTGTGGTGGTGAGTGGACATCTGGGGGGCCGGCTGGATAACGGGGTGATCAATTCAGTCCTTTCCATCGCCTTTGCCAGCCTGATCCTGGCTCCGGCGGTTGACCTGGCAGACAACCGCAACCGGAAAGCTATCGTTTGGATGGGTGTGGCCCTGGCGCTCACCCTGGTGTCCGGGCAGGGTTACATCGAGGTTTGGGCAGTTGCAGGCTTGCTGCCGATTTTAAGCTTGTTTGTGCTACGGACCGGGCACCGTCCTAAGATCTTGAGGGATTATATCCTGGCTGGCGTGCTGGCAGTCTTGTTGGCTGGTTACTTCCTGGTGCCGGTCTTACACTTTTTTCCGTCCTTTACAAAAGTTGCCAATCCAACCTTTTCGGATGCTCAATCGATAAATTTCATGCCGATCAATTTCTTAATGGACCAGGCCAATTTACCGAACGTCCTTCGCAGTTCGTACGTGGGATGGGTGCCGGTAATCCTGGCTTTCCTTGCCGTCTATCTGGCACCTCGTAGCAGATCTTACCTGTTATGGTTCTTCTTGATTGGTATTGCCTGGACTTTTATATTAAGCAGCTCTGAATTTTTAAAATTCTTGAACACTTTTATCCCCCAGATTGCGACTTTGCGTTTTCCGAACTTTATTAATGGGATGGCTGTTCCCTTCCTTTTAGCCCTTTCAGCCTGGGGCCTGGATCTGGTCATCAAGCTGAGCTGGCCCAGGCTCTCGGTAATCTTCGGGTCAGGGAAGACCTTGACTTTAACCTCAAGTTGGGTGTTGGTCCTGATCCCTCTGGTTCTCTCCATCCTGGCAGCATACCCGGTCGGACGGCGCTTTATGTTTACGCATGTTGTCGAGCGATCTCAGCCCGTTATTCAAGAATTAAAAACCAATACTGCCAGCCAATGGATTCGCACGCCGATGCCAGATTTCGATTTTGTGCCGGTGTTGTTCCTGAATGGTATTTCTAAAATCACGGGTGTCGGGCGGCCCTGGGGTTGGATTGACCACACGATTCCTGAACCCTTCAAAGAAGCCGTATATCCTATGAAAAACCCCGATGGTTCTACCAATCCTGGCACGCTGGGAGATTACGATATCCTTCTTCATCCTGAGAACCAGTACGCTGCCGTGGATACTGGCCAGGGTCTCATCCCTTGCCAATCCAGCGCCCGGGGAGGGATCATCGACGTCAGTTGCTCCACAACCTTACCTGGAAGACTTGTAGTGCGTGAACACTCCTGGTCAGGCTGGTACGTATGGGTCGATGGCAAACCGGCTTTCCTGGATAATAATCAGTGGCTGACTTTATCGGTTGAATCCGGAACGCACACTATCCAGTTTCGCTACCTGCCCTGGGACGTCTTACTCGGTGTTCTACTGACCCTGGCTGGCGTGGTCCTGGCAGTCTGGATTATTAAAAAGCAGTAGCATTGGCTGGTTGGCTGGTTTCTCGAACGCGCCGCGGTTTAAATTCCTGTTAAAAAAATAAATCGATTAAATTTTCTTCTCGTACATCCGGTGCGTTTTATTAAACACGATCCCAAAATTGCGCAGCTCGTTCTGCATGCGCTCGTTATCCGTGCCGATCTGGACGATGTCGGCGTGCTCGTAGCGACCCTCGCGGATGCTCTTGACCATCTCGCTAAATAGGATGGCAGTGCCGCCCAGGCCGCGGTACTTCTCGACCATGCCGGCCCCGTTGATGTTGATCCACTTCGTCCGGCGCAGCTCGAGCAATATGTCCGCCCAGCCGAATGGGAACAACCGGCCGCGGGTGCGCTGGAGAGCGGCCGAAATATCCGGGTAAGCGAACAGGAAACCGACCGGCTCGTCGTCCTTCATCACGATCTTGATCAGGCGCGGGTCAGCGAACCACAGGATCTGGTCGGCCATGGTCATCGCCTCGTCGTCCGTCAGGGGTGCGTTGCCACGGGTGCCCTCAATGCTGGCGTTGTACAGGTCGCGCAGGTGAGGCACCAGCTCGCGCAGGTCGCTGCGCCGGCTGTAGCGGGCAATGCGCAGGCCGCGCTTTTCCTGCACGGCCCGCGCCACCTCGTGCACCTTGGCCGGGACCTGGAGGCTGCGATGGACGTAGCCCGAAACGGTCTCGCCGGCTGCGACGAACCCGGCAGCCTCGATCAGGCCGGCGCAATAGGCCGGGTTGTAAGGAATGCCCAGGTCGGGCCGCAGCTCGAAGCCCCGCACCAGCAGGCCCATGCCGTCCAGGGCGGTGAAACCCTTGGGGCCGACCATGCGATTCAGGCCGCGCCTGGCTGCCCAGCCCTGGGCTGCCTCGAACAACCCGAGGGCGGCCTGGGGATCGTTCTCACACTCGAACAAATAAAAAAAGGCGGTTTGCTCGTGGTTGAAATCGTTGTAATGGCGGTTGTCGAGCGCTGCCAGGCGGCCGATCACGGTTTCGTTGCCTTCCCCGGCAACAGCCAGGAAAAAAGCGGCCTGCGAATGCTCGTAAAAGGGATGCTCGCGCCGGTTGAGCATGCGCCGGGCGTCGCTTTCAAACGGTGGAACCCATTGAGGCGTGGTACGGTAAAGGTGGAATGGCAGCTCCAGGAAGCGCCGGGCATTATGCTTGTCGGATGGGTCGATCTCGATGATTTTCACAGCGACTCCTTAATGAATTGAAAAGATACCGCAAAAGGCGCGAACAGAGCGAATAGCACGAATTTTTATTTAGATTATGCGCATCATTAGCTCATTCAATCAATGCATTCGTGATGAAGCAGTTCAGCCGATGTAAACGCGAATTACGTGAATTGGACGAATTTTAAAGGAATTCTTCGCGAAATTCGCTCTATTCGTGTAATTCGCGTTAAAAATTCTGGAAACCTGAGCAGCACCTCCAGCTATATTATCGACCCATTCAAGCATGCCTGGGTCAAGTATTTGGAGATGCCTTCTTGAACAAAGCTTTGAAATAGCGCGCAAAGGTGGAGGAGAAGTGGATGAGCGGCGAGGAGAGCAGGGTTTCGGGCCGGGCCAGGCGAATGACCTGTCGCAGCTCGTCGGCAGTCGAAAAATAGGGCAGGGTGAGGGTTGAGCGCCCGACTTCGTCCAGGGTGTGGGCGTCTGATCCAACCGTTCCGGGCAGGTTGTGCTGGGCTGCATATTCGGCGGCACGGGTGTTCAACACCGGAAGCTGGCAACGCGAGTTGAAGACCTCGATTGCATCGACCAGCGGTGTAATCCGAGCCAGGTCGTCCGGGGCCCAGCCGTGGCGGCGGCGGTCGAACGGGTGGGGCACGCTGATGAAGCAGCCCTGCTGGCGCAGCAAGCGGATGGCATCCTCCGGCGGCAGGCCGTGGGGCACTTCCTCGGTTACAAAATAAGCCAGGAGCTCACCGTCCAGCGTCAGCACTTCCTCGCCCACAATCACGAGCTCGGGATCCAACCGGCGCGCTTCCAATGCACCCTTGATCGTGTTGTGATCGGTCACCATCAGTCGCTGAATGCCGCGCTGGCGGGCCGTCCTGAGCAGGTCCTCCACCCGGTTCAGGCTGTCCTTCGAGGCTGTGGTATGGCAGTGGAACTCAACTTTCAGCCAGCTGTCCATGCTCCTCCTGTTGCAAACCTAACAAATCTCCCGAAATCGTCCAGGTAACCAGGCCGAGTGTCACCCCGAACCAGAGCGTCGCCAGGCGGATCAACAAGGTAGCCGCTGCGGCCAGGGCTGGCTCGAGCCCGGCGATGAGCACCAGCATGCCGGCAATTGAGGCCTCTGCCGCCCCCAGGCCGCCCGGAAGGGCCGTCACCGAGCCGACGATGGTTGAAAACGCCAGGATGAAAATTGCCAGCGCCAGCAGCCGGGGCGACGGCGGCAGCCCAAGACCAAGTAGAAGGAAATAGAATCCGATCCCCTCGCCCAGCCAGGATAATGTCCCCAGCCCAACCGCCAGTAGGGTGGCCCCGGGGCGAAAGAGGGCAAAACTACCCTCGTAAAAGTCGCGCAGGATATGGATGAAGCGGCGCAGGAAGGACACCCGCTCGCCCTGGCCCAGGAGCCACAAGGCTGCCGGTCGAATCTGCGACAGGACGACCGCTCCTAGCAAGGCCGCCAGGATCAGGGCGAACGCCAGCCAGTAGCGCGGATAGGCCACTACCCCCAGGACTGAAAG
>DATKKB010000105.1:0-13784 GCA_035543095.1 Anaerolineaceae bacterium | reverse complement strand
TAAAGGTCGGGTCCGGTCAGGATAAAGCCGGCCGGATCGGTTTGGACGATGCCTTTAACCAGGTCGGTATGCGGAGTCGCTCCAATAAAGATGAACATGGCGCCCACGGGGAAAGAGCGCAGGACGCCCGTTTCACGATTCTTGACCATTACGGTTTCGAGGCTCTGGCTGCCGGTCGCTTCGGCGACCTCAGCATTTGGCATCACCTGGATGTTGGGCGTGGCTTCGATCTGGCTGACCAGGTAATTAGACATGCCAGGGCGGATCGAATTTCCGCGTTCCAGGATCGTCACTGTCCTGGCAAAGCGAGAAAAATAAACCGCAGCCTGCCCGGCTGAATTGGCGCCTCCCACGATGAAGATATCCTGCCCTTTGTAAGCGTTGGCCTCGGTCAAAGCCGCCCCATAGTACACTCCTGCGCCGGTCAGCGCCTCAATTCCAGGGGCTTCGAGGCGCCGGACTGTAACTCCGGTGGCAATCAAAAGGGCGTGACACGAAATTTCTTTGCCGCTGGAAAGGCGCACATAGCGGTAGGTATCTTCGGGGCGAATCGTGGCGGCTTCCTCGGTTGTGATGAGCTCCACCCCAAACCGGCGGGCCTGAGCCACGGCCCGCCGGGAAAGATCTGCTCCCGTCAGGCCATTCGGGAAGCCCAGGTAATTTTCGATGCGCGAGCTGGTGCCGGCCTGTCCGCCGGCGGCTTCGCGCTCGACCAGGATCGTGTGCAGCCCTTCTGAGGCTGCGTACACCGCGGCAGCCAATCCGGCCGGGCCGGCCCCGATGATCGCCAGGTCATAAAAGGGTTGGCTCGGGCGGGTTTGCAGGCCGATTTTTTCCGCCAGGGCCTGCAGGCTCGGTTGAACGAGCACGCTGCCGTCCGGAAAGAAAATAACGGGGAGGTGAAATTCACCCTGGTTGACAGCTTCGACCATCTGCCGGGCCTGGGCGTCCTTTTCGATATCCAGCCACTGGTAAGGCACCTGGTTGCGGGAAAGGAAATCCTTGACGGTATGGCAGCCGGCTGACCACTGCACGCCGGCAACCCGGATTCCATCATAAGGGAGGACGGCGCTGGCTTTCCAATCGTTCAGCAGGTCATCGAGCACAGGGTACAGGTTTTGCTCGGGTGGGTCCCAGGGCTTCATCAGGTAATAATCCAGGCCAATCTGGTTGATGCTGGCAATGGCGGCAGCCGTATCGGCATAAGCCGTGAGCAGCACTTTGCGGGCATCGGGGAACAATTTTTTCGCTTCTGCCAGAAACTCCGTTCCGCTCATAGATGGCATGCGCTGGTCGACCAGGAACAGTGCCAGCGGAGCATTGCGGCGTTTGATCTGCTCTGCGGCGGTCAGAGCTTCCTGGCCAGAGCTGGCTTTGACCAGCCGGTATTCGCTGTGGTAGTGGTTGCGCAGATCGCGTTCCACCGAATCGAGCACCTGGATATCATCATCCACCATCAGAATTATAGGTTTCGGCATAAATCTTCTCTTGTCATGGTTAGCTGTGCGCTGCAAATGGATTAAGAACACAAACAGCCATTGGCTGGCTCTTTCCCTTCAAATCCAGCAAGCGTTTTTCTGAATCGAGCGGCAATCCTGCTTTAGCGTGCGTATCTTCGCTAATGAGGATTTCTCCTGAGTTGGCCGCAGAAGAAAGCCGCGCCGCGACATTCGGCACATCGCCCAGAACGGTGATATCTGTCGCCGCGTCGTGCGATCCGACCGTGCCGATGAAGGCTGTGCCTGAATGTATCCCTACACCTACTTCAATCCAGGGGCCGTCACGTTCACCTTGTCCGGTAGCATGGAGCAATGCCTTGGCGGCGTTGATTGCTGCCCGTTCGGGATTGGATCCGACAAAATAGGGAATGAAGATCCCGATCACCTGGTCACCCACAAGTCTATCAACCCAGGCGCGGGAATTGAGCAGTACCTGGCTGCTCACGGAGAAAAAGCGGCCGATCAACCGGCTAAACTCAACTGGTTTCATTCGCTCACCTAACCTGGTTGAGCCTCTCACATCGGCAAAGAGCAGGGTGAGTTCGATCTCAATGCCACCAATGTGATCTGTTGCGACAATTTGGCATTGTAGACAGAATTGCGACGTCAATCGGGACGGCCCGCGACCGATCATGCGCATGAGGGGGGCAAAGCCGCCGTCGAAAGGGGAATTACAGAATTTGCAGCGAGCATGGCCGGGCAGAAGCGAGAAAAGGTATCGCGATTCTCGCAGGGGAATCTTGGCATTGGCGCCGGTCAATAATCCATGCCACCATTCTTCCGGAGACTGATTTTCACTCATGCGCATAATCCTATTCGTTAAATAATCCGAATACAGCAACTTATTCTGATTAAGTTTATATTTAATACAAATTATATCAAAAATAAATCGATTAAATCAATCAGACTTAAAAAAGATCCTGATTCCCGCCAGGACCGCCTGCAGGTTGCCCTGGTAAGCCAACGAGGCTTCCGTGTAGGGCGAGAAACCACAACGGGCGCAGTCGATATTGGACCGGCCGCGTAAATAGCAGCCCTGGCTGACTGTGCCATCTGGATTGGCCGAATCCACCAGCCACTCGACGCAGCGCCAGGTGTTGTACTTTAACGCCTGCAAAGAGGCGCTGGAGTTGAGGAGGGGAAAGCCCTGCCGTTTAAGTGCAACCAGTTTCTCCAACAATTCGGACCTCTGCTCGATATCCAGGAAAAGTTCGTCGCGCCCGTTGTAGGGATAATAGAATTGGACGGTGATTCCCTTTACCAACCCGCTGAGGAAGCGGACAAGGTCCGGAATTTCGGCACTATTCTGATTGTTGATCGTAAGGTGGGCATAAATATTCGGGTGGCGTGACTGGCGGATATTGTCCAGGATGCGATTATAGACCGCGGCGCCACGCAGCCGGTCATGGGTTGCGGCAAAGCCATCGATGCTGACCCACAGGATATTGACCGGCGCATCCAGCGGCAGAATCCCGTTGGTGGTCATCCCAACGCAATAGAAGCGCTTTTTAGCTTCAGCGATCAGATCGTAGATCGTATGGCTGCCATCTCGCCACAGCATCGGCTCGCCGCCCTCAAAGATCAGCAGGCGGTTGCCGCGCTGGTGAAGGCGCTCGAGTAAGTTGCATGCGTTGTCAAAAGAAAGATCCCGGTCAACCAGCTCGTAAAACGGGCACTGCTGGCAGCGCAGATTGCAGCGGTAGGTCGGCTTAAAACTGGCCAGGAACGGCCTGCGCTGGCGCTCGAATATGTATGTCTTAAAGATATACCCGGCGGCTGGGAAAAAGGTTGAGCGGAGCATGCATTAACTATAATATTGATTGCCTGGATTAGCCGGATAATATTACTGACGAGCACAAAAAATATACCTGCGCCGACCCACAAAAGTGACCGGTTGAATTTCATTTTATATCCTTCTAAAATGAATAAACGTTGTATCTTTTACTTGTAGCCTGTTTATCGTCAAAGTATAACTTCGTAGTAACGACTTTAGTCGTTACTACGAAGTTTAGATTCACCCTTGACACACCACTGGTCCGATAAACTATATCAAAAGATACTTGGGAACAACACCTTGACCAATTCTTATGCGGCTCCCATCTCTGGCCTTCCGGGCATATAGAAGCAACCGGATGCCCATTAATCAATCTGGCCATTGTTTCCCTTTCAGAGCATTTTTTCACGACCCATGCTCAACGAAATGCGAAAATAAAAGTATCCGTGCTCTGTCCCGGCTGGGTTTAGACCCGGATTATGGAAGCCGCACGAATAGCCCTTGAAGCAGCGGAAGCCGGTGTTAGCCTGAACAGGCTGGCCAACGATAAGCTGAGCAGGGGATATTGAATTAGCTTTGGGGAAGGACGCCAGGTTATTTATGATTGTGTCCGAAACCATTCAGTGGGGATCAACACCTGGACCCATCTAAATTAAATACTGGAGTCTGGCGAAAAATGGATAAGTTGAACATGGGGCGCCTCCTGAGTAGAATGACTAAAAAGCCAACTACCTGTTCCGACAGGAGGTCATCCCATGTTCACCCGTATTGTACACAATTCTCCCAAGATATGCACATTTTTCGACTCGTTGAACCTGGATTTGTCCAAGCCGCAACGCCAACACATGCTCAATCTGATGGATGCGCTGTTGGTCTGCGAAGACACGAAAACGCTGGCAGCGCTACAACGGCAATTCATCGAAGCGCCGGATGCTTCCAACATGGCCGATTTTCTGCGGATCAGCCCTTGGAAAGCAGAAGACATCCGGAATGCAGTGCGCCTCCATCAGGTGAACTGGGCTGTAGCTCAAGCCGAACGGTTGGGCTTACCCAAAGTCCTCTCCATCAACAGCGACGATTCCTTAGGCGAGAAAGACAAGGATACCCGCCATCTGGAACCGGTCGAATGGTTTTACGATCACAGTGGGAGCACCCCTGGCAAACCAGTCTTCAAGAACGCCTTATGCTATCTGGAAGCGAACCTACGCATCGGGAAGATGGTTGTCACCGTCGATCTGCGGCTCTATGTGCGGGCCAAGACCGTCCGGCGACTCAATCGTCACCGCAAGCCCGGACAACGCATCCCCTTTCGCAGCAAGAACAGCCTGGCAAAAATCATTTTGGAAGCGTTGCGCCTCTTGTTGCCGGCTGGCTGGACCATCTTTGTACAATTCGACAGTTGGTACGCTTCCGAACAGTTGATCAACTATGTCCACCATCAAGGTTGGCACGTGACCTGTGGTCTCAAGCACAACCGCAAGCTCAATGGCAAACCCATCGATCAGATCGCTTCCGCTCTCAGGCACAGGCGGTACACCCACGTTCGGGTGACCGCTGCGGACGGGAACAAAACTACCTACTATGTGCGCCAAACGACTGGCCACTTAGAGAAAGTTCCCTTCGAAGTTCGCGTATTCTTCTCCAAACGGCACCCCAGGGAGAAATCCCCGGCGTACTTCATGAGTACGGATCTCACTCGCTCGGCCCAACTGGCCTTGCAGGGTTACAGCGGATGCTGGTCATACGAAGTAGGCCACTTCTTTTTGAAGATCCAGCTTGGGTTGGCCGACTTCCGGGTACGAGCCTACCAGGCGGTGGACAAATATCTGGTCGTCGTGCTCTTGACCTGGGCTTATGTCGAACAGCGCTTCGAGCAGGAGCGCTCGGCTCAGATCAAGACTTATGGCGATTTCATCCGGCGGCATCAGGACGAACATGCAGTCGAGTGGTTGACCGGCGCAATGCAGATGATGCAAGAAACCAACGATTATCAGCAGGTCTTACATCGCTATTTGCGTCTGGAAAATTTGCCTACTTAGGTCTTGTTTGCCGATCAGGCTGTAATATTGCTGGGCGAAATAGGCCATTCATGCCCAGTAAATATTGCATGCCTGCAATCGCCTTCAAGGGCGTCGATGTTTTCAGTTATTAAGATTCAGATTCGCCAATGTCCAGTTAATAATTGAAAATTTTAAGGATATGGCCTTGGAGTTGTTGTAGTTGTTGGTGTTGGGGTTGCTCCAGGTGGCGGATAGGCTCCCATTCTGGCAGGAGTAGAAGTCGGTTTTGAGGTTGCTGTAAAAGCTGTGGCTGATAATAAAGCTTTAGGGACCATCGGTCGTGGATACCAATCGCCATTAATACCTTCGGCAGCGGCCCAAGATTGTGATTGAGTGTCCACATCATAAATAAAGTGAAGTAGGAATTTTCCTTCTGAATCATTAATATGAACTCTGATTAACGATATGTTGGTTTGTTTAATAAAATCATGATTAAACAAGCTTGATCGTAGAGAATTCACAAAACCGTTGATATCATTACTTTCGTCAGTTGAATTTACATTTGAGGGATAAGATAAAAAAAGTTCAACGAATTTCGTATTATTCCGAACGATATTATCGGAAGTGACTTGATCGGTAATTATTTTTAATCGATTCAATATTAAGCGATTTTGCAATAATTCTTTAACAGTCTCATTGTCAGCGCCGATTGACTTAACTTCAGATAATTGTTGTGATGGATCGCTAGAATATAAAAAAGTTGTCGAATCAGAAATAACCTCATTGTTTATATTTAAAAGAATGATTCTATAACTGTCCAACTTAAATCCAATAAGATAGGCTAACGTTGCCTCTCTCTCTGCAAGAAATAAATGCCATTCATCATCTTCTGCTGCGGAATCTTTATTGGTTGAACCTTGCACAACAATCTTAATTTCAACCGGGGATGTGCTAAGAACATCAACTTGTTTTATTGGAACACCAAACTGTTTTAATCTTGCACTTATAGTATCAATACCCTGAGATGGGGGTAGGATTAATTGAGAGTTTGGTTTTGATTGATTGGTTTTTATGAGACTGATCGCAAAGATAAAAAAGACGATCAATATTAGTCCCGAAGTAATCTCAAGAATTAGACTTTTTCTCATATTTTCCTCCAATGAGGCCAATAAATCTTTTAATATGTCAATCCCTATTTTTTAATTACCGGTAAATATACATCCGTTCCCCTACCAATCGCAAGAAAACTTTTGTAGTCAATCTTTATGGCTTGATAAGGAGCCATAGCGTATAGATTGCTGTCCAAATTGGGATCAATCCAAATATTATTTACATTTCTGACCTTAATGTAATCATATAATGTAAACATTTCGGTGCTTGGATAGTTATGGACTTCTGCCTCAGCAAGAACCCATGTTGGCGAAGATTGGGTATAAGAGCAATTTCGTACTTGCGCATTTATGACGGAGCACCAGTAATTATTGCCTTGTGTACTATCATAATAAACTTGATAATTGACAGTAGTGCCCCAATTCTGATCTTCCTGAAATTGAAGGCGATAATATGTTGGATCATTAGGATGATTTTCACATCCTATCAAGCAATACTCATAATAGGTTTTAGGATTTGTCATACCAAATTGTGTGTTTAATGTAAAACCCCAACCTGCTTGTACCCAATGTGGGGGAGTTGTTGTGACAGCATAATACTGAAAACAATCATAAGATTGATCACACGGTTCAGAATGCAGCATGGCTGCTGGCGTATAAATATTTGTTTGAATTCAAGAGTATTTATAGTCCGAATAGGACAAATAGAATAATATTGTCGCACTAGCTGATACAGAATTTATCAACAAAAAAGATAAAGTTAAAATCAAAATACAAACGACCGAAATTTTTCGCCTCATATGATATTCCTCCCTTTTTCTCATGAATTGACCCATTAAAACTCTAAAAACGTAACATTTCCCACTTTCATTATTTGTGTTCTAAAATAATATTAGCGAAATATTTCACAAACTTCAAGTAAAAATGAGATTCAGTCAGGAGAATTGCATTCATTTCATTAAAAAAACAAATGGATTTGAATCTGTTATATAGATTAAATTGTAGGCCCCGGCTTTCATGACCGGGGCCTAAAATCATGCTTTGTTTATGAAGTTATATTATTAATGCTTGTAAGTCTAAATGGGATAATCGTCATGCAGCAACTGGAATCCTGGCAGCTCGAGCAGCTCCTCAAAAATTGAGCGATAGCGGTGGACAAAATAATAGTCATCTTTATCTGTTTCAACATCTTGATAAAGAAAGGTCTGCCCCAGCAGGCGGTTAACCATCCGCGGCACATCCCGGCGCGCCTTTTCAGACATATCGGTAAGAAGGACATCCATGTTGAGAGGCATATTAACCTTACACCTTGCGATTGACTTTTTCCGGAGAAAATGCCTGGGTAACATCCTGCATCATCTTGGAACGCAGGGAGAGCAGTTCATCTGGCTGCAGGGTGGATAAAATTACTTCCTCCGGATTGAAAGGAGAGCGGCGGATGGGAGGGGTGTAGAAACTATGCAGGTCAGGCAGCCGGACAGGCATTTGCTTCAAGCCGGGCGATTCGGCCAGCAAATCGATATACCCTTCATCAGCCAGGTCTGCCAGCATCTTTGCCAGCGAACCCAGCCGGTCTTTGAAACTCCCATCTGCGCTGCCCAGTTGATAGCGGATTTGGCGGAGGGAGGTGCGCAAATAGGCCGCGTGACGGTGATCGATATTGTCCAAAATTGGATCCAGACCTTCTAACTGGTGAGCAATAAACTGCAAATAATGGCTGATTTCAATAAATTTGAATTGGTGTTGCTGCTCAAACCCTTACTGGGTATGAAAAATGTACCATGGGTCCTGTGCGGGTTGATTCTGGCTATTTTTGACCGCAACATGCAGGATTGGATGCAGGAGCATGAGGATGAAATAAGCGTTCATGATGCTGTGATGGAAGCCCTCAAAGAGGAAGGGGAAGAGAATATGATCTCACCAATATTCTCAAATCGCCCGGAAAGCTTGAGCAAATTGGGCTAAAGCTTTTCTCAACAAAGTCAGGTTTGCGTGAACGGGTCGAAAAACAGATTTTTGGTTCTGTAATGCCTGGGGCGCGGTTGGGAAAACCAGGCCAATCTTCTTTGGATTCTCCCGAAGCGGTTGGACAAGCGGTGCATTGGCAGATAAGGATTAGGTTAATATACATCCTATTTCCGGTGAGAATTGGGTCTCGACCGGTATGCAATTAAGTGATTTGGAGAGATTAGACAATGAGATGGAGGAGCTGACAAACCGGATGGACAATACAGCCAGGAAGGCAGTTGAAGATTCTAAAAGTTGGCTGGATATTCACTGGTCGTTTGGAATGGCGTTTTCGGTTTCCCATCTTTCCAGCTATATTTTTTGGTTAGTAAATTATCTTTTCGGTATAGTGGTCTTCGTGATTATATACACATTTCTCGCATAATACCACTTCTTCTTGCTTTTCTTCCGAACAAGTGAGGCAAATCCAGGTGGCGGTGGTTTGCTTGTCTTTCTTTGCACAATTCACGCAGTACCGGTACCTGGGCTTGTTTTGATCAACCTGGCGTGGGTATTTCACCTGCTTTTCCATCTCAGTCAAGGATTTCAACTCCAGGGTATGCTCGATCCAATCCCCGAAATCGTAGACATACTTGAGCTGGTCACCCACCTTGAGTTTCAAAGCAGCGATGGGGATGTCGTCACCTTCAGCCGGCTCAAAGGGATTTACCCTGGCAATCTCAACCTCGCGGAAGCGTTTCCGGGAACCCCCGACTCGAGCGACCTTTTTCCAAAAACCGGATAGGTGGTCCGAGGTATCGTGTTGGAAAGCGCGCCGCAAGATCGAGTCAAGTTCAGATAAATCTTCCCGCCCCAATATTTCGATCTCTCGCCAGATGGAAGGATTGTGCGCAAAATGAGCGCGCAGGCGGTAAACAAGCTGCCCCTCTTCTTTTGTGAAAGATTCCGTTTGCGACTGGGGCTCTTCCCCGGTTATCTCCATGACCATTTTTTCTAGCGGCGAAAAACCACTATCGGCGTAATGGATGCGCCAGCCGTCCGAGGTCATGCGCGAGTCGCTTGCCACGATCACCATCCAGTGGTCTGGGGGAATCCCGCACTTCTCAGGCAATTGAGCATATAAAGTGGGCAATGCGACAAAGTCGTAGATATTCTCATCAGATGAGGCTTCTAGCATGGCATACAATCCGTCAGCCATCCATTGGTTACGCCTGGCGATTTCCACCGGGTGTTGGTCGCTAAAGCGTTCGCGTTCTAAGCGAAGGACGCCCTTTTCCCAATTTACAACCGTGACCAGAATGTGGTCCTTGAAATACATTTTCTGCGAGCGGAACCACTCCTTAAAGACAACAACCGGCTCTTTATACTCGTCTTCCTCGCTCAAAGTGAAGGGCAACTTGCGTGGGACTTCCGTGATTTGAAACGGGATGGAGGTATCTTCTTTATCAATGAAAAGGAGATTCTCCCATTCAAAGGAAGAGGGTAAATAAGACTGGAAGCACTCGCTGAAGGACAAGGCAGCCCGGTCCACCTGCTCCCTGGTCAGGCGGAGGCGATAACGCGCCCCCTGGAAGGCCAGACGGAGCGGTAAGATGTGATCCTTATCCTTAAAGACGAGCTGCCGGCCCTCTTCCTGGCGGATGGCATTTAGGGTGGCCTGGCGGGGATTTTTAGCCTTGGAGGGGCGCAGCTCTAGGATCTGGGTTGCTAAGTCATCGACAGCGATGGGCCCGTCCAGCGAGGCCAGAAGGGACTGGAGAATTTCAGCGTAATTTGGGGACCTGGGTAATAATTCGGACATTTTCTTCACCTTACGTACACTGATCGATTTTACCAAAATTTCGCGTGATTTTAGGGGCTCATGATGGCTGATTTTAGCTCACTGATCTTCCTATGCTTGAATCCATCCTGCTAACTGCCCAAAGGTGGCGGTGTGACTTCTTATGCCTGAACAGATATCACATAGTTAAGACTGGCCATTCGCTGAAATGACATTGACTTTCATCAATTATCCGCCAGACGGGTATAGGCATCAACCGGTAATCCGAGCAAATCCAAAATACTGAGCTTATGCTCTTTTTGGGATTGTTTTCAATCTAGCCGGTGAGTTTTTCCTGGTTACGCTGGAGGTTTCGACGGACGACAAACTCAATCAGGGTCAGAAACCGGATCGCCAGGCTTAGCAAGTTGGTCAGGCCAGCGACCTGGTCATCGCGCTGGATGAAGAGGGGGTTGAGCGATAGCGGAGTGCCTTTTAGACGATGAAAACCATGTTCGACTCTCACTCGTTTGGGTTCCAATTCGTACACCCGCAGCCCATTCTGCCCCAATTCCGCCTCAATCGCCTCCCAGGTCGCAGGTTTGCTCTACCACCGCAGCAGAAGCATCAACCGGTCACCGGTGAAGTCCAGTTCCCCCACTTCCTGCCCGCTGATCCGCTTGATCGTTTCGCTGGCTTGTCGTACCCAGGCCTTTACGGGTTGTTTGCAGTGGTCGCCCTCCGTTAGCATGTGAGCCAGCCATATGACCGTGATCCAGCCCCAACTCAGCCCTTGTTGCAGCCCATGCCGCTTCAAATGCCGATCAATGATTCCTGGCAGACCCAGGCGAATCATTGTTCCAAGCAACAGCGGAAAATCATCCAATGTTTCTGTTGTTATTTTATCTCAGGGTTCATCCCCTGAGCTTACCAAATAATTCGCGATTTGGTTAGACTTTTTAGCGAATGGTCAGCAACACTTAGCTCTATTGCATTTCTGGAGGAATCGTTCTCTTGAGAATTGTAGCAAGCTGAGGTAGATCGTAATTTACTACTCACCAAACTACGTCTTCGTCAACGTTC
The DNA here is from genome assembly GCA_035543095.1 of Anaerolineaceae bacterium. Classification (GTDB taxonomy): domain Bacteria; phylum Chloroflexota; class Anaerolineae; order Anaerolineales; family Anaerolineaceae; genus UBA700. The sequence continues at coordinate 2,592 of DATKKB010000105.1, read as the reverse complement.
ATGTAATCATGAACAATGCGATAACGCATACCAATGATCTCATGCCAAGGGACCTCAGGGTAAGAATTTCTGAATTCCTCTGAAACATGGTCAGCTGCTTCACCGATCACCTGGATGATATGTGTTAATGCTAGCTGGAGAACATTGCTTTCATCGTAGTCGCGTCGAGTTTTGCCTGAAATAATCTCCAGGCCTTTCTGACACATATCGAGCATATGACCCAGGTAAATCCAATCACTCTTGGGCATATTGTACCGCTGCTTCAGCTTCAACCTGAGGACGAATTCTTCGATTTAGGAATTTTGGTGTAACGAGGTCGATTTTCCTTCCTCCGAGAATGGTCGAGAGTTCATCTTGCATCCGAATCAATGCGAATCCAGGAACATGTTCTGGATCAAATTCCACCAGGACATCGATATCACTTTCAGGACTGAAGGAATCGTGTAGGACGGACCCGAAGAAAGACAGCTTGAGAATGTGATTACGTCTGCAAAATTCTTCAAGCTTTTTTCTTGGAACTCTAATTCTTGGTCTCAACATAGCTTCACCTTGGGTGCTGAAATTGCTTCACACAAGTAATTATACATTGATGAAGCAATCATTTGGTGATGGTGAAAACGCATAATGATGACAAGAATTTCTATCGGCGAAGAGAGTCCAAAATAACGAAATTACATTTCTTGAGGTTACTGAGATTCACGACTTTCTTTAAGAAACCCATTGCACACGGTAGCACACGGCTTCCAAAGAGTATAATTTCAACCCGTTGAACATACCCCCAAATAAAGGACCTTTCGGCCTAAAACTCCCGAAAGGTCCAGATATAGGGGTGGCTGAAGGGGGTCGAACCCTCAACATCTTGATCCACAGTCAAGCACTCTGCCATTGAGCTACAGCCACCATGTCTCACCCCGCATTTTATCACAAAATGCACCGCAACCAAAGGGGGGTCGCTCTTTTAATTCACGCTCAGGCAGCCGCTTTTCCTGCCAGCTCCTGCGCAGCATTTAGCAGCCTGGCGCTTTCCTGCAGCCACACCATTGGATTGGTCGTGAGCTTCAGGTAGCGGACCACTCCTTCCTTATCGACTACCAGAGAGGCCGTGCGCTGCAGGAAAAGTTGTTTTCCCAACCCGTAGCGGTGGTAGACCGTCCGCTCCGGATCAGCCAGAACCGGGAAAGGCAGGTGCAGAATCTCGGCGTACGAGCGCGCCTTTTCTACCGACTCGCCCAGGATGACCACCACATCCGTGCCAGCGTCCTGAAAATCTTTGTAAAGGCGTCCCAACTGGGCCGCATGCACCCGGCATTGCACTCAGACATATTCGCGCACGAAGAACAACGCCACCGCACTCTTGCCGCGATAGTCTGCCAATCCAATTTCACTCCCGTTGCTGGCTGCCAGCCTGAACTCAGGCGCAACCGTTCCGTCAGCCACTTCGTCCATTCGCTCCGCCAATTTAACCTTCGAGAGTATTCGATGTTTCACCACAGAGCAACTGTGTTACTCTGTGGTGAAACATCGAAAATCATCCGAACACCACTTTCGCCTTATCCCACCCCGCTTTCAGCGAGCGCTGGATGGAAGGCTGTGAAAAATCGAGCGTGTCGTCCAGTGAGAAATCTGGCTCGATGATCTTGACTTCGAAATATTTCAATGGCTGTCCGTTCTTCGGGTTGTGCAGCGTCACGCCGTGGCTTTCCGCCTCTTTGACCAGGCCGTTGATGCGCTGGAATTCATCCATATCGGACCGGAACATCTCATTCAGCATGATGTCTAGCGTGCGCTCGCCGATCTGGACCACGTTGCCCGGCGGGCTGCTCAGCACGGTGCCCGTCTCCGGACCACAGTTGATGATCACGATTTCGTCCGGGTTGGAATCCAGCACGTCCCCAATTGGGCTTACGTTCCGCACGCCTCCGTCCACCATGCTGCGGTAAGTGCTCGAAATATCGACCGGGGTCCAGATCACCGGCATCACCGTCGACGCCAGCACCGCTTTCGCCAGGTTGGGATCGTCCCGGGTGAACTGGACGTATTCCCCCGTTACCAGCGAAACCGAGCCAACCCGTAGATCGGCCCTGACTTTTTCCGGTTCCAGTTCGGCTTTCAGCAGTTTCGCCAGTGGTTCATTCTCGTAAAATGATTTCGCCCCGAATAGCAGCTTGATCACCGACCATAAATTAAAACCGCCTGTGTAAACCTGGTTGTTTGAGATGCTATTCCAAATTTCCCACAGGCGTTGGTATTTCTCCATCGCCAGCATGGCTCCGTTGAGGGCACCGACCGAAACGCCGGCGATAATATCCCACTGGTAGCCTTTGACCTCGCGGGCGTACCTTTCTGCCCCAGCTTCAAATGCGCCCTTGGCGCCGCCGCCCGATAGGATCAGAGCCGTCTTTTTAGCCATTGCCTTCCTCCCTACACGATATAAATGATCATACTCCAATTTTGATACGAAGGGGTGGAGTTTTAGAAAATGCTTCGCATTTTCTAAAACTCCACCCCTTCGTATCAAAATTGGAGTATGATCATTTATATCGTGTAGGGAGGAAGGCAATGGCTAAAAAGACGGCTCTGATCCTATCGGGC
>DATKKB010000104.1:0-22809 GCA_035543095.1 Anaerolineaceae bacterium | reverse complement strand
TATCTGCCACGGTTTCATTTGCAACCGACCCCTGGTGGATGCTGAACAGATCAGCGATAGTCTCAGCAAACTAGAGTAGTTTTTGGTGCAAGCCATTATAATAATCGAAGATTGAGTTTTGTCTTTTGTGCCATGCGGCATAATTCTGCATGGTTTGAAAATACAAAAAACAATCTACTCGTGGAGGTAGGATCATGGAAAAATTCATCATTGAAGGTGGCCATCCCTTGCATGGTGAAGTTACCCCCGCTGGCAATAAAAATGCTGCCCTGCCGCTCCTGGCAGCCTGCTTGCTGACCGATGAACCGGTCACCTTTAATAACGTGCCGGAAATCATGGACGTGAAGAACATGCGCCTGCTGCTGGAAAGCCTGGGGGTCGAATTCAGCAGTCCTGCTCCCCACTGTTGGCGGGTCCAGGCCAGGGAAGTCAGGCCTGCCAGCCTGGACCCCGATTTGTGCCGAAAAATCCGGGCTTCGATTCTACTGGCGGGACCGATGACAGCCCGGAGCGGGCAGCTCGAACTGCCGCCTCCCGGTGGAGACGTAATCGGCCGGCGCCGGGTAGATACCCATTTCCTGGCTCTTCGGCGTCTGGGCGTGCAGGTTGAATTCGATCGTTCGTTCCATTTCCGCGCTTCAGGATTAACCGGCGCCGATATTTTGCTGGACGAAGCAAGCGTTACCGGAACGGAAAACGCCATCATGGCCTGCGTCCTGGCCAAAGGGGATTCGGTTATACGCAATGCGGCTTCCGAACCGCACATCCAGGAGCTGTGCCATTGCCTGAATAAGTTTGGCGCTCGCATCAATAATATCGGTTCGAATACACTCCACATCGAAGGTGTGCCGAAACTTCGTGGCGGCGAATTTGATATTGGGCCGGACTACCTGGAAGTGGTCAGCTTCATCGGGGCTGCAGCAGTCACCCAGGGTTCTGTATTGATCAGGAATGCCGGCCCGCAATACCTGGACATGATCCGGCTGGTGTTTAGCAGGCTGGGGATCGAATGGGAGGTTGATGGGGAGGATATCCTGGTACCCGGCAATCAAAGCCTGCAAGTCGAGCCGGATCTGGGCGGCGCTATCCCATCAATTAAAGTTATGCCCTGGCCGGCATTCCCCACCGATCTGATGAGCATTGCGATTGTTGTTGCCACTCAATCCAAAGGAACAGTTCTTTTTCACGATTGGATGTACCCAAGCAGGATGTTCTTTACGGATAAGCTGGTCGGCATGGGAGCGCAGATCGTTTTATGCGATCCGCACCGTGTCATTATCCAGGGCCCAACGACTCTTTATGGGGAAAAAATGGAAAGCCCCGACATCCGGGCGGGAATGGCGCTGGTGCTGGCAGCGTTATCAGCCAGAGGTAAATCCGTCATCCGGAATATTAGCCAGATCGATCGGGGTTATGAACGAGTCGACGCCAAGCTAAAATCGCTTGGCGCCGAGATAGAAAGGGCTCACGAAGAATAAGCTCAATTTTGTTTCGTTTTGCGATACTCCTAAAAAGCCTGACCAGGCATCATACCTTTAATTTGCAGCCAGGGCGACGTTAATAAATTCCTTTACTACGGAACGTAGAATTCCTTCAGGCAATGCGCCAACCTGGCGATGCGCAATTTTGCCATTTACCACAAATAACATTGTTGGAATGCCCTGCACTCCGTACCGCCCGGCCCATTCTGGATTATCATCCGTGTTGACCTTGGCAACGATTAATTTCCCGGCATATTCATGCGCCAGTTTTTCCAGTGTTGGGGCAACCATCTTGCAAGGACCACACCATGGGGCCCAAAAATCAACGATCACCGGTAAAGGGGATTGCAGAACTGTCTTCTCAAAAGCAGCGTCCGTAACGTGAATTGGCTCTTCAATCATTTCGTTCTCCTGATAAATAAATGTAATCTGAGTATAACATAGGTTTACGTACGATTATTACCTGTAAAGGAATAAATTTCGATCCCGGAAATTAAGGTGTGGAACTCTTTACTTTTTAATCACCTCGCCATGAGTAGAAGGCGAATCAGTCCGGTGATCGGTTACATAAAAGCCTTTGCCTTTGAAAACCACGGCCGGTTTTGATAGTTTTTTCAAGACGTTGGTATGGCCGTTCGGGCAACTTACAGAATTTGACGCCTCATCGAATGAAAGATACTTTTCGAACACCTGGCCGCATTCCTGGCAAACAAACATGTAAACTGGCATCCTCTCAACTCCTCTTTCTAAGTAAGGCTCCTCTGTAGATAATTCAGTTAATAAATATACATCGCTTGCATTAGAATAATGCAAGCGATGTATAAATGAATACTTAGAAAAACACTATTTCCGGCGGAAGTCGACAAACCGGTATCCAACCCCACGCTCGGTCAATATATACTTGGGATTAGCAGGATCCTGTTCAATTTTCTGGCGTAAATAATTGATATACAACCTTACATAATGGGGTTCATCCCGATATTCGTACCCCCATACTTTTGATAATATTTGATCGTAGGTTAATACCCAACCTGCATTTTGAACCAGATGGTAGAGAAGGCGATATTCGGTCGGGCGCAGCTTGACCAATTTGCCATCCACCCAGACCTCACGCCGGCCAAAATCAATTCTTAAGTGGTCATCTACCTCTATTAATTCCTTGGAAGGGACTCCGCTGGCTTCATTTCGGCGAAGAACAGCCCGCACCCGGCTGACGAGCTCTCGCGGGCTGAAGGGCTTGGTCACATAATCATCAGCGCCCAGTTCCAGTCCGTGAACCCGGTCATCTTCCTCCCCTTTAGCTGTGAGCATGATCACCGGGACCGAGCTGATTTCGCGAATCATTTTCAAGACTTCAAATCCGTCCATATCCGGCATCATTACGTCGAGAATCACTAGATCCGGCAGTGAGTCGCGTAAAACCTGGATTGCCTGCATACCACGGAAGGCTTCAACAACCTGAAAGCCATCGGTCTCGAGATTGAGCCGAATAAAACGCGCCATCCGTTCTTCATCATCAACTACCAGAATCAGCCGGTTCTTAAATTGATCGTCTGGCATGCAATTTACTCCCGGACGAAGGTGATGATTTCTTCCTCCTCACCTGAGGGAAGAACTTCGATAAAGTTGATTCGAGAAACGGGCCAAATAGCTACTGTAACGTTGGCTTCCAAATAACGCAGGTCTTTTCCGTCTTTCAAACGCGGGCTCTTAACGATAAGCAAAGAATCGGTTGGGCTGGGGAGAGCGTCAATCTCACCAAGAACGGGGTCCTCATTTGAAATGTGAATAATCACACTTGGCATGATGCTTCTCCTGCTACTTGCGGATTAAAACCTGGATCTTAAGTTTACCCAACGCAACGACATCACCGTGGTTCAAAAGGTAATCAATGTGGGGCATGATTTTTTGCCCATTGACTCGTGTACCGTTGGATGAACCCAGGTCGGTGATAACGACTCGTTGGTTTATGATTTTCAAGGATGCATGAAGTCTTGAAACACCCTGGGCGTAGGCTTCAAAAGGAGAAAAATCGACATCAGGTAATATCGGTTGGCTATCGGCAACTCGTCCCAGGGTAAATTCGGTCCGCCCTGCCAGGTGAACGATTTGACCGCTGTCGACAAGGTAAAGCGAAACGATCGCATCGGAAGTGCTGGATTGGGCAGTAGTCACAGGAGCAGGCGCGGTTTCAAGGGAAGGTGCCAAAATTTCAGAAGTGTTCCTGGAAATCGTTTGGGTTGCCATATGGTCAGCAGATATTAATTGAGCGCCACACTCGCTGCAAAAAAGCGCTCCGGCGACTTCTTGATGGTGACAATTTGGGCATAAGATCATTTTTATTCGCGCTCCATTCCAGATGGCAATAAAAGGGAACGGGTTCCATACTTGATTCTTTTGTCGCCATCTTTGCTGAAATGATGGCTTTGCTGAATGTGCTCTGCTTCGACTAAAACTGTGTGGGCCAGTTCGCGATCCCCCATGGAAAGTAAATGGGTGGCCAGGTATTGCAGCCGGCGGGAAGCCTGGGCAACCTCACCGGCTTCAACCTCCATCCTGGCTCGCTCCTGAAGGCGATAAAGAGATAGGTGAGACAACGCCTCCAAAACGCCGGATGGAGGAAGTTCTGGCTCAGGATTATCCGCTAAGGGCCTCGTTAATTTTAGAAACATCCTGCTCTTTCCGGCTGACTGCACAGGTATTTCCATTCGAAGTTTTCCATCAATTAGCATTAACTCCTGGCTATCCCTATTGATATTAGATATCAGGAATTCAAGTAAAAATGTAAGCGGCTTGCCATACGCCAGGTCGCCGATTATAAAAGGACTGCTGGTTTGCAGCATGCCTGTGTCAGGGCTCAACCTGAATGCGTATCGTAACTGGCATTCTGGACCAGTATTAAATTCGAAGGAGATCCCACGCGCATACACCGCCATGCTGGCTGCCATTTTTTGATCCAGGAACTTAAATAGGTCCTTGGGCGATTTAACGTATATCGCGTTGCCGCCTGCGATGCTGGTCAGGTTGTCAAGGAAGGCATCATTCCACTCGTGGCCGATTCCGAGCGCATTTAACGTGATTCCTTCGGCGGCAGCCCGCTCGGCCAAAGCCAGACAGGCCTTGTCGTCGCCGTAAGTGTGGCCATCTGTCAATAAAATCAGTTGCCTGACTGCGCGAATACCTCTAAATCCCTGAAGCTGGCTCAGCCCGGCTTCAAGTCCCTGGAAAATTTCAGTTCCACCCCCTGTGGAGATCATGCTGATCTTGCTTTCGAGCTTGCTCAGGTCAGTGATGCGGCTGAGCGGGATAATCACTTCAGACCGGTCACTGAAAATTATAACAGAAACCATGTCTTGGGTTCTTAATTGGCGTAAAAGTTGGACGACATTCGCTTTGACCATGTCCATCCGCTCGCCTGACATCGAGGTTGACCGGTCGATTACGAGGCAGACGTGCAGCGGTGGATACTGCGCAGGATCCGGATCTCCGGTACAGGCCAGCTCAACCAGAGCATAAACCATCTGGGGTTCATCCAGATAGGGCAGGACGGTGCGGCTGAATTTGGTTTCAATGGATATTTTTGGAGGAACTGGGGGCGAAGGAAGCGAAGCTTCGTACGCCTCCCGCTTTTCAGGATTGGATAAAACTTCGTAAGCGCTCTGGATTGCAAGGAACTGTTCGCGCGCTAAAGGATCCGGGTTAGCATCCGGATGAAATCGGCGTGCAGCATCGAAATAGGCATTCCTGATTTCTTCCGGGGTTGCATCCCTCGGCACCCCCAGTAATGCATAAAAATCCAGCCCTACAACCATAGCGTTCGCAACCTCAGTTAAGATATTGTACAACAATAACGCTTATATTGTCAGGTCCTCCTGCATTATTGGCTGCTTCAATTAAACCACGGCATGCTTCCGATGGAGATGGCGCTGATGTCACGATATTAAATATCTCTAAATCACTTACAACACCCCACAATCCATCGGAACACAGCACCATATACCCCGGATGGGGGATCATGTGGGTGAAGATATCCGGTTTAAAAGGCTCCAATTGTCCCAGAGCCCGGTAAAGAACATTTTTCTGGGGATAGACCCGGGCCTGTTCTTCGGTTAGCTGGCCAAGGTCGACCAGGCGCTTGACGAGCGAGTGATCCTGCGTCATCAATTGAATCCGCCCGTCAGAATAGAGAAAATACGCCCGGCTGTCACCTACGTGAGCAAGTGTAACTTGTTCACCCACCAGCAGTGCTGATGTTAAAGTAGTTCCGCCGCCTGGAGCCCGGCGCAAAACGGCCTGCTGAGCCTCGCGCACGCCATTATCCAGGATTTCCTGCAGGCTCTCATTCTGCATATCATTATCGAATCCGATTACCGATGGTATCAGGCGCCGGGCAATATAATCTGCCAGGGCTCTGACAGCGGCCCCGCTGGCTACCTCTCCATGCAAATGACCACCCATGCCATCTGCAATGATAAAAAGACCGAACGGAAGCTGCATGCTTTCATCGGAGATGATCGAATTCAAACAATAAATCGAATCCTCATTATGGTCACGCTGCAATCCAACAGATTGGGCACTTCCAACCAGAATTTGAGGGGGGTTATAGGATATCTGAAGGGTCGACACAGCCTTAATTTGCTCTTCAGACAAAGGCGCAGTCTGAACGTCATCAATAGCAGATTTTGAAGGTTTCTTCTTTTTAAACAGGTCCTTAAAAAAATTAAACACAATCCCTCCAGTGTTGGACTCCCCCAGGTAAGATCCTTCTCATCAGGTTAACAATGCATACAGGATTTGATCGTGGGAACCAATGTATATAATATCATTATTAATCACTGGAGTCCCTGTAATTGGGCCACCCGTAGCGAACTTCCATTTTAGCCGGCCCGTCCTGAAATCCAGGCAGTAGAGATTTCCGTCTGCCGAGCCGCAAAAAACCGAGTCTTTGTAGACTACCGGAGAACCGCTCACCTGGTGGTCTGTCTTGTAATGCCATACTTCTTTCGCTGTATTGGCATCCAGGCAGTAAACATTGCCGTCGGCTGAGCCAACATAAACATAATTCGCAAATTTTGAGGGCGAAGAGATTGATCCCTTTCCCATACGGAAACGCCAGAGCGACCAACCCGATTTGGCATCCATAGCGTAAAATGTTCCATCGAGCGATGCGAAGAAAATGACGCCTTGCTCAACCAACGGAGAGGAAGTAACTCCTCGCTTGGTCATGAACCGCCATTTAACCTGGCCGCGGAAATCCACACACAGTACTTCGCCAAATTCGGTTCCGAAATAGATATAATCGCTCGTGACAAATGGACTCGAACGGACGGGTCCCGATGTTTCCGTCTTCCACGTCATTCTTCCGCTGATAAGGTTGACTGCATACAGGTGATTATCATCCGAGCCGAAAAACACGTGTCCTTCGGCAATGCGAGGAGAACAGCGGATTGGCCCTTCCGACTGATATGTCCAATTCAGCTTTCCTGACCGGGAGGAAACGCAGTACAGCCGGTTATCTTCAGACCCAAAAAATACCGAGCCCTCAAAGATGACCGGCCGGTTTACGATGCCGCCGTCTGTCGGGTATTTCCAAATAAATTCACCATTTGTTGCATTGATAGCATAGAGGTTATTATCGTATGCGCCGACGTAGATCACATTGTTATCCAACGCAGGTGATCCGCGTATCTCATCCTCGCATTTAAATGTCCAAAGAGGCTTAACAGTCGTTTCCGCCGTTGGCGCAATGGCAGCTACCGAGATCCTCGATAGGACTCCGGTACGCTTGGCGGCCATGATCAATGCGTCTTTCATAGTCTCTGCATTGGGATAGCGGTCAGCCGGATTATATTGCAAGGCGGTATTGACGACCGTTTCTAATTCCACGGATATGGCCGGGTTGATTTTTCGAATCGGCCTTTCCAGGAATGTAAAAGGCGCCTCGAGCCGAGGATCACGCCGGGTGAGAAGATGGTGAAGGGTAGCGCCGAGTGAATATATATCCGCCCGTTGGGTTGCTTCGCCACGATATTGTTCTGGCGGCGAGTATCCCTCCGTTCCAATCATTGTTCCTTTTTGGCCCTCTTTGAAGAGCTTGGCGATCCCGAAGTCAACCAGGATGATATGGCTATCCTGATTAACCATGATATTGGAGGGCTTCATATCCCGAAAGATGATGGATTCAGGCTTATGGTTATGCAAATACATCAATACGTCACACAGCTCGATCGCCCAGCTGACAGCCTGGTCCTCCGGAATAAAATCCTGAGTATCACGCAAATAGGCTTCCAGGTCTTTCCCATTCACGAATTCGAGCACCAGGTACGATCGCGTATCGTGGGTGAAGAAATCGAAAATCTTAGGGATCGAGGGATGGGAGAGGCTTACAAGGATGTGGGCCTCGCGCTCGAAATTCTGGACAATCGTCTGGCGGACGAGCGAATCGCGGGCCGAGTTGATCATCTCCTTGACTGCGACCAGTTTTACCACGTTGGGAAAATGTAAATCACGGGCGCGATATACTGCTCCCATGCCGCCCACCCCGATCACTTCCTGGATCAAATATCGATCGACAAGAATTGTCCCGTTATTAAGCTGGGAAGTCTTGCCACCTTCTGTATTGAAACTTTGGGTTATATTTTGAGTATCCACGATGAGTTAATAAATTATATGCAGCAACTGGCGGATTTGCAACAAATATGAGCTTGCGAATTTCTTAAGTCGATTCTCAAATTTAGTTGAGGTACGGCTGACACAACTGGAAAACAAAAGGGTAAAATCAATATGAAAGTTTTTCATAATGTTTAATTTCGATACTTATTTATCACCCTTTACCTGGCGTTATGGAAGCCCGGAAATGCGCCAGATCTGGAGCGAGGAAAACAAACGCCTGCTCTGGCGGGAAATATGGTACAACCTGGCAAGAGTGCAGGCAGAGTTTGGACTGGTCGACAACGACCAGCTGGCAGACCTGGGGGAGCACGTTCAGCAGGTCGATATTGCACGCTCGCTGCAAATTGAAGCTGAGATCCACCATGATTTGATGGCTGAATTAAGGGCATTCGCCGAACAATGCCCGGTGGGAGGCGGAATTCTACACGCCGGCGCCACATCCATGGATATTGAAGATAATGCCGATGTCATCAGAATTCGCCAGGCATTGGACGTTATCTTTCAGAAAATCAATAAAATCTTAAGCATCTTTGCGGTAAAAATAACAGATTGGGCCGAAACACCCGTCCTGGGTTTTACCCACCTCCAACCCGCCGAGCCTACGACGCTCGGATACAGAATGGCTTTTTACGCCCAGGATCTGCTGCAGGCCGCACAATCTATCAAAGAAATGCTGGATTCTCTCAAAGGCAAGGGTTTTAAAGGGGCAGTTGGCACCGGAGCGGCGTACGCCGAGTTGATCGGTTCCGATAACCTGGCTATATTTGAAGAACGGCTGAGCCAGTTGCTTGGCCTCGAATTTTACCTCGTCACCAACCAGACTTATCCGCGCAAACAAGACTACGACCTGCTTTGCCTTCTGTCCGGAATCGGGCTGGCATTAAATAAATTTGCCTTCGACCTCCGATTTATGCAAACGCCAGCTTACGGAGAGATGTCCGAGCCGTTTGGAAAGAGCCAGGTCGGTTCTTCAGCCATGCCCTTCAAACGCAATCCGGTCCAATCGGAGAAGATCAACTCATTAGCCCGGATGTTGGCCCAGATGCCGGGCCTGGCGTGGCAGAATGGCGCCAGCTCGCTGCTCGAAAGGACTCTGGATGACAATGCCAACCGCCGGACGATCCTTCCGGAATCGTTTTTAATTTGCGATGAATTGCTCATGACGGCGACAACAATCCTGGACGGTTTACAGGTAAATTTTGAGGCAATTGAACGCGACCTCGAAAAATACACACCGTTTGCCGGTACGGAACGTTTGTTGATGGCGCTTGTAAAAGCCGGCGCCGACCGGCAGGAAATGCACCATCGGTTGCGGAAAGCCTCGCTGGCTGCCTGGGATTCCGTTCAAAAATCGGAGCAAAACCCGCTGATCGATCTGGTGACGAGTGATCCTGTGTTCAAACGATACCTTTCCAAGGACCAAATGCTCGATTTATTTGAAATCGAGACGTACCTCGGCGACGCCTCAAGGCGCGCCATTTTACTTGCGGATAAGATCAACGAATTCCAAAAGAGGACATTATGACTGAATTTGCCGGTAAAGGGAAAGTAGCAGTCCTCAAGACAACCCCGGACACGGTGCTGGATGATATCGATGAATTAATGGAATTGGCGGGCGTGGACAATGCCCTACCCAAACAGGCGCCAACGGGCTTAAAGATTAATATTTCCTGGCAGACATGGTATCCTGCCTGTTCTACCACACCCTGGCAGCTCGAAGGCGTGATCCGGTCGTTGCGAAAGCGCGGTTATCACGATTTGGTTGGAATCCACAATGACACGGTCGTGGTGGATACCAGCCTGGGAGAAGTCAATAATAAGCACCGATTTGTGACGGACCAATACGATGTTCCTTGTGAATACCTGTACGAGGAAAAGTTCGATTGGGTGCGTTACGAACCCAAGAAACCATTCCTCGTGCTCGATAAGGTATATCCGGAAGGTGTGTATATCCCTAAAACGCTGGTCGGGAAGAATATCGTCCACCTGCCGACCGTAAAGACACATGTATTTACGACGATCACCGGCGCCATGAAAAATGCATTTGGCGGGCTGCTGCACCGCAATCGCCATTGGACACATAGCGTGATCCACGAGACACTGGTTGACCTGCTGATGATCCAGCAGGACATCCATCCGGGTATTTTCGCCGTCATGGATGGGACGTTTGCTGGAGATGGTCCAGGCCCGCGCGCCATGCGCTGGCATGTAAAGAATGTACTTCTGGCATCCGCCGACCAGGTGGCTATCGATGCAGTCTCGGCAAAGCTGCAGGGCTTCGACCCGATGAGCATTCCCTTCATCCGAATGGCGCACGAAGCCGGATTAGGCTGCGGAGATCCCAGCCAAATTGAAATCGTGGGGTACGATATCGAACAAGAAGCGCCCTGGAATTTCGTCCAGGAAGACACATTCGCATCCCGCGGTCAGAAAATGATTTACCACGGGCCCTTGAAACCATTCGAAAAGGTCCTGCTGCAAAGCCCCCTGGTTCCGTGGAGCTTTTTCGCCAGCAATTTTTACCATAACGTATACTGGTACCCGTTTATCGGACGTAAGCGGGTCATCGAGGCAATCAATACAACGTCCTGGGGACAATTGTTCGCCCACTATGGAGATCGCAAGGTCGTACTGCCAGGGGTGGAACCCAAAACAGTTCTTCAAGCCGGGGCCGGTCTGGCGGCCCTGGGACTCCTGGCAGGACTCGGCGCCTGGCTGGTTGGAAGAAGAAATAAATCCTGAATCAGGTGCTACGCGAATCGTTTTCTACAATCCAAACATGGGCAGAGCCTTCGCAGGTAATACCAGTTATAGATACCGTAAGCATGCCCATCGCCCCATTCGATCATGATGGCGTACGACCCAACCGGCTCGATTTTATTGATGTGAGTCTGAGGCGAATCGGGCAGATGGACGGAAAACACTGCCTGGTCCGGTTCTGCCTTCATATTTTCGTGCCCGCCCCGGCAAGATGCACACGGGCAGGCTGCCCGCAAGAGCTCAAACGGATAAATGCTGGAATGCCCTTCGCTCCAGGTGATGGTCACTTCCTTACGGGTCCGGTCGGCGTTAATTCCTGTTGGAGAAGATTGGTTAACCATAAAAATCCTTAATTTTGGGAGGTTGGCGTCGGAACATTCGTAATGACCGATAAATAGGTTTGAACCGCCCACCCTTTGCGCTTGTCGTCGTACGGCGCGACCACGTACCACCAGGTGAATCCGCCGGTTTCTACCGGCCCATCTTTAATCTGGAAAACTTCCGCTTCCATTCCCAAAAAGAGGGGTGAATTGTTGGTGCCGGGTCCCGATCGCAAGCGAAGACCTTCCCCACCGGTGCCAAAAATCTGGACGTATGCTCCAATCCCCATCTCTCCAGCGGGAACCGGGGTCGGTGTGGATGTCTGGCCTGAGTCGCCTGGAGAAGAAGAAGGCACATCAGGCGTTAAGGAGGGAGCCGGAATAACGGTAAATTCCTGGTTTGGTGCCTGCGGTGAGTTTAAGTGTGGAAATGCAATCTGAACGGCCGCGATCAATATAAAAGCCAGCACGCCCAGAATAAATAACGCTCCCAGGCAGGTTACAAGACTCAAGCGAGGACGTTCAATCGTGACTTTTTTCATTTCAGTTCAAATTCGGAAGAAAATAGTTATCCTTTTATAATTATAATCGAAGGCGGTTTTGAGCGCTCGCAGTTTCTATTGTATAATGACGGTGTGATATAATCCTGGTCGAAAAATGGAAAATCCAAATCCGATTACACCCCCATTATCGAACCGTTACCAGCTCCAGCAAACCCTAGGGTCGGGCGGAATGGCGGTGGTGTATAAGGCGTGGGATTTACGACTCGAACGCTATGTGGCGTTAAAGCTTCTTAGGCAAGATTTTTCAAACGATTCCTCTCTAAGCGAACGATTCCGGTTGGAAGCCAAGGCTGCCGCCAATCTTTCGCATCCCAATATCGTCACAGTGTATGATTTCGGACTGGATGATGGCCGGTTGTACATTGTCATCGAGTATATCCCCGGAACAGACCTGAAAACGATGATTAAACACCATGGAAGGTTCGCGATCGACGAGGCCATTCCATTGATCGTGCAAGCCTGCGCCGGAATCGGGTATGCGCACAGGGCTGGCCTTGTTCATTGTGACGTAAAACCGCATAATATGTTGGTTACGCCCGATCAGCGATTAAAGGTGACCGACTTTGGCATCGCTCGCGCCCTGGCTTCAATCCATCCTGACGAAAAAAACGAGGTCGTGTGGGGCTCCCCCCAATATTTTTCACCCGAGCAGGCTGCCGGCGCGGCTCCGTCCCCTGCCTCGGACGTGTATTCCCTGGGAGTGATCCTGTACGAAATGCTTGCTGGCAGACTCCCGTTCATCTCAGATGATCCGGCTGAACTGGCACGCATGCACCGCGAAGTTGAGCCGCTCCCATTGAGACGTTTCAACCCCGCCATTCCGGAGCCGTTGGAACAAATCGTTTTAAAAGTACTATCCAAGGAACCTTCGGCGCGCTATCGGTCGGCGGACCAGCTCGGGAGGATTCTGGTCAACTTCAGCCACCAGGCAGATCCCTTTTTAGCCAATATCCCGCCCATTTCTGCCCAGGCTCCAAGCCAGACTCCGACCGTCCTGACCGCGACCGTTCCTGTCAGGCAAGCCTCAACCGTATCAGCAACCCGCCCCAATTTACCTCCCCACAATCCGTTTACTGGAAATCCGCCGGTCGAAGAGGAGCCACCGGCTGAAATTGATTGGGGCACGATAGCCTTGGGGCTGCTGACGGCGTTGGTGGCTGGTGGATTAATTCCATTTTGGATTTACATCTGGTTCACGCTTAATCCACCACATTGAGCCATGTCAAAGATATTGATTTCAGCCTCAATTCTTTCCGCCGATTTCGCCAACCTGGGCGAACAGATCCGATCAGCCGAAGCAGGCGGAGTGGATTGGATCCACATCGATGTAATGGACGGCTCGTTTGTCCCGAACATTACGATGGGGCCATTTATCATTGAAACATGCCGCCGGATCACGCAGCTTCCCCTGGATGTTCACCTGATGATCGATCACCCCGACCGGCACCTGGAGGACTTTGCCCGGGCAGGCGCCTCCAATTTAACGGTTCACATTGAAAACACGCCGCACATTTACAAGACGCTCGAAACAATCAAATACCTGGGCTGCCACGCATCTATTGCGTTAAATCCCGGAACGCCTGCCAGCCATATCGAATCGATTATTCCTTTGCTGGATATGGTGCTCGTGATGACAGTGAACCCGGGCTACTCAGGCCAGGAATATATCCCGGGAATGGTAGCAAAGGTCCGGCAGGTCTATGCCTTGCTTAAATCGCACCATTCAAACGCCAGGATCGAGGTCGATGGAGGGATTTCGGAGGAGACTCTTCCGGAGGTATTCGAGGCTGGGGCGAACACAATCGTTTCTGCAACTGCAATTTTCAAGCACCCCGGCGGGATTGCTGCAGGTGTTCAAGCTCTAAGAAGAAAGGTAGATTAAAACAAAAATCGCAGCCTGTGCTGCGATCTTTGTGGAAATAACCGTGGTTTATGCTGTCTTCACAATTGTCCGGATGCACTTGGCGCAAAGAAGTTTTTTCACTCGCCGCCCGTTTTCCATTACAGTCACACGCTGAAGGTTCGGGCGAAAAACGCGGTTGGTAGCCCGCAATGAAAAACTCCGGTTATGGCCAAAAGATGTCGTTTTTCCACATTTTTCGCACTTTGCCATTGCTAATTTCCTTTCCAGACCTCGTTGAGTTCCTTGCCAACCCAGTAGCTGGCACGAGCAAGTATTTTACCATACACCGTATCTTTCAACAAGGAAGGTTGTTTTTTAATATGAAGGGGCATTTAGAATGAACGACCGAAACAATCAACTCGGAAATATATATGTTTCACCACGCGCTATTGCAACCATTGCTTCACAATCAACCATTGAATCATACGGCGTGGTGGGACTTGCAGCCAAAAACCTGGCTGAAGGCCTGGCTCAAGTGCTCGTAAAGGATCCGTCGTTGGGGATCGATGTGCGATTCGAGAATGATTCCATCCAGATTGATCTTTACATTGTGGTTGAATACGGAGTAAGAATTAAATCGGTCGCCCGCAGCGTCCAGGAGAATGTTCGCTACTCGGTGGAAAAGGCCATCGGTTTACCGGTAACGCATATAGACGTGCACGTGCGAGGTTTACGCATCAGCAATACGGACTGATTTTTCGGAACCTTTTCTTACGGAGTAATCATGAGTGATTTTAATCCCCCCTCTGCGGCAGCCGGTCGCCAACTGGCTAAGGTTAGCCAGCTTGACGGCCTGGGGCTCAAACAATTAATCGAAGCTGGTATGACTTGGCTTAAAACGAATCAGCAGACTGTAAATGCGCTGAACGTGTTTCCCGTACCGGATGGGGATACCGGCACGAACATGGTACTTACGCTTCAGGCCGCCTACAACGAAATTTCTGAATCCGGCGAGGCAAATATTGGAAAAATGGCGCATATGATCGCCCAGGGAGCGCTGATGGGCGCCCGCGGCAACTCGGGCGTCATTCTCTCCCAGCTCTTCCGGGGTTTTGCTCGCGGGTTGGACAGCCTGGAAACAATGGACGCTCAGCTTTTTATAAAAGCCCTGATCGAGGGCCGAAATACGGCCTATAAGGGCGTCGTCCGGCCGGTTGAAGGCACCATTTTAACCGTCGCCAAGGATGTTGCTCAGGCAGCCGAGAACGCCCTGGCAGAGACCGACGATATGAACATGATCCTGGAACGGATCGTGGCTGAAGCTGACCAATCTGTCAAGAGGACCCCGGATCTTCTCCCGATCTTGAAGCAGGCCGGTGTTGTAGATTCAGGCGGCAAGGGCTTGTTTTACATCTATGAGGGGATGTTGAGGCATCTAAAGAATCTGCCGCTCGAGACTCCCGTCACAACCGTGCAACCGCTATCGGCAATGAATATCAGCGAAACGATGGAATCAATAGAGCCAGGACAGGATTACGAGGTGGTGGTTGATTTCCGGCCGTCGAACCCGCTCGATCTTGAAACTTTTTACAATGACCTCTCCAAAATGGGGACTTCTATCCAGGTAGGCGAAGGAGATGGAATTTACAGGATGCATATCCATGTGCCGACGGAGAACCGCTACCGTCCGATTGATTACACCATGGGCCTCGGCACAATTACCAAAGTGAGCATGGAAAACTTGATTGCGCAAATGGTTACCCAGGACCATACCAAACACACGAAACTTCAGCTTGCTCCGGTCGAACCTGGCCAGATCGCAGTCGTCGTGGTTTCGCCCGGGGTAGGCATCAGCCGGATTTTCGCCAGCCTGGGAGCTGCCGCTATCGTGAGCGGCGGCCAAACGATGAATCCTTCAACCGAAGAAATCTTGCAGGCAATCGAAAAATTGCCGACCGATCGCGTGATCGTTCTGCCAAACAATAAGAATATCATCCTGGCTGCCCAGGCATCCGCAAGCATGACCGTGAAAAAAGTGGTCATTGTGCCGAGCAAGAGCGTTCCGCAGGGCTTGAGCGCCATGCTTCGCCTGGAACCGGATGGTGATTTCGAACAGGTCACCAAGGAAATGGTACGAGCGTTGGGTGACGTCGAAACAGGCGAAGTTACGATCGCGACGCGCTCGGTCGATATTAACGGGGTTAGCGTGAAGCAAGGCGAAGTGATCGGCCTGCATAACGGGCAGGTGGTTGAATCTGCTTCGAATCTCGAAGACGCCTGTATTGGCCTGTTGAAAAAGGTGCATACAGAGGACCGAGAAAGGATCACCTTGTTTTACGGCGATAATATTTCAAAGAATGAGGTAAACACGATCGTCGACAAAATCCGGGCAGCCTATCCAAAGCACGAGATCGAGCTACATGATGGCGGGCAGCCGCACTATCAGTTCATCATTGCCATTGAATAGTATGGGATCAACCTGTATTGTAACCGACAGCTACGTCCAATTTCCGCAACCCTCCTTCCTTGGGCGACATCTGGTCAGGATCATAAACAACAATTATCTGGTCAACGAGCAGATCTTTGAGGGAGGGAAGGATTTGAGAGCAAACGACTTGCCGGCGTTTCCGCGCCCGAACAACTTCCCCCAGTTCTTGATTCCGACCGGCGATCAGATTCGTGGTTACTTTGCCGAAATCGAAGAGGAACACAGCTGCGACCGGATCCTGGCTATCTTAACCTCATCCCAATTGACCCCTTTTTTCGCGCAGGTTAAAGAGGCTCTTACAACTTTCTCGGGGCGAGTCCAGATTCAAGTCATCGATTCTCAATCGTGCTCGATCGGGCTTGGTTTCCTGGTTCAAAGCGCGGTCGAAGCCATCCAGAAGAATGCAACCTTTGCAGACGTTGAGCTCCTGGTTCGCAGTTTGATTCCGCGTATATACGCCATTTTTTGCACGCCCGGCCTGTCCTATTTACACCGGGCAGGCATCGTCGATCTATCTCAGGCCATGGTCGGCGAAATGCTGGCCTTGATGCCTTTGTTTGCTCTCGAAGAGGGACATTTGACGCCCCTCGAAAAAGTACGCAACCACCGGCAGGTTTTGGATTCGTTCCAGGAGTTTTTGGATGAGTTCGAACACCTCTCACACATTGCCCTGGTTCAGAGCATCTCGCCAAATTCGCAAGACGGCCGCCTCCTGCGCGAGCATGCTCAGGACAGTTTTCCCAAAACACCGTTCACAGAACACAGTATCAACGTAGCCATGGCCTCCCTATTTGGTCCCCAAACCACTTGTTTATTTGTAGTTGAAAGCCAGGGGCGGAAAAACAGGTAAAAGGACGATTTTTAAAGTAAAATTGACTCATGCCATCATCGATTGAAAAATTACAAAAGATCCTTAAATTGGAGGCTGAGCTTGGCTTTGAAAACAAGGCAGTAGTCGGAGGACTTGAGAAATTTCTACCGTCCTGGGTAAACGAAGCCCAATCCTCAAAAGTGGAAGGCAGCCTTATCCAGACGGTCGTCGAAAAAATCAACCTCTACCGGACGCAAGATCAAAGCAGCCGGACGCAAACACTCGACGAGCTGCAAAACCTCCTAAAACGCTCCGCCGCACTCATCCAGGCCGATAATACGGCCAGATTCAAGAAAAAAGAGCCCCCCCCAATTAGGAAAATTCCTGAACCCCAGGCGAAACAGTCTTCACCCCGTACAACCCCGCCGCCTGCCCAGCAACCCCAAAACAGACCACAACCCACCACGGTAACAGCCCGTCCGCCTGCAACGATGACGACGGTTGGTTTATATGCGCCCTTGACTGTCCTGAATGGAATCGGCCCGAAAAATGCGCAGTTATTCGAGGCGCTTAATTTGTTCACACTGGAAGATCTGCTGTATTATTTTCCGCGCCGCTACGATGATTACAGCCAGCTTAAAACCATCAATCGGCTGCAATTTGGGGAGGAATTGACCGTAGTTGGCACGATTCAATCCATCGCCAGCCGAGCGATACGCGGCGGACAGACCCAGATCACTGAAGCCATCCTGTCGGATGGAACCGGCGCCCTGCGCCTGACCTGGTTCAACCAGCCGTGGCTCGCCAACCGAATCCCATCCGCTACGCAGATCGTCGTGTCCGGCAAAATTGACATGTACCTGGGCCGCCTGGTGATGAATAACCCGGATTGGGAATTTATGGAGCAGGAGCATCTGCACACGAACCGGATCGTACCGGTCTATCCCCTTTCCGGTCGGATTACTCAGCGCACCTTGCGCAAGATGATGCACCAGACAGTCAGCTTTTGGGCCCCACGCCTCAAAGATTATATGCCCGACGCCATCAAGCAATCGACCGGCCTTCCCGGCCTTGCCGCGGCCTTAATGCAGGTTCATTTTCCTGATTCTCTGGAAAAACTGAACGCCGCCCGCAACCGGCTGGCGTTCGATGAAATCTTCTTTTTACAGCTCGGCGTTCTGCGTCAAAAACGCAACTGGCAATCAGCGACTGCCACCATTTTTGAAGTGCCTGACGATTGGCTTTCTGAACAGATCGAATGCCTGCCGTTTGCCTTGACGCAGGCTCAACAAAAAGTTTTAACCGAAATGCGTAAGGATCTGGCCTCCGGGCAACCGATGAACCGGCTTCTTCAGGGAGACGTTGGGTCCGGAAAAACAGTCATTGCTGCTCTGGCCATCGCAATTGTAACCAGGCAAGATTCACAAGCAGCCTTAATGGCGCCTACCAGCATCCTGGCCGAACAGCATTACCGCAGCCTGCAACCCATGCTGGTAAACGACTCACTCCTCAAACCGGGAGAAATTCGCCTGCTGATCGGTGATACGCCTGACGCAGAAAAAGAGGAAATCCGGGCCGGCTTGAACGACGGCAGCGTCAAATTGGTGATCGGCACACATGCCTTGCTTGAAGACCCGATCACCTTCAAACGCCTGCAACTTGTCGTGGTCGACGAACAGCACCGCTTTGGGGTTGCCCAACGAGCAATCCTGCGTTCTAAAGGTGAAAACCCGCATCTTTTGGTCATGACCGCCACCCCTATCCCGCGCTCGCTGGCCTTGACGGTGTACGGGGATCTCGATATTTCGGTGATGGACGAAATGCCCGTGGGCCGAATTCCGATCAAAACCCACACGCTGCACCCATTGGAACGAGAACGGGCTTACCAGCTCATCCGGTCGCAAATCGATTCCGGGCGACAGGCGTTTATTATCTATCCGCTGGTTGAGCTTGGCGAAAATAATGAGGGCAAAGCTGCGGTCGAAGAACATGCGCGCTTGAAACGAGAGATTTTCCCGCATTACCTACTAGGCCTCCTGCACGGCAGAATGAAACCGGAAGAAAAAGATGACGTGATGCGCCAATTCAGGGACGGAGAATACCAGATCCTTGTTTCCACTTCGGTTGTTGAGGTTGGCGTTGATATCCCGAATGCAACCGTGATGTTGATAGAAGGCGCAAACCGATTCGGCCTGGCTCAACTCCATCAGTTCCGCGGCCGGGTCGGGCGTGGACCGGCCCAATCGTACTGCCTCCTCATCCCTGAGACCGAAGACGCGCTGGAGAACGAACGCCTGGCAGCCATGGAAGAAACCAATGACGGCTTCGTCCTGGCCGAGCGAGACCTGGCTCAACGTGGCCCCGGCGATTTCCTCGGCACGCGCCAGGCGGGATTTGCCGAACTGCGCATGGCTAACTTGAGCGACGTGCGCCTGATTGAAAAGGCGCGCCAGCAGGCTGAGGCGTTGTTTGCCAGAGACCCCGACCTCAGCAATCCTGAAAATGTCGACCTTGTCGCCACTTTCCAAAAGTTCTGGGGTATCGGGCGAGGGGATATCAGTTAGGAGATAATAACTGAAAATGATTCGCGCCATTTTTCCCGGCACATTTGATCCGATCCATTATGGGCATATTGACATTGTCAATCGTGCCTCGCGGCTTTTTGACGAGATGATCGTGGCTGTTTTTGACCGGCCCGCCAAGAATCTCGTATTCACTCCGGAAGAACGGATCGGTTTAGTCAGGCAGTCTTTTGAAAATGAGCCTAAAATAAAGGTGGTCGGCTATCGCGTCCTGACGGTGGAATTTAGCAAGCAGGTCGGAGCGCAGGTCATCGTACGTGGCCTGCGGGTTTTTTCGGATTTCGAGTTTGAATTTCGCATGGCTCTGGCAAACCACCGACTGGCGCCGGAAATTGAAATAGTAGCCTTGATAACTGATGAAGCGCACACATTTTTGTCCTCGACAACCGTACGCGAAATTGCCAGCCTGGGTGGGGACGTGAGCAGCATGGTCCCACCCCATGTTGAGGTTGCTTTACGGCGGAAATTCAAAGAATTAGGCGAAGGGCAGCAGGTTGTGCCCATTACTTCATTGCGAGATTAAGAATATTATAGGAAAATATATCTGGCTTGATTGTTGCAACAAACTGAACCTGATACGCGGAGGATCGTATGGATATATTGCACCTTGTAGACCGATTGGAAGAGCTTTTTAACGAAAGTCGATCCGTGCCTTTCACCCATAGCGTCGTCGTCGATGAAGATCGTATGCTAGATATCATCGACCAGATGCGCGTCTCGATCCCCGAGGAAATCAAAAAAGCCCAGCAGCTCCTGGCCCAGCGGGACCGCATCCTGGCACAGGCCCAGGAAGAGGTCAACCGGACACTGGCATTAGCGCGTGAAAAAAGTGAAACGCTGGTTGAACGGGATGCAATCGTTCAGGCCGCCCAGGCAAGGGGCGAACAAATTATTGCCCAGGCGCGGGCGGAGTGCGATGTTTCGAAACGGGAAGCAGATGAATACGTAATGGAAACCCTGACTCGCCTGGAAATGGAAATGGAACGGATTTTGGGCCAGGTCAGGAATGGCATCCGCTCGCTGCAAACGGAGAAAACCCAGCAAAAACCGGCTGAAGAGCCGCAGGTTTAACCAGACATAGGTATTCAAAACGAATTTTGGGGCCGGTTGGGGCAGCAAAGCTGCCCCACCCGGCCCCAAAATTCGTTTTAAGTACCTATTCTTTAGCTTGTTTGGCAGGCTTTTCTGGTTTTTGAACTGCCGGATGGAGCGCTACCTGTAGGACTTCATCCATGTGTTTTACCGGGATAATTTTGACCTCATCCAGGACTTTTTTGGGCACATCGATCAGGTCCTTGAGGTTGCGAGCAGGCAGCAGCACTGTTTTCAACCCGGCCCGGTGAGCCGCCAGCACTTTTTCTCGCACGCCGCCGATCGGCAACACTTTACCACGTAACGTGATCTCGCCGGTCATTCCAACGTCCTTGTAGGTGGCTCGCTCGGTGAAAGCCGAGATTAAAGCAGTCGCCATAGTAATTCCGGCGCTGGGGCCGTCTTTAGGGATCGATCCCTCTGGGATGTGGATGTGCACATCCAGCCGCTCGTAAATCTCGCTGTTGATATCCAGCTCGTGGCTGCGCGATTTAAGATATGAAAGAGCCGCCTGAGCTGATTCCTGCATCACGTCGCCGATTTGGCCGGTAATCTGCAGATTGCCCTTGCCCTCGAGGATCAGAACCTCAACCGGCATAATATCCCCGCCGTTTTCTGTCCAGGCAATGGCTGTGGCCACGCCGACTTCGTCCTCGCGTTCGGCCTCGGTTTCAAAAAATTGAGGCGGACCGAGGTATTTTTCAACACTCTTGGGAGTCAGGTTTACCGGAAAAACCCTCTTTTCAGACTTCAGACGGGCCGTCTTGCGCAGCATACGCCCGATCTCGCGTTCCAGGTTGCGTACGCCGGCTTCGTAGGTATATTCGCGGATAATCTTGCTCAAGGCCGCATCCTGCAGGCGCACTTCGGCAGCTTCCAATCCAGATTCTTCGAGCTGGCGCGGGATCAAGAATCGGCGAGCGATCTCCACTTTTTCCTCTTCGATATATCCGGGGAATTCAAGCAGTTCCATCCGGTCTAATAAAGCCGGCGGAATGGTCCCCAGGGAATTGGCCGTGGTAATGAACATCACTTTTGAAAGATCGTAGGCCAGCTCCAGGTAATGGTCCGAAAAGGCAAAATTTTGTTCGGGGTCCAATACTTCCAGAAGAGCTGCGGACGGATCTCCCCGGAAATCAGCGCCAAGTTTATCAATTTCGTCGAGCATAAACAAGGGATTGATCGTACCCGCCCTACGCATAGTCTGCAAGATTCGACCTGGCAGAGCCCCGATGTAAGTGCGGCGGTGGCCGCGAATTTCAGCCTCGTCCCGGACGCCGCCCAGGGAAAGGCGCACGAATTTCCGCCCAAGGGCTTCCGCGATCGAGCGACCCAGGGAAGTCTTTCCCGTCCCAGGCGGGCCAACGAAGCACAATATCGGCTGGCGTGGCTTGCGAGGTTTGAGACTGCGAACGGCAATATATTCCAGGATGCGGTCCTTGGCCTTGCCCAATCCATAATGATATTGCTCCAGGACCTGAGCGGCGTGGATCACATCCAGGTTATCCTCGGTCTCGTTCATCCAGGGAAGGTCCAGAATCCAATCCAGGTATGTGCGAATGATTCCTACTTCGGGCGCCATCGGCGGCATCTGGACAAGCCGGTCAACTTCCTTCAGGGCGGTGTCACGCGCCTCATCCGGCAGATCAGTTTTTTCAATCTTCTGACGCAGCTCGGCGATCTCACGCGACCAGATGTCGCCCTCTCCGAGCTCCGTTTGGATGGCCTTCATTTGTTCGCGCAGGTAAAACTCGCGCTGGCTGCGATCCACTTCGCTCTGGACACGGGTTTGAATTTCATCTTCGAGCTGGAGCACGTCCAGCTCCTGAGCCAGGAGCCAGTTCACCCGTTTCAAGCGTTCCTTCGGATCCATTAGAACGAGAAGCGATTGGCGCTCTTTAAAGGGCAGCGAAATGGCCGTCGTTACCATATCGGCCAGCCAACCGGGCTCGGTGATGTTGATCGAGAATAAATGCGCTTCATCAGGCAGGCTGCGGTCGAGCTGGACGCATTTTTCAAACAAATCACGCGTTGTTCGCATAAGGGCTTCAGTGTGGCGATCCACATCACCAGGCTCGACAATGACGCGCGCCCGGGCGCGCAGGAAAGGCTCCTGCTGTGTGAACTCGATCAATTCAACCCGCCGCCGGCCCTGTACCAGGGCAGAATTATTGCCATCAGGCATATTCAGCAGCCG
>DATKKB010000103.1:0-14712 GCA_035543095.1 Anaerolineaceae bacterium | reverse complement strand
CTTACACAATAAAATGGGAAATAATTCGGCCTCAAAAGTTACCATCGTGGATGTTGCCGCTGAAGCGGGAGTTTCGTTTGGAACGGTTTCGCGCGTCATCAATAATGATAAGCATGTCCGAAATGAGACGCGTGAGCGCGTTCTTCAAGCAATGCGACAATTGGGATTTGTTGCCAACCGGCAGGCGCGCAGCCTGGCAGGCGGAAAATCCAACAGCGTTGGCGTGCTGGTACCGGACCTAGGAACCGGCTACATCGGAGAGATCATTCGCGGCATTGATGCAGAGCTGAGCTTGAGCGGCATCGATCTCATTTTATATACCACCCATCGGACAGCCAGTAAGGAAGCCAATTTTGTCGCAAACCTGGCAACGGGCATGGTGGATGGCCTCTTGCTGGTTTTACCCCGCAACCCCGCTGATTTCATCGGTAATCTGACCCAGCGCAATTTTCCCTTCGTCCTGATCGACCACCAGGGAATTGGCAAGGACTGCCCCGCCGTGGGGGCGACGAACTGGCAGGGAGGTTTTACTGCCACCGAGTATCTGATCAAACTCGGTCATCAGCGCATCGGTTTCATCACCGGCTGGATGGACCTCGGTTGCGCCCTGGATCGCCTTGAGGGTTATCGCTCGGCTCTTCGAACTTACCATATCCCGGAAAAGCCAGAATTGATCTATACGGGGACCTTTTTTCAACCGGATGGCTTTGCCGGGACTTCCGCTATGCTGGACCTGCCTGAACCTCCTACCGCCATTTTTGCATCGAATGACGTCATGGCAATGGGCGCCATGGATGCAATCCGTAACCGTGGGCTGCGAGTGCCAGAGGACGTTTCTGTAATTGGCTTTGATGACATCCCGCAAGCTTCTTTGATTCGCCCCACTTTGACCACAATCAACCAACCCCTAGAGAAAATGGGACGGGTGGCCACCCAGATGCTGCTCGATC
The DNA here is from genome assembly GCA_035543095.1 of Anaerolineaceae bacterium. Taxonomy (GTDB): domain Bacteria; phylum Chloroflexota; class Anaerolineae; order Anaerolineales; family Anaerolineaceae; genus UBA700. Next base: position 13,762 of record DATKKB010000103.1, on the reverse strand, counting down.
TGCTGAAAAACCCCGAAAAAGAAGCCGAGCGAATTGAGCTGCCAACCCAGCTGGTGGTGCGCGATTCTTGCAGTGCTCCCCGAAAAGATAAATGAAATGAGCCCAATTTCTTTACTGTCCCCAAATATGTTGGTTAATTAACAGGAGGTGCCACTCAGAAGACTACTTCCGATCGTTTCTTTTGTCTATAAATTCAAGAATTCGATAAATTAGGAAGGAGAATAAGCATGGCTCGCAAACTTTTTGTTACATTCAGCATGATGCTGATCGCCGTATTCGCACTGGCGGCCTGCGCGCCCGCTGCCACGGTCGCACCTACAGCAGTACCGCCTACAGCGGTTCCCCCAACTGCCGTTCCGCCAACTGCTGTTCCGCCAACTGCTCTGCCTCCCACCGCTGTGCCCCCCACGGCTGTGCCTCCCACCCCCACCCTCAAGCCGGTCACAATTGAATGGTGGCATATTACCACCGTGGATCCGGGCAAAGCCCTCTGGCAGACCATGGCCAATGAATATATGGCTGCCCATCCTAACGTGAAGATCAACATCACGGTGCTGGAAAATGAGGCCTTTAAGACCAAGCTGACCACCGTCATGCAGGGCGGCACGCCCCCCGATATTTTCCAGAGCTGGGGCGGAGGTGTCATGAATGACCAGGCTAACGCTGGCTTGCTCCTGGATATCACCTCATACCTGGATGCAAGTGGCGGCGCCTGGCGCAACACGTTCGCCCCCGGGGCGCTGGCAGTCTATGCCTTAAACGGCAAGAACTACGGCGTGCCATGGGATATGGGCATGGTCGGCTGGTGGTATAACAAGGACCTGTTCGCCAAGGCTAATATTGCCCAACCTCCGACAACTTGGACGGAGCTTCTCGCGGATGTCAAGGCCCTGAAGACTGCCGGCATTACCCCCATCTCCCTGGGCGAGAAAGACACCTGGACCGGTATGCACATCTGGTCGTATCTCGCTACGCGCATCTGCGGGAAGGATCCTTTCCTGGCGGCGGCCAACCGCACGGCTTCCTTCACAGCCCCCTGCTTCGTCGACGCGGGCAAGAAGCTGAAGGATTTGATCGCTCTCCAGCCCTTCCAGGCCGGCTTCCTGGGCGCCTCTCATGATGTGATGCAGGGCACCTTCGGCAACGGCAAGGCTGCCATGGAGCTCTCAGGCCAGTGGGCTCCTTCCACCGAAGCTGGCCAGGCTGCCGATAAGAAGGGCGTTGCCAACCTGGGCTTCTTCAGCTTCCCGGCCGTTGAGGGAGGCGCTGGCGCCCTGACGGATGCCATGGGCGGCGGCAATGGCTTTGCCCTTGGCAAGAATGCCTCACCCGAAGCGGTTGACTTCGTCAAGTACCTGACCTCCGTTGATCAGCAGAAGCGGGTGGCAGAGATTGCTGCTGGCATCCCGGTCGTCAAGGGCGGCGAGGCTGGCCTGAAGGATCCCAACATGATCCTGGTCCAGAAGGGCTTCGCGGCTGCCAACTACTTCCAGCTATACTACGATCAGTACATGCCTTCAGCGATGGGTTCCATCATCAATGACGCGGTTGCCGGTCTCTTCGCGGGCACCAAGACGCCTGAGCAGGTGGCCCAGGCCATTGAAGACGGAGCCAAGCAGGTCTTCGGTAAGTAAGCCAGATTCTTCGAAGTTGTGGGGGTTGGGTGAAAAACCCAACCCCCATTGAATTTATTTATCTTTTTGATACGAGGGGGGAGTTTTAGAAAATGCTTCGCATTTTCTAAAACTCAGCTTGTTTTCTTTGCGTGGTCGGCAGCAGCCTGCCCAGCTTATGACTATCACTGAAAATTATTGCTAAAATTACAGTATCCCGGTTGTTTCGTTATTTATAGGAAAAAGAGAGGATTCATGGATATACCCCAGGTCAGAAGAGATCTATTGAAACAGCAACAGTTCAATAGCCCTCCGCGCCAGGTTCAAGACCGCCTGACCATTTTTTTATTTTTACTGCCGTCTTTTATTGTTTTCCTTCTTTTCATTATTTATCCCATTTTTCGAGCCGGCTATTTCAGCCTGTTCAACTGGAACGGGTTGGGACCCGCCACTGATTTTGTCGGGCTGAATAATTTCAAGCAAATCCTGACAGATCAAGTTTTCATCAAGGGGGTTGAGAATTGTCTCCTGATCGTGGTGCTCTCCCTCGCCATCCAGCTGCCCCTGGCCCTGACGCTGGCCATCATGGTGGGGCGTGACCTGCCCGGCCGGGCGTTTTTTCGGACCATTTTTTTCATGCCATATATCATTTCAGAGGTCATTACAGCCATCATCTGGATGAGCCTCTTCAGCCCAGACCCGGACCGCGGCTTCATCAACGCACTTTTGATCCTTATTCCGGGCGTCCAGCCGCAAAATTTTCTGGGCGATATGGGCCAGGTGATGGGCTGCGTTTTTGTCGTCCTCACCTGGAAATATTTTGGGCTGCACATGCTGTTATACATGGCCGGGCTGCAAAACATTCCCCGGGAGATCGAAGAGGCAGCCATGATCGATGGCGCCAACCGCTGGCAGACTATCCGGAATGTTATCATCCCCTTGCTGGGCAGCACCATCCGCACCACCGTCCAGCTATCCGTTTTAGGCTCGCTGACTCAGTTCAACCTGGTGTGGATTATGACCACGGGCGGGCCCGCCAACGCCAGTGAAGTGATGGCCACCTACATGTACCGTTACGCTTTTATCCGCTTCCAGCTGGGGTACGGCTCGGCAGTGGCGCTCGTCATGCTGGCAATCTGCCTCATCTTTTCAGTCCTGTTCCTGCGGCTTGCCCGCCAGCCTGATTATCTCGGCAGCATGTAGAAAGAGACCCACATGGCAACCACGTATCCTCTTAGAAGAAACGCGATTAAAAAGAAGCTGCCCAGGTTCTTCCAGTACCTTGTGCTTTCAATTATCACATTGATCATTGTGGTGCCCATCGTGATCATGGTCTTTGGCGCCCTGAAGACGCGCGGCGAGATGTTTTCACATCCCTATACCCCCCCAATTCCAGCCCATTGGGAGAACTACGCTCAAATATTGCAGACTTCTTCGTTCTGGACCATGCTGGGCAACAGCCTGATCACCATGGTGGGGTCGACGGCGGGTGTGCTGATCGTTTGCAGCCTGGCGTCTTTTGTGTTTGCGCGCATGCAGTTCCGCGGCAAGGACCTGGCTTTCAACTTTCTTACCCTGGGTCTTATGTTCCCGATCACCGTTGCCATCATGCCGGTCTACCTTGTGGTTCGTCAGATGCAATTGATCGACAGCCTCCTGGCGGTGATCCTGGTGCAGACTGCCTTTGGAATTTCCCAAAATATGTTGATCCTGCGCGGGTTCTTCTCCTCGATTCCGATGGAATTGCAGGATGCGGCTTACATCGATGGCTGTAACGCATTTGGCTTTTTCTGGCGCATCTTGCTCCCCCTGGAGCGCCCGGCCCTGGCAGCCATTGGCGCATTGACCATGATCGTCAGTTGGAATGATTTACTGACTCCCCTGGTTCTTCTAAATCGGGATACCCTCTGGACTTTGCCGCTCGGCACCATGCAATTCCAGGGGCAGTATAGCTCAGATATGGCGCTGACCGCGGCTTTCGTGACCTTGTCCGCATTACCCGCGATCATTTTTTACCTGTTTGCCGAACGCCAGATTGTATCGGGCTTAACAGCCGGCGCCCTTAAAGGCTGATGCCGGGAGATGGAAATGGGCCAAAACGTACATGTATCACCCTGATGACCCTTACAAGGAGTTATTCGATAATGTCATATCGTGATGCCACTCTTCCGATTTCCAGGCGCGTGGCCAGTTTGCTCGCCCAGATGACCCTGGATGAGAAGCTCGCCCAAATTTATTCCTATTGGATGTTCGACTTACTCGACGCAAATCACCAATTAGCGCCTGAAAAAATCAAGGACTTGCTTTCCAATGGAATCGGTCAGATCACGCGGGCCGGGGGCGGATCAGCGTTCGACCCGCTTTCGAGCGCAAAAGCTGTCAACATGATTCAACGCTACCTTACCACCGAGACACGCCTGGGAATTCCGGCCATCGTCCACGAGGAATGCTGCTGCGGGTATATGGCCTTAGGGGCAACCGTCTTTCCGCAGATGCTGGGCATGGCGAGCTCTTTTCAGCCTGAGCTGGCACAGCAAATGGCCAATGTTATCCGTGCCCAAATGCGCCGCGTCGGCGCCCATCAGGGCCTGGGGCCGGTTTTGGATGTGGGACGCGATGCCCGCTGGGGGAGGATCGAAGAAACCTTCGGCGAAGACCCCACTCTTATCAGCCAATTTGGGGCGGCCTATATCCGTGGCTTGCAGGGGGAGAGTCTCACAGAGGGCGGCGTGATGGCCACCGGCAAACATTTCATCGGGCACAGCCTGACCCAGGCGGGGCAGAACTGCGCCCCGGTGCATCTCGGCAAACGCGAGCTCTGGGATATTTACCTGGCCCCTTTCCAGGCAGCCATTCGCGACGCCGGGCTGCATTCGATCATGAATTCTTATCCGGAAATCGACGGCGAAGTCGTAGCGGCCTCGCGCCCTATTCTTACTGGTCTGTTACGCAGCCAGCTCGGTTTCGAAGGATTGATCGTCTCGGACTATGAAGCGATTTTAATGCTTGAGAGCTACCACCGCGTTGCCGCAGATAAAAGTTCCGCCGCCGCCATGGCCCTTAACGCCGGGATCGAGGTGGAATTACCTGCTCCAGCCTGTTACCGCGAAGGCCTCACGGAAGCTCTGGAAAACGGCCGCGTCAACCTTGAAGCAATCGATGCGGCAGTTTCGCGCCATTTACAAAAGAAATTCGAGCTTGGTTTATTCGAGAATCCGTATGTGGATGAAGGCCGGGTGCTGGAGGTGTTTGACACACCCGAACAGCGGAAATTGGCTCATCAAATCGCACGCCAGAGCATGGTCTTACTGACCAATAATGGCACACTCCCGCTTCCGAAAACCCTTTCGAAGCTGGCTGTGATCGGACCGAATGCCGATGAATGGCGGAATCTGCTGGGGGACTATACATATACTGCCATGCGTGAATATATGCTATCGATTGCCCCGCCAGAATCTGCTCTTAAAGGGATCGATCCTTCGGTGATCAACTCCCATGCAGTCAAGGTTCCTACCATTCTTGAGTCCATCCGGGAGGCTGTCCCTGCCACACAGGTCCTTTATGCCAGGGGCTGTGACATCCTGGGCAAAGATCGCTCCGGTTTCGAAAGCGCGGTCCTGGCAGCGAACGAGGCGGATGCCGTCGTCCTTGTCCTGGGAGACCGTTCGGGGTTGGTTCCAGATTGCAGCACCGGCGAAACGCGTGACAGTGTTGACCTGCGCCTGCCCGGAGCTCAAAATGAGCTGGCTACGGCTGTCCTGGATATCGGAAAGCCGGTGGTAATTATCCTGATCAATGGCAGACCGCTCGCTATTCCGGAATTGGCTGAGCGGGCTTCTGCCATTCTCGAAGCCTGGCTGCCCGGTGAAGCTGGCGGCCCAGCCGTAGCCGAAATTCTCTTTGGCTATGCGAATCCTGGCGGAAAGCTTCCCCTCACCTTCCCGCGACACGTGGGCCAGCTGCCAATCTTTTACAATCAAAAGCCTTCCGGCGGTAAATCGTACTGGTATACGGATTATGTGAGCGAAGTTTCAAGCCCATTGTTTCCTTTCGGGCATGGTCTCAGCTACACGGCGTTCGACTATACAAAGTTTTCAATCTCCTGCAATGAATGTAGAGCCGGTGAAACGGTGGATGTACAGGTGGTGGTCGAGAATACCGGGCAATTGGACGGAGACGAGGTGGTGCAATTGTACGTCTGCGATGAGCACGCCTGCGTGCCGCGCCCAGTCAAAGAACTGAAAGGATTCGTCCGCCTGGAGCTGCAGCCGGGCGAGAACCGCAAGGTGATCTTTCACCTACCTGTAAACCAGCTCGCTTTTTACGATCAGGATATGAACCTGGTCGTCGAGAGCGGGTTCATCAAAGTGATGGTTGGATCGTCTTCGACTGATATTCGCTGCGAAGGGGGATTTGGCATCACAGGTGACCAGAAAACTCCTGTGGCAGACAGGGTGTTTGTCTGTCCGGTGGATATTGAGTAAGAGGTCTGGATCCGCGCCATCAGTCCGCCCCCGATCTTTTTAATGCGAGGTGGGTATCGACATTTTTCGACCAATACCGGCCAGGCAAGCAGGATCGATTCGGATAATCTCAGATTTTCAACGGAAAGAGCGGGAAAGCTCGTCCAGGCGGGCCAGCTCGGCTTCCGACAGCCTGAACCGCATGGCGCCAGCGTTATCGGCAGCCTGCTGCACTTTGGTAGCGCCAGGAATGGTGACTACCGCATCTCCGTTGAAACAAATCAGCCAGTTGAGGGCCACCTGGGCAGCCGTGGCCTGGTATTTAGCGGCAATTTCTTCCAGGGCTGCCACCAGGGGCCGGCTGGCTTCCAACTGGCGCTGAATCTGGCCGCGCCAGTAAAACATTTTGTTTTTTAGCAGCCCGGGATCCTTGTGATACTTGCCGGTCAGCAGCCCTAAAGCCAGAGGCGTGTAGGCGGTGATGGTGACCCCCAACTCACGGGCGGTTTCCAGGGTGCCGTCTGTTTCAATCTTGCGATGCAGCAGGCTGTATTGGACCTGGTTGGCCGCCAGGGGCAGGCCGCGCTTCTGCAGAGCGGCATGAGCCCTGCGCATTCGTTCCGGACCGAAGTTGCTGACCCCCACCGAGCGAATCTTGCCGGCCTCCACCAGGTCTGCCATGGCGTTCATTTCGGCTTCCGGGGAAGAAAAACTGCGGGGGTTGTGAATGTAGTACAGGTCAATCGGGAAACCATCCAGGTTGCGCAGGCGGTCGGCGATAGTATGCGGGATATTGCCGGCCGTGCGGAAGAGCGGGGACCACTTGGTGGCTACCACCACGTCTCCAGGATGCTTGCCGGAGGCCTTCAAGCCGGCCGCCAGGGAGCGCTCCGAAAGGCCGGCCCCATAGATTTCCGCCGTGTCAAACCAGTTGATCCCGCCATCCAGGGCGGCCTGGATGATGGCGTTTTTCTCAGCCTGGGGAATGTTGGGGAAGGCTATCCCTACCAGGCCGCCTCCGCCGGAGAGCTCCATTACGCCCAGACCGATAGGAGAGACCTGGATCCCGGTTTTACCGAGGCTTCGGGTTGGAAAAATAGGGTTAGGGGACATGGCAGACTCCAGAAGCATGAGATAGAAAGGACAATTGTAACCCAAGTCATGATTAAACCGATGTCTTCAACCCTCAGCACCAGTCCGAAAACCTTCATGCGGCAGACATGGTCCTGAACGCAGTCGAAATGGAGCTGCTCGCCTGAATATACTTTCGAATTCGCAGCTCTGTTCAAGTCCCCGCAGCCGGTGCGACTGATCGATTTTCAATCCACCATAAACTTTGCGCCAACGATAATAGGTCTCTTCGCAAATTGTGAATTGCCTGTAACTTTTTACGAGTCACCCCATCTAAGAGGATGAAAGCGAAAAAAGTAATTATGTTCAATCCTCAAGGAGAGCTGAAATGAAAGCAAATGAATCGGGTTTGGACCGGATTATCCGGGTTGTGTTGGGCATAGTATTGTTAGCCCTTTATTTTGTGGGCGTTGTTACCGGTGGATTTGGAATTGTGCTTTTAGCGGTGGGTGCGATTTCACTTTTGACGGGTGTTGTGGGTTTTTGCCCGTTGTATGCCTTGCTAAAATTCCGCACAAATAAAGCATAACAAAAAAAATTTGGGTTTCTCGATCCCGTTTTCCATCAGCCCGGATCCGCGCCCGTGGGCGCTGTGCGCCAGCACGCCCGGCGGGATATGCCTGAACCGCTCCTAATTGTTCAGGAAATAAGGCAGAGTGTGGTAGCCGATCTCGTAGATATATTTGCCATGCACCTTGCTAACTACAGCCAGGTAACGGGCATAAATAATGACCTCGCCGCCGATGGCAACGGCCGGCTCCATTTATAGATGGCTTTAGCGGCCATACACAGCTCGTCGCAGATCGGCGGGACGCAAGATAGCACTCGTTGGGATGGTTTTTCGCGCCAGGCGTGCATTCATCCCAACCGGTAGGCCTTTTTAGCCAGGCCTACGGCCAGCTCCGCAGCCATTTCGCTCGCTTCATCACGATCGATCAGTCCACGAACGACCAAGCCAGCCAGCCAGTTGGCTTAAGCTCGCCGCCAGACATCGTGCCGGGCCGGGATGGATGGAAAGGCACGCGTGTCATCGTTGAAACCGGCCGTGTTATAGATCCCGGCGGTTTCCATCACCTGGTCGAAATAGCGGCGCATTCCGTTCCACGAGTCATTGAACCACCACGGTGGCCCAAGTTTGACCGCCGGATACGCCCCGGCCAGGGGAGCCAGCTCGCGAGCGTAGGCAGTCTCATCAATCGTGAACAAGAGCAGGGTGAATTTTGAATGATTGCCAAACTGTTCCAGCAGCGAGCGCAGGTTGTTGGTAAATTCAATCCTGACCGGGATATCGAAACCGAGGTCGGCGCCAAAGCGCTCGAATACTTGAGGGTTATGGTTACGGAAGACGCCAGCGTGAATCTGCATCACCATCCTCCGTGCTCATGCGCGCCAGCTCACACAACATGTGGGCTGTGAACTGCCTCCCATCTGCGGGGGAGGCTTTGCCTTTCAGGGCGCGTTGGAATATTAAATCCGCAGCGGCGAGGGATAAAAATTCGGTCGCCGGGCTGTACACACCGGAGTCGGTCGCGACCGCTCCCATGGTTTTAAAGATGCCCGGCGTGCGCCCAATCGGTCATTCAGCGTATCGTGGAAAATGTGGATGTCCTGGTTGGAAATGAAGAAGACCTCACTTTTTACCTTTTTTCTCGACTTTCTCGTCTTCTTTCTTTTCTTCCTTCTCGCTGGCTTTTTTCTCGCCCCTGATATCGTCTTTTTTTGCCTTCTTTACGTTTTCTTGCTTTTCTTCTTTTCTTTGGCCTTCTCTATTGGTACTACTGGCGCTGCTTCGACCACGGCGATAAATTCAATCAGCTCACCTTCCACATTAGCGTTCAAATCTCTCCAGCTCCGGAGCGGAAGTGAGACAAAGGCCACTGAGGCCGACCGCAGCGCCACGATCCGCCGGCTGAGGATTTGTAAAAGAGCTTCCAGGCCGGGGTTATGGCCAACCACCAACACCCGCTCAAATTCATCGCTAGTGGCTGAAAGAACTCCCAGATAGGTCGCGAACTCTGCCATGTACAGGCTGCTGAGATATTGGATTTGACCGGTGTACCCGGCTCCCGCAGCGACTAACTCGGCCGTCTTCCGGGCGCGCAAAGCCGATGAGGAAATGATCAATTGCGGGACGAGTTCTTTTTCGATTAGAAATTCGCCTACCATGGACGCCATATGCTCGCCGTGCTTATTGAGGGGACGGTCGATATCAGCCAGTTTTTGATCTTTCCAACTCGATTTTGCATTGCGCATCAGCAGCAGGGTTTTCATTCAGCACGCTCCTCGAACCTTGCGAACCAACTTCCTGTCTCTTTACCCGCCAGTGGCTCTCTTAAGATATTAAGCTATTTGTATGCTTGCATGCTGAATTTTATCACGAGTTAAGATGCCTGACTGAGCCAATATAAAAAGGTGCAGCTTATAAATGGAACGAAAATGTGAATCTCATGCTTCCCAATTTAATTGAAGCTTATTTTTTACCTCATTCCACCTGGTCTTTGTCAAAGGAGCAAATATGAGCTGGCGGCAGACTTCAGAAATTCTTTCAGCCGATTTACCGCCATTTTGGACCGGCAGCAGTTTATGCAGTAACGCCCCATCCAGGTAAGAATGAACTTCTTTGCCGAGCGCCAGCCCAGTATAAACAACCGATGAGTTTTGCGCGATTAAAACGTCGCAATTTGCGATCATGTGGTGCACATTCCCATCTACGAAGATAAGCTCATCCGGAAAGTATTTACGAATTTCCTTTTGCGCCCGGGAGGAATTCTCATTTGGATGGAGTTTAAAAATAATCTTCCTCCCACCCGCAATTTCCCTGACACTTTGGAGGAATCGTTCCCGATTATCGAATTTCATGGTTTCGCGAATGCTCGACGTCGCAACCAGGGCATAACCATGTAAAGGAAAATCGTTGTTCAGATAATGAGCAGCATTGTCGTAATTCGGGATCCCGGTAATTACGATTTTTTCAGGTTTCACACCTTTGCGAATGAACAGGTCGCGGTACCCCGGCGAGGCAACACAAAAAACACTGTAAGCGTCGGAAAGGCCGGTTGCCGCGGTATTGGCCAAAAAACGCGGCAGTCTCAAGGCGCGCACCAGGTGATAAAGAAAATTCTCCTCTTCGGTCATACCTTCCTGGACGAGGATCAGGGGTTTTCCCCGAATATTCTTTTGGACGATCAGATCGGTACAGGTGATGACTGCATCGTAAGAATGGCTTTGGCCACCAAAATCCACCGGCAGGCCATGTTTTTTCAGGTAGGCCTCAGTCTCTCGCCGGTGGTGCCCCCCCAGGATCGTAAAATTGGCTAACCCGGCCATACCGGCCAAACTTAAGATTCCATCCGCGTAAAAAGGGGTAAAGTAGCAATTGAATTCGGTCAGGTTCGCTGCAATTTTATGTACTATTGTAGTTTGATTTAACGAGCCGCAAATCAATAAAATGTTGGCGGTCATCCGGCTACCTCTGATATTTGGACTAATGAACCGGCAGAGCCATATGTTGACCCATTGCTCGCACCATGCGGGTATACGTCAGGGGAGAATTGGGATTGTCGTTGTATGCAACCCAACCCAATTTGCGCAGCAGGTAATTCGGCAAATAACTACGTATCAAGCCTAACCCATTCAGGCCTATCCCTTTGCGTGTCCTCGTGGCGCATTGAGTGATGGCAATCCGAAGATCACGGATCGAATTCCCATCAAATTCGGTTGACCCCTGGCCGATCATCTGCAACACATGCGCGTCGCTATCTCCTATCTGGGCTAAAGGTAATCTCCTGGCGTTTTCTTCAACCTGGGGGTTGCGGCGAGTGTACACCAGGCCGCCATTAAATGCTTCTATCCCCAGTAACACCTTGTCGACTCCAGGCTGACGGAGGGCACTCTGAATCGTATCGAACCGCAGGCTGCTGGTTCCCCGCGCCATCGGGTGAGCAGCAATGCATATCCCGCCTTGTTCGCCGATCCGGAGCGCTGTTTGAGCCAAAGAAAGACCGGCCTGGATGGGCCGGTCGATAAATAGAGCGAGCAGGTGACCGTCGACGGTCGAGACTTCGCAGCCAGGAATGACCTGCACACCATAAGCAGGCGCCAGTTGCACTGCTTCTTTTCCCCCATCAATCGCATCGTGGTCGGTGATTGCAATCACATCCAGGTCTGTGCAATCGGCTACATATTTTAAAATTGCTGAAATAGAACTTGTGCCATCATAACTGTAAATTGAATGAATGTGCAAATCCGCAAATCCCATTGTTCTCCCTGTTAGTTTCATCAAAAAGATTGCCATTTTTTTTCTATAAAATGCAGGGATACTCCACATTTTACAGAAAATACGAAGAGCAATCCAGTCAAAAAGATCATTATTAATGTAACAAACAACTTTTAATTTCTGGTCAATAAAAGATTAACCTTTCGTTTTCCTTCATGGAAGATTTGTTAATGTTGATCCTCAGGAAAGCGCCAGACAAGACGGGTTCGATTACTTTGCCAACTTTACCTATGGCAAGCCGGTCAAGGCCGAGCATTTAAACTGCGTTACGTTTCTGCCAACCGCTTCAACCCGCCCGGCTATGTCATTTCCAGGTAAGGTATGTTTGGTTTTTAGCAGCCCCTCAACCATCAGGCGCACCAGGAATGGTTTTCCGGATATACGACCCAGGTTATTATAATTCACGGATGACGCATGAACTTCTACGCCGGGTTATTTTCGGTGCGCTGAGCGCCTTCGACCGGCGAGGCTGGCGCCGACAGGCTTTCCAGGGCCTTGATTTCACGGTAAGTGAGGGTCCAAACGTTCGACTCGTAGATCTTGTACCAGCCTAAGAACACTAACAACGGGGCAAACAGGATGATGAAGAAGAACGGCGCGGCAGCCAGGAAAGCGATGATCCAGGCCAGCGGACTGCTGGCGAAAATGCTCGTGACCCCGAAGGCGATCAGGCCGGGTAGGATGGCGGCGATCGCAGCCGGTATCAGCATGACCAGGTAAGCTGGAATGAGCAGGAAGAACACGATCAATCCAACAATACCGATGCCGAACCAGATGCCGATCATCACCAGCCACATCAGCCCGGCGCTCTTCCAGTTTCGCCTGAACATAGCCCAGCCATATTGCATCGACTCATTGACACCCAGGCCTTCAAGGGCGGCGGCGCGCGCCATAAAGTTGCGCAGCAGGTTGAGGAACACCGACACCACGATCAAGAAAAAGAGGCTCACGAATCCCAGGCCGATGGCAGCCACCACGCCAACCGCGTTGGTCACCTGGTAGGTGGAGGACACACTTAAGTAAGCGATCAAGCCAGCCCCTGCGATCAACAACACGAACACAAGCGCCGGTATTGCCAGAACCAGATCGATCAGCCACAGGCGGAAGGCCCGCCGCGTCCAGCCCAGCTTCCAGCCCTGGCGGAAGCCCATCTTTTTGCCGCTGTGCTCGTATTCATCCACCATGCGGAAGACGGCAGTCTCCGTAGGATAGCGTACGATGGCGGCGAGAGCACTCAAGACGAGGATGATCAGGAAAAAAATTCCTGCGATCGCCAAGATCGTCCCAACGTGCTCCAGGGGGTGGGTGAACAGTGGTTCCACATCTTGAACGAACCATTGGCTGAGCTGGCGCACCCATTCGGGGCTGCCTTCAGGGAGAGCGCCTGGGTAATTGGTGGTGCTGTTTTGAGGTGTCTGGGGGCTGCTGCCGGGGTTGCTGCTGGGGTTGCTGCCGGCACCGGTCAGAGCCAGCAAGACGCCAAAGATCCATAGAATCCGGTAGTTCCAAAGGATTTGCCAGGATCGCTTGAGAATTTTTCCGATGTTTATCATCGTACAGTTCCTTTCTAGATTATGTTTGAATAATAAATTTCTCGAAGATTCCTCTTTGATGGAGGATCACCCTTCAATTGATGAGGTCCACAACGGTTCCACCTTGTAGTGCCATACCAGGAGCAGGGCGCCTCCGTAGAGTACGGCCGCCCCAATCTGCAACAGGAGAGGGATAGCCAGGCTTTGGGCGAACAGCCCGGCATCATTGAAGAACTTGAGGACGGCCTGTCCTCCCAGGCCTAATATGCCGCCAATCGTGGCCTGAGCGGCGGTGAACCACAGCAATTGCTGCGGGTTGCTGGCGGCCCAGGGTGCTGAGCCGTCCAGGAATCCGGCCTGGTTGGCAAGCGAAACCAGTGTAGAAAGGCCCAGTGCCACCTGGAGAAAAATCCAGACAGCCAGGACCAGGGCTGGCGCCATCCCGAGCAGCAGCCCATATCGGCGCGGGGGCTGCGCCTCAGCCCGGCGGGGGAGCTGCAGCATTAACTGAGCCTTGAAGTCGAGGGCCGGTGTGAAATCGGGCTGCGGGGCGGCGCGCAGCAGGAGTGAAAGCCGGCGCAGCTCTTCCAGCTCATCCCGGCAGGCCTGGCAGGTTTCGAGGTGAGCCTCCATTTCGATTTGGCCTTGCCGGTCCAGCTCACCGTCAAGGTAGGCGCCCAGTTTATTGCTCATTTGATCAGGCATTTTCACCCTCCGTTTCATAACGATATTTCCGCAACATCTCCC
>DATKKB010000102.1:0-5164 GCA_035543095.1 Anaerolineaceae bacterium | reverse complement strand
TTAACGATCCACTCTTCTATGTTGTAGAGCCGGTTCGTGTGATAGATGAACACGAACAAGATCCCAAGTACACGCAGCCAGTCCAAATAATTGTTTCGGGTACGAGCTTGGATGTCCATCCTTTGATCTCCTTTATGGTGATGAACTTTTTGAGGATTGTCATTGAGCATGGCCGACGCAGTCGCCCAGGCTCAATGCCTTCACTAAGAAGGAATCAGACAAGAATTTCACGCTTTTTAGGATGCCCGGTTATCAACCAACGTGATTCGGCCGCTTTTTCAGGAGGGACGAGGACGGCAAAACCGCTGTCGACTTTCTCCAGGTTGGCCGGATAGCCAGCCTTTTCTAATTGGTCACATACCACGATGGAGAGGTTCAGGCTAATCGATTGAAATACGACGGTTCCGGTTATTTCGTTTGATTTGAACGAGTTCATCTTTTTGTCTCTTGCCTGTCGGGACTTTCTTGCTGCCCAACAATTTTTGTTAATGACCTCATCATAGCCGGCAGCGGGGCGCCGGGGCGTTGTAACACCAGCCAGGGCATGGCGATCAGGTAGAACTGGTCTCCCAGCAGTGATGTGCTCTGTCCCAACCAGAGCATGCGGAAATTGCACGAGGCCATCACCGCTACCATCGGCTTGCGGATTTTGGTTTGAGTGGAAGAAATTGTGGTTTCCATAGAAATTCCTTAGCCTTGTATAATGGTATGGGGGCCAGACTCCAGTCGTTTACATCAATACCCACCCGACTGACAAAAGCAAGAAACAGGAAAGTTGTGATCCATTCCAGAATATAGGCAGTCCGTAGAATATTCGTCAGGTTGACCATGATCGCGGTCAATATACCCAGGATTAGCAATCCTCTTGGAACCATTGGGTAGTATCGCAGCGCCGCAGCCAAAAATACAAATGAAGTAGATAGTAAAATGTACAAAGAGGTGGACCAGAAAGAGTGCGTCTGGAAAAAGTTGATTGGGAATACTGCACTCATCAACATACAAAATGCTCCACTTAGCCCACAAACCTGTGTCAGATAAAGCATGATGGTTTGTACTCTTTTGTTGTCAATCTTCAACCTGGTTAGCCCCAGAAAGAACAGCATCAGAAACATTGCGGTTAATTTAACTCCAATGTTGTATAACATTGCTCCCTTAGGATTAAGGACGATACTGCCCAGGTCGCTAAGCCAATTCTTTGTTGGGGAATAGGGCAGAGGGTAGTGCATGAAAGAGAGCGCGGTAAACCCCAGATAACATAGAACAACCAGAAGACTTGCGATGAAGCTGATGGATATAACCCTTTTCATGAAAACAATTTCCTTTCCAGTAAAAGCATGGCTTATCGGTTATGTTCGACCAGCTTTATCCTCCAACCTGAACAGAGCTTACGCCATAAGGTCTGAACCGCACCGTATTTCATTCGAATCCTTTCTTCTTATGATGGGGTGACTTTCAATTTTATTTATGATCAGGCTGTGAGAGGTGTACACAAATACGAGCAATCCTTCTCAGGAAACGTCTGTCTTCGTTACCATATGGCTCATACGAAATACTGTGAAACCACATCTCCCAACCAAATATAAGGCGCAGATGATTAAAACTATGTCGACATAGGCTCCGAGCCTAAAAATGCCGAAGAAACCAAAGAAAAGTGTCATCAAGCCCACTGCGACTTCCAGGAGTGCCAACCTTGGTTCATTACTGAGACAAAGGAATCCGCAGATGGTCAACAAAGTGGGACAGTTGGCAGTTCCCAACGGTGATAATAAAAATGCGTTCAACCATAATGGGCTCTCAACCCAATGCAAGTACCAGAAGCCAAATACCAATCCAAGGAACCCGAAAAAAAGATCGATCGGCGCGGCGTTTTTGAAGTTGAAATGGATTTGCTTCGAGAGGAAGGCATAGAGGATCAAGCCGAAGATCATCGTAAACATAAGGATGTTTGGAGCAATCAGATACTTTATTGAAATGATCATTGCAGACAGAGAGAGAAGAGCCAGGAACATCGAGAATAGAAAATCTCTCCCCCTCCTAAAAACCAATCCCACTCCTACAACAACAAGAAACAGGACATGGATAAAAACGGAATAGCTTCTCACGTCGGATGACAGGCCTTCTAATGTTTTGGTGATTGCATTGGGCGATTTCATGAATGAGATGATGCAAATAATAATCATCAGGAATCCAAGAACAATCCATTTAGCGGCTGATGAGTTGGTTATTGTGGTTTTCATTTTAGTCTCCTTTTCCAGAAAACAGTCTTAACCCTTAGACGGTCAGAAATTCATCTCTTTTTCCAGTAGGTCCATAGGTGCTAATGCAAAACTTGGTGTGAACCTGCAAAGGCATAAAATGGCTTCATCTTGCCAACAGCCTGATACATTGCCTCCCGCAAAGCCAATTCGCGTGGATCCGTGCCCTGCTTTGAGCCCAGGCGGTTGAGCACGTAAGCATATCCTATCCCGGTTTGCGGGTCGGCGAACCCAAAGGATCCACCAGAGCCTGGCGTACCGAAGGCTGCCGGGCTGCCAAAGGGAAAACCCGCGTCCGGCTTGGCGAAACCGAGTGAGAGCTGCCATTCCCTTTTCAGGCACTCGTCATAAAAACCATTGGCCGGCGGGATGGCAGGCGCCATCAAAGCCTGGAGCGTTTCCTGGCGCAGACCGATCTCGTGACCACCCATAGCAAAGACGCTGTAAGCGTGGGCAATCCCACGCGCGTTCCCAACGCCTCCCTGGGAAGGCACTTCGAGATTGCGGACGGGCATCAAATCCTCGCCAAAGGGAACCCCTACGCCAGGGTTTTTCCAGAAGGCGCGAAACGTGAGCGTGGTCGGGTTTAGGAAAGCGCGAACGAATGGGTTGGGGTGTAACAGCATCGCGAATGGATTAGCCCTCTGCACCTTTGCCAGCCGCGAATTGGGCACAGATTCGGGCAGGCGAATGTAGAAATCCAATCCCAATGGGGAGGCAATCTCGTCCTGGAAGAACTGCCCCAGGCTGCGCTGCTGAGGATCGACCCTGCGCAGCAGCTCGCCTTCGTAGAATCCAAGCGTGATAGCGTGATAAGCCTGGCGCGTGCCTGGTTCCCAAACCGGTTTCTGGGCGGCCAGGGCAACCGCAAGCTGTTCCAGGTTGGCGACGATGCTCCGGTCCACGGGTGCATCCAGCGCCAAGAGTCCCGCCTGGTGCGAAAGCAGCTGCCGGACGGTTACTTTTTCCTTTCCGGCGTGTGCGAACTCCGGCCAGTAAGCGCAGACGCATTCTTCATAATCCAGCAGGCCGCGCGAATGCGCCAGGGCTATGGCCAGCCCTGCCAGCCCTTTCGTGGTGGAGGCGACGAACACCATCGTATCCTCTTCCCATGGCTCGCCGGTCTCGGCGTTGCGGATGCCGCCCCACAGGTCAACCACTTTCTCGCCGCGGTAATAAATGCAGCAAGCGGCGCCCAATTCGTGGCGTTCGGTAAAGTTGTCAAGGAAGGCCTGTTGGACCGCCTCGAAGCCCGGCTTGACGGATCCGGATATTTTTTTCTGCGAACCGACTTTTCCCGAGATCATGGCTTACCCTCCAGAAAAGCTATCCTCATCCGGCTCGGCTGCAATACCTGCGTACCCCTGGCAGCAGGGCCAGTGCCAGCAGCAAGGCGCCCCAAACGAGGTAAACGACGTGGACGATCCCGAAAGGAACCCACACCATTTCGACTGTGATCCAGATCAACACGATCACACCGGCCGCCAGGGTTGCAGCCCAGGACCAGTGAAACTGCCTGAACGGATTGATCGCATCCGGCCAGCGCCAGGCGAGGCGTTTCCACAGGCTGTAGGCGACGGCAGCCGGATAGAGTCCCAGGAAGGTGAAGAGAAATATCCCTGGGATCAGGAAATCCTTGAAGGGTGAGTTCTTCAGGTGGCTGATCGGCATCTCGATCAGGCGCCCATCCGGCGCGAGCAGGAAAGCGCCACCACCGAAGAGCGCGCCCACGGCTAAAAGAACCAGCAGCAGGATTAAGACCTTTACTACAAAAGAACTTGAATTGGTTTTACCTTTCATGATTGACCCCTCCATTTTCAACAAGTTTTCAAACCAGGATCACGCCGGCGGCCTTGCAGCCATCTGATCCGGTTGAAGTCCCGGTTTAATTCCACCGGAACGGATGCGTTGGACCAGATCGATCGACTCGACCACCCGGCTGCCCACCGCCCGCGCCATGCCGATGGCGAAATCAGCCTGGTGAATATCCTTTGACCAACGGGCCGCACGAATATGCGGCTGCCCATCATATTCAAACAGGCTCATGCTGACGCTCGCCACGATATTCATCTGGTAACAGGTAAAGAGAGGCGTCAGGGCTGACCAGACGGCCTCATGACCGAGGCTGGCTGCCACAGCGATCAGACCGGTCGTCTTTCCTTTGAACGCTTTGCCTTTCACTTCGCGCGCTGTATCGTATCCATAGTATCGATACGCCAGGTCTTGATCCGTAACCGGTCCGCAGCGTTGAACCCAATTTGCCCATAACGATGGCAGGGTGAAGGCGTAAACCGGGGTTGAAAAGATGAACCCATTTGCTTGTAGGCATTCATCGAAAAGCAGGCGCAGCTCATCGGTCGAGTCTTTCAGGATCGGGCAATGCCGGTTGTCCATGCATAACCCGCATCCACGACAGGGGAGGATCTTGTAATCCGCCAACCGCACCAGCTTGGTTTCAGCTCCGCCTTCCTCTGCTTCGCTCAATGCCTCACTCAAAAGGAATTCGCTTGAACTGTGTGCTTTCTTAGCTGAACCGCAGATACCCAAGATGCGTTTGGGTTGTACCATTTGTCCTTCCATGATTGAACTCCTTTCAATCTGTATAATCTTCAGCAAGGTAAATCGTTTCTCATGATTCGGATGGGCGGGTCGCCAGGGACTTCATCCCGAACAGGTAGCGCATCCCGTTCCAACGCCGCACCAGGTATTCATAGATCGCCAGGACGATGACGAGCGAGCTTACCACAATCGTCGCCCACTCCAGTACATCTGGGAGAGCCCAACGCAGGATGAAATATGCGCCGGTCACAATCACGGTCTGGTGCAAGATATAGAAGGGTAAAACCGCCTCATTAGCGTAATCCAACCGGGGCGTCCGGGCTGTCAGGTACTGCATGGCCAGGCCGAAG
>DATKKB010000101.1:0-13160 GCA_035543095.1 Anaerolineaceae bacterium | reverse complement strand
GGTAACTTGGCAAGGATTGTTTCAAGTGCTATATTCATATTGGCTCTGCTCCTACTGATAAATTTGGTCACGTAACCTAAATTTACCACTTTCGAGCAGAGCTTTCTATTCCCCCTCCTATTTGTGGGTAATCACCAGAGTGAATTACTTGACTTTTTAGAATTATTGTTCTATAATAGAACAAAAGTTCAATAAGGAGGTGAGTCTTATGTCTCTCCATTCAAATTCAACAAAGATAGTTAGAGTCCGTTCTGGATGGGTATTGGGCTCGATCCTGTTCATTGCACTGGTTGCATTCGAAACGTTCAATTACAGCACAACCCAATATGCTCTGAGTGATTTGTTGGGAAAACTCACTTTTGCCAGCGTCCCCTGGGCAACGATTCTTTCGATTGCTTTTTGTGGAATCGATTTTGCAGGCATTGCGCGCCTGTTCACACCTGGTGAAACGTCGAACGAAACTCAGGAAGCCTGGTATATGTTCGGCGCCTGGCTGCTTGCCGCTACCATGAACGCTATTCTCACCTGGTGGGGCGTTTCGATGGCAATCATGAACCACACGCCTCAAAGCACGCAATTCGTCAGCCCTTCCACCATTACCCGGGTTGTACCCGTCTTCGTGGCGGTCATGGTCTGGGTGATCCGCATCTTGATCATCGGCACGATTTCGATTGCCATCGACCGGTTTTTGAAACGGGACCAGCAAAATTACCCCGCCCGCAGCCCAATGCAAAGCCTGCCGTCCGTGCGGCCGGCGGTCAGCCCGGCTCCTAGCCTGTCCGCCCGGCCGGTTTATAACCGCAGCAGCCCGTCGCACTACAACGGGGACGAAGAGGAATCATCCTCTCGGCCAGAGCCCACCTATCACAGCGTGACTGTTATGGCCCAGCCCGTTCCATCTCCAAAGTCACCGGTAAGTGAACCCACCGCTCGCAATCACGGCAGAATTACTTGAAATCGTAGATGTATTTTATTATCTGAACAAGCAGTAGATATTCCCGCTTGTTCAGATAATAAAATACCCAGCAATGTGTTTATTTTGCTGAAAAAGCGATGGTAATCCCAACCAATGAGTCGACCCCTGAGGTATGACCCATTTTTACAAGATCACGTACAGCGATCGGCTCGTCAAAATCACCGTTCACGATGCCATCCAACACGCGCAGGATGCGCTCATCCGCCATCCCAAGCGCAGCGGCTTCGATGATGGTGGCGCTCAGCGACGTGGTTTTTTGGCGAGCCACCAAAATCAAGGCTTCGTTCAGGTCAGCCAGGTTTAAGTTAACCCGGATCACATTCTTCCAACGATTCAAGCACAATAAAATGCCAGCAATACAGTCATCTGCCGCCGGCGTTAATCCTCGCCCATACCCGCTGATCCGGCCTGCCGCCTGGATGATCGCCTTCAGGTCGTTATTAGCAATCCCGGACCGGAGATCAGCCAGTCCGGCTACAATTTTCTCCGTCAGGTCCCCTTCAAACACCACCGGACCTTTTCCTACCAGCCATTTCAAACCCGGAGCAAGCCCCTCAGCCCCTTTTTGAGACCCAGCCGCCAGAGCAACCCGCTCGAGTCGTTCCGGGAGGGTATTGATCTGCTGATCGTCCGGTTTTTGAGGAGCTGCCGGGTTCCATAATGCAGCCCCGTTTACATTAATTTTTAGACCGGAACCAGTAATTTCAATCTGGCTGGGGTTCAACCGTACGGCGCCGCCCATTTCATTTTGGCGCAGGTCAACCAGGCTCGCTTCCAGGTTTATCGTGCTTGGTCCGTGGTATGGGCTGTAGGTGAGGAAAAGAACTTGCTGGTCTTGGGTAAGAACGAAGACCCCACCCGATGTCACCCCAATCACGCTGGCGGGCAGACCTTGCAGCAATGCATCCCGCGCCAGCAGGCCCAGGCTAATCGCGCGCATTCTTATTGCATGTCCAGAATTTTGGCCGGGTTTACCAGTTTTCCGATTTTTTCCACCTCAACCGTTATTACATCGCCATCTTTCAGGAAAATTTGGGGGTTGCGGTACATTCCGACCCCATTGGGGGTGCCGGTGGCGATCAGATCGCCAGGTTCCATTGTAAAGGCCTGCGTGAGGTATGAAATCAAGTAGGCCACACTGAAGATCATTTCTTTGGTGGAGGAATCCTGCATTACAAAATCATTGATCCTGGAGCCCAGGCGCAGGAATTGTGGATCGGGAATTTCATCTGCGGTTACGATGACCGGACCCGTCGGGCAAAAGGTATCCAGGCTTTTTCCTCGCACCCACTGCTTGTCACTATATTGGAGGTCGCGGGCGGACACGTCATTGATAACAGTATATCCAAAAACGTATTCGAGAGCCGAATCCTGTGGGACATTGCGAGCTCGCTTTCCGATCACCACGCCTAATTCAGCTTCGATGTCGACCTGCTTTGTAACGCTGCTTTTCCAACAGATAGTTTCGCCTGTTCCTATGATTGAAGATGGAAACTTGGCAAACAGCATTGGATTTGCGGGAACCGGCGCATTTTGTTCGCGGATGTGGTCCATATAGTTATGGCCGATCGCCATGATTTTTTGTGGGTTACTGATCGGCGCAAGCAGGCGGACGCCTGTTAACGGAATAGATTCAAATCCTCCTAGCTCCAGCCGTTTTTTGACACTTTCGAGCAGTGGTTTTCCGCCCTGGATCATTGGTAGCATCGATCCAGGCATCCCTTCGCCCTGGATAATATACACTTGCTGATCTTGAACTACCCCTAGCTGAGGGATACCATTTAAATCAAATGTCGCCAATTTCATCGTCGATTCCTCTATTCCGGATCATATGCTTTCTATTGATATTTCGGCAGCCAGCTCCCATGCGCCTCGATCAGGTCATCCACCAACGCCCATATTTCATCCAGCGTAAGTTCGGCTGCCGTGTGCGGATCGAGCATTGCCGCCTGGTAAATATACTCGCGCTTGCCTGTAATGGCAGCCTCAACTGCCAGGGATTGGACGTTGATATTCGTCTGCGTCAGTGCCGCAAGCTGCGGGGGCAGCCTGCCGATACGGGTGGGTTGAATGCCATTCCTATCCACCAGGCAGGGCACCTCAACCACGCAATCCTGGGGGAGGTTATCGATATAATGCATGTTGGGAACGTTCCCGTAAATAATGCAAGGTTCCCCTGTTTCCATGCTGTGAATAATATACGCGCCATATTCATGCGTCCGCTCGATTTTTATTGGCTCATCATTTTCGAACTGGCCGCGCATGAATTCCCAGGCTGCAATTTGCCATTCACAGCGGTTGATATATTCGTCCAGTGGAATGTTGAACCGCTCGATCAAGTCTGGCCGGTCTCGCCGGATAAAATACGGCGTGTATTCTGAAAAATGCTCGCTCGATTCGGTCACAAAATAACCCAGGCGAGTCAACATCTCGTAACGAACCCGGTTCCAATCCGGAATGCGCTTTTCTTCAACCACTCTGCGGAGACGCGGATAGAGGTCTTCTCCGTTTCGTTCGAATTTCAAGTAAAATGCCATGTGGTTGATCCCGGCGCACAGATAATTGATTTCCTGAATAGGCACCTCGATGTCTTCCGCCAGTTGCTCGGCTGTCCCCTGGACGCTGTGGCACAATCCAACCGTTCTGA
Source organism: Anaerolineaceae bacterium (assembly GCA_035543095.1). Classification (GTDB taxonomy): domain Bacteria; phylum Chloroflexota; class Anaerolineae; order Anaerolineales; family Anaerolineaceae; genus UBA700. Next base: position 9,537 of record DATKKB010000101.1, on the reverse strand, counting down.
TCTTACTGGCCCGCGAGATCGCCCAGCAGTTCATGGCCATTGGGTTAGTGTAGTTTAAAAACTGGACCTCCGGACATACAGCTTCCATGTCCATGCATATATCCATCAGGACGGGAATCGTGCGTAAGGCCCGCATGATCCCACCGATTCCAAGCGTATCCGCAATCGTCTGGCGCAGGCCGTACTTTTTAGGAACTTCGAAATCAACCACGGTTCCCGGTTTATAACCGCCAACCTGGATCATGTTGATGGCATAGTCCGCCCCATCCAGGGATTGGCGCCGGTCGGTCGTCGCCACGATCTTCGGGTTTGCACTCAGGGCAGCGGCAACTTTGTGGGCCATGATTTCGGATGTGCGCAGGCGTTCCGGATCGATATCCATCAAGCGGATGTCCGCCGATGCCAATTCAGGAAAACTGAGAATATCTCCCAGCAAATTCTTTGCAAAGACCGTGCTACCTGCGCCGATGAATGTAATTGCAGTCATTGTTCAACCTTTCAAAGAGTGAAACGGTTTTCAAAAATATGGCAGCGCTCAATTGATTAATGAAGAATTCCGTACAGATCTTCACTGGCTGAGGGAAGTAAGACTGCATTATGCGCGATGACTTTTTGATAATACTTCGCGCTCTCTTTCATGGTCCGTTTTAAATCTTGAAAATCCACGTAAACGAGGCCAAACCGCTGGCGGTATCCGTCGGCCCATTCAAAATTATCCATCAAAGACCAATGGAAATAACCGCGCACGTCCACTCCCTGGGAACAGGCGCTCTGCAATTCTGCCAGGTAGCGCATCATATAATCAATCCGCTGTAAATCGAAAATCTTGCCGTCGAGAGTGATCCAATCCATGCTGGCGATGCCATTTTCTGTTATATAGACCGGACAGTGATACCGCTCCCAGATAAACTTTGGGCCCCAATACAAGGACTCAGGCACCACAGGCCAATAAAAAGCAGAAATCGGGAATCCGGGCGGCGGGAACGGCGCTGAAGGGCTGGCAGGCCGCGCCCCGTAAATATTGACGCCGTAAAAATCCATCGGCTGGCTGATAATGTCCAAATCCTGCGGGCCGATCTCAGGCATGTCATTTTCAAACAGCTTCACCCCATCCGCCGGGTACTGTTTCAGGAAAATGGGGTCAGAATACCAGGCCGTCGACCAATATGGTACCTCACCGACCGAAAACATTTCTCGCCGCGCCGCTTCGACCTCGCCGGGTGTATTGTCCTTCGGAAAGACCACCCCGCCGGTCGGCGCAAAGCCCATTTTGACCGGTCCGTGAGCGTGGGCGCGGATCGCCTGTACCCCTTTGCCGTGCGCCAGGAGGGCATGATGCACGATCAACAGCAGGTCTTTTCTTTGCAGCTTGAGTCCCGGGGCGTGGTTGCCAGTGTAATGCCCGTTGCCGACAAAAACTTGCGGCTCATTCAACGTCATCCAATGTTCAACCCGGTCAGATAGCTGGTCGCTCACGATCGAAACGTAATCGGCGAACCAATCCGGGCTGTAAGGGTTGAGCCAGCCGCCCCGGCAGTAAAGGTCGTAAGGATAATCCCAATGAAACAGGGTGACAAACGGTTGAATGCCGTTTTCCAGCAGCTCGTCGACCAGCCGGTTGTAAAAATCCAATCCGTTCAGGCTGACAGAACCGGTACCGTGCGGCAGGATGCGCGGCCAGCTAATTGAGAACCGGTATGCCTGGATCCCCATCTGTTTCATCAATGCGACGTCATCTTTCCAGAGGTGGTAATGATCGCAAGCTGTATCGCCTGTATGTCCTGACCAGATTGCTTTAGGCTTCCGGCAAAACATGTCCCAGATTGACAACCCTTTACCATCCTCATCCCAGCCCCCCTCAATCTGGTAGGAAGCCGTAGCAGAACCCCAAACAAAACCCACCGGAAACTTGAATTCTTCCATTTTCCCTCCAATGAGTTCATTGATGAATCCATGACGTTTACGAGCAAGCCATGAAATTCTACCAGAAAAAGTATTTGTTATGCTTGTAGTGGTTTGTCAAAGGTGAAACTATTCTTCGTAGTAACGACTAAAGTCGTTACTACGAAGTTAAATTTTGACGATAGACACACCACTAGATTTGGTTGGAAAGAAAGATAATAGCAGCAGCATTGAAAACAATAACGATGTGGGCAATTTCGATAGTAAGCAGTATCAATTCTTAACCGAATAATAATGCTTCAGGATCTTCGATGAGTTCTTTGATCCGGATCAAGAATTGGACTGCTTCACGCCCATCCACGAGCCGGTGATCGTATGAAAGTGCTACGTACATCATGGAGCGGATAACAACCTGCCCGTTTACAGCCACAGGCCGGTCCTTTATTGCATGCATACCAAGGATACCCACTTGAGGAGGGTTGAGAATCGGCGTGCTCATTAGAGATCCGTAAATCCCCCCGTTGGTAATTGTAAACGTTCCGCCGCGTAAATCTTCCAGGGTCAAAGTATTGTCCTTAACCTTTTCAACAAAGCCGCGCACTGCCTTTTCGATCCCAGCAAAATTCAATTTGTCAGCATCGTGAATAACGGGCACTACCAGCCCTTCCTCCGCGCCGATGGCAACACCGATATCGTAGTAATGCTTGAGGACGATCTCATCCCCTTGAATCTCAGCGTTAACGTTGGGAAATGCTTTCAACGCGCCGATACTGGCTTTGACAAAAAAGGACATGTACCCAAGGTCAACGCCAAATCGTTCCTTGAAGGCCTCCCGGCGGCGTTTACGTAAATCCATTACAGCCGTCATGTCAATTTCGTTAAAGGTCGTCAGCATAGCTGCCGTCTGTTGCGCCTCGACCATGCGCCGTGCAATCGTCTGGCGTCGGCGCGACATCCTAATGCGTTCCTCAGGTCGCTCGCCCGCAAGGACTTTAGCGCCTTGCGCAGGCTGTATCTGGCTCAACGGAGATGGCGCGCCGGCAGGTGCAGGGGCAGATGGCCTGGCTTTAACAACAGGAGTATCCGGAACCGGGCTCATTTTGAGTACCTCCGGCTTCCCGCGTTCTACAAATCCCTGCACGTCTTCCTTGGTGACTCGCCCACCCGCTCCGGTCGAGGGCACCTTCGCCAGGTCGACGCCCAATTCCTGCGCCATTTTTTGGGCAACCGGAGTGGCCCGGCTGCCGCCATTCCCTGCGGTCTGGGTAGCAGGTGCGGTCTGTGAAATCGACGGCTCTGGCCTCGACATCGGTTCTTTCGCATTAACCGAGGCTAAGGCCCGGGATTCCTCACTTGCCGCTTCGATGTAGGCCAGCGTATCCCCGACAGATACGGTTTCGCCTGCCTTGTGCACGATGCCCCGCAGCACCCCAGCCTGCGGAGCGCTGATCTCCAGGCTGACTTTATCGGTCTCCAGCTCTACCACCGGTTCCCCGGCAGCTACCTGCTCGCCCTCGTTACGTATCCAGCTAGAAATGGTGGCATCGATCACCGATTCGCCCATGTCGGGTACCTTGATTTCAATTGACATCTGACCCTCCTGCCGAAATAGCAGCCTTCCCGGTCTCGATCATTTTGAGCCTACCCGGGCATTCTGGGCCCGGCGTTTCCTTTCGGGTCCAATCTTACGACTAGCAGGCTCGCTTTTTGAAAATGCCCTTTCTACCAGGCTGCGTTGGATGAATGTGTGCAGGTTATTTGAGCCTTCCGCCGGGCTCGGGCTGGCAGGCCTCGCCACAAATCCCAGCCTGGACCGACCGGCGAGCGCTTTTTCCAAAAATGGCCGTACAAATTCCCACGCGCCCATGTTTTCAGGCTCTTCCTGGACCCACAGGACTTCCTCCAAGGCCGGATATCGCCCGAGCATCTCAGACACATCTGCCTGCGGAAATGGAGCCAATTGTTCAACCCGCGCGATGCCGATCGATGGATGTTTTGGAGCAAGGTCGCTGGTTACGAGGTCAACATAAATTTTCCCGCTGCACAAGATCAGTCGTTCAATTTTCTCAGGAGGCACGATCTTGCCGGGTTCGTGGTCGCCGCCGGGAACCGCATTTCCGGTCCGGTCGATCACAGGCTGCCAGCCGCCTTCCGTAAATGCCCGGCGCGGCGATAATACCAGCGGATGCCTTAACAGGCTCTTTGGCGTCATGATCACCAATGGCAGCGGATCGACGGTCAAAAGGGCCGCCTGCCTCCGCAGAACGTGGAAATAATTGGCGGCAGTGGTGCAGTTGACGATCCTTAAATTCTTATCAGCCGCCAGGTTCAGGAAGCGTTCAAGCCGCCCTGAAGAGTGATCGGGACCCTGTCCCTCGTATCCGTGCGGCAGGAGCATCACCAGCGAGGAAAGCTGGCCCCATTTATCGCGCCCGGATGCCACGAACTCATCCACGATAGTCTGGGCATTATTTATAAAGTCACCATATTGGGCTTCCCAGATCACCAGGTGATTGCAGGCCTGGACGTTATACCCATATTCGAAGCCCAGGGCGGCATACTCAGAAAGGGGCGAATTTCGGACTTCAATGGAGGCCCTGGCCTGAGGCATAGCCTGCAGCGGGATATATTTCTGCCCTGTGACCACGTCGTGCAGGACTGCGTGACGGTGGCTAAAGGTGCCACGCTCGGTATCCTGACCCGTCAGCCGGATGGGGATTCCATCTTCCAGGATGGTTGCCAGAGCAAATTCTTCCGCCGCCGCCCAATCGATGGTGGGTACATCGGGCTCATCCAGGATTTTTTCACGCCGCTGGCGGATACGGCTCAGGCGTGGGTGGAGGTTAAATCCCTCCGGAAGATGCAGCAGTTCACGGTTAAGGCGTTGGAGCCTTTCGGCCGGGACGGCTGTCTGCACTTTGCGCGCCGCGCCAGGCGGAGGCGGTGTTGGAATGGGTTCTTGTAAAACGTTCGGGTCCAGTTTTTCCAGCACAGCCTGCAAGGCATTCATTCTGTCCTGATACAACCGTTCGGGCTCGTTTGCGGAAATTAATCCTTGCTGAACCAGCCGGTCCGCCCAGATCTTGCGCACCGTGGGGTGAGCCTCGATCTTTTTGTACATGAGTGGTTGTGTGAAGGCCGGCTCATCGCCCTCATTGTGGCCCAGGCGCCGGTAGCCGATCAAATCGATCAAAAAATCATTCCGGAAGCGCTCGCGATACGCAAATGCGATCCGGGCTGCCATGATCGCGCCCTCCGGATCGTCCGCGTTGATATGGATGATCGGGATTCGATACCCCTTCGCAAGGTCGGAAGCGAATAAAGTGGAACGCGTCTCGGCATCCTCAGCCGTAAAACCGATCTGGTTGTTGGCAATGATGTGGATTGTTCCACCCGTTTCATACCCCTGCAAATGGTACATGTTGAGGGTTTCGGCCACCACGCCCTGACCTGGGAAGGAAGCATCCCCGTGGATAACTACCGGCAGCGTGACGGTCGGATTGAATACTGGCTGCCCGGGACGGTCGGCGCGCGTCCCCGCAGCTCGCGCCATCCCCTCAATGACCGGATTTACTGCTTCCAGGTGGCTGGGATTAGGCGCCATCTGGATGGTCAGGTCAATTGTATTGGGATCATTATCGGTATCGATAATGCGACTTGCGCCGGCGTGGTACTTGACGTCACCGCTCCATCCTTCCGGCTCATTTTGCATGTCTCGCCGGCGTAAAGGATCTTTAAATTCGGCCAGGATTTGCTCGATCGGCTTCTGCAAGATGTGGGCCAGTAAATTGAGCCGGCCTCGATGCGCCATCCCGATCAAGATGTTGTAGATGCCGGATTCAGCCGAAGCCCCCACAATGACGTCAAGCAACGGCACAAGCACGTCCAATCCCTCGATTGAAAAGCGCGTTTTGGCAACGAAGGTCCGCTGCAGGAAGTGCTCGAAAACCTCTACCTGGGTCAACCGGTGCAGGATATTAACCGGATCGATCGGGCTTTGGGCAATGCTAAACCGCCCCGATTCGGCTGCCTCCCGCAGCCAATCCCGCTCAGCAGCGTTGCGGATTTGCAGGTAATCATGCCCGACCGAACCGGAATAAATCTTGCGCAGAAATTGGATGGCCTCAAGTGCGGTTTGTGTTCGTTTCCCTGCAATCCCGCCAATCAGACTGGCGGGTACCGCCGCCAGCTCCCGTTCGGTTAATCCGTAAGTTTCCAACAGCAGGCTTGGGTCTCCCGGCGGTGGGCTTCCCAGCGGATCCAAACGGGCGGCCCAATGACCGTACCAGCGGATCGCCTGCGCCAGGTTGAGCACTGACACCACTTTCGAGGCATCAAGGCCGGGTAAAGCTTTATCTGCCTGAATGATCGGTGAAGGTGAAGACCGGGTTGGAGCAAGCTCTTCACCTGGCGGTAGGGTACTGTCGAAAAATGCACGCCATGCCGGGACGATCGAAGACGGGTCCGCCTGGTATCGCTCGAATAATTCCAGCACGTAGCCCATATTTGGACCATAAAATTCATGCCACTGGTCCATGGATTGCTTTTCTCCCGGTAATCCTATTAAATTTCTTCCATCCATTCACGAATTGAATCATACCACCATCAAAGACTTTTGTTTATATTATTGATAAACTTTGGCCAATAAATTAATATGTCCACCTATTATAGCTATGCGAAATTATCTGATATAAATTAAAGTACAATATTGATTAATGTCCGAGCATCTCCTTACCCCCCTTCCCAAAGTCTCTATTATCACTCCCTCTTATAACCAGGGACGCTTCATTGACGCATCCATTTGGTCTGTTCTCACGCAGGATTATCCGAATATCGAATACATCATCGTCGACGGCGACTCGAAGGATGAAACAGTCGAGATTATTAAAAAGTACCAGGATCGTCTGGCCTGGTGGGTTTCCGAAAAAGATAAAGGCCACGCCGACGCGCTGAATAAGGGTTTCAGCCATGCAACCGGTGAAATCCTGGCCTGGCTGAATTCTGACGACATCTATTTTCCCGGCGCAGTTTCCGAAGCAGTGGGATTCCTTCTGGCGCATCCTGAAGTGGGCATGGTATATGGTGACGCCAACCTGATTGACGATACCGGTCAGACGATCGGTAAATTTTCCTCCCGGCAGACTGACTACAAGCGCATGCTGGAAGGCTCGGTCCACATCCCCCAGGCTACCACCTTTTTCCGGGCCGACCTGTGGCGTCAGGTGAGTCCGCTGGACCTGTCACTTTTTTATTCCTTCGACTACGATCTGTGGGTTCGCATGGCAAAGTTAAAGGAAATCCGCTACGTGCCCAGGATGTGGGCTCATTTCCGTATTCACGACAAGGGCAAAACCGTTTTGAATGACGACCGCTGCTACCCGGACATGCTGCGCGTGCGCCAGCGTGAAATCGGCGGTTGGCTGTCGTGGCTGCGACTGCGCTATTATGCCCGCAGGCTGCTTTACGTCTGGATGCCGATCCGCATGCGGCTTTGGCTGCGAAAAATGCTTACATTTTAGTCTTTTAGGCTGGTCGGTTTCGCGTTACACCCTATAGCTCAATCTTAGCTAGGTCCTCACCATCCAAAAAGATCCCAATTCCTTTTTTGATAAGAGGGGGGGTGGAGTATTTTGAAAGTGCTTCGCACTTTTAAAATACTCCGCCCATTCGTTTTGCGTAGCCGCCGAAGGCCGGCCAGCTTTTTTGATACGAGGAGGGGGAGGATTAGAAAATATTTCGCATTTTCTAACCCTCGCTCGCTCATTTTGTATAGCCGGCGAAGCCCGGCCAGCTTTTTTGATACGAGGGGGTGGAGTATTAGACGTGAAAAAAGCCTCTTGACTCGCATCAGGTTTTTCTGTATTGTTGTTATGGATTTCAATTAGCTTTTCAATGAGTGGGTTCACAAGCAGTAGCAAGATCTACTGTTTCCGACAACCAATACCCTCAAAAGATTAGTGTAGAGGGCTTTTTTTGTCGTTTCCGACGACGGGAACGCAATAATCGGCAACCAAAAGGAGGAATACGATGGCTCAACCGGTCTATAAAGTATGGATGATGAAGTACAAAGATGCCTTTTATAAGCTATCCAAAGATGAGCAGGATAAACTTGGCACCGCAGTCGATGCAGCTCTGAAGCAGGTCGGCGGCGAGCGGTTGATGACTCAAATGTGTGTATGGAGCACGGAGAAATGGCTTGCCTGGGGCGTTGAAAAATTCCCAAGCATCGAAGCCGTGCAGCAATATGCCATGCTCCTGTTCAATTTGAACCATTTTGAATATATCGAGAGCGATTCGTTTCTCGGCGTAGAAATGCCGCCCATGTAACGCATCCTATCACAATCGAAAAATCATTTCGTTCGACAGGTTATCAATAAACTTGTAATTCTTATATTTAAAAGACAACACTTAAAAATATTGTCAAGTTTTCACACAAAACCGTAGCAAAATACCCGAAATTCACTATAATAAAAGGAAACGTTCGATTAATTGGTTGACCGAGTCAGGCTCAGATGGGAGGGCTTATGACTGACCAGGGTTCTACTGACCACATCGATGAGCTGCCGTATTGCCCCTGTAAGACAATGAAGTTAGAGACCATCCCCGGCGGGATTGCCATCACCCGCCGCTGGCAATTTACAGCTACGTATAAAGTCCTGGGCGGACTCGGTCTCCTGCTGGTGGTGGCATTCTTGTATGGATTCTTAACCTCAGCGAACAATTGGTTTTTTTTGATCTGGCTGATCGCCGGCTTGTGTCTGCTTTACATCAGTCTGACTGGTTACTTCAACTCAACCCGCGTTTCCGTCACTAAAAATGAAATTGCCATCAACCACGGCCCGCTGCCCTGGCCAGGAAAACGGGTGCTCTCCAATGAAGTTACGCGGCTGTATTTCAGAAAAGAAAAACAAAAAAACCAGGTCAATTCTTGGTTCAATTATGCCGTTGTGGCTGTCTTGCAAAACGGGAAAGAAATGGTTTTGGAAAACTGCGACGACGATTCCCAGGCCCTCTTCCTGGATTTCGAGCTGACGCACTTTCTGGGCAAGGCAAAATAACCTTCTGAAAATAGAAGCTCATTCCACTCGGAGCGTCGCCCCGAGTAAATCGCGATCGCGTGAAGAGGGACCAACGAGGATCTCGAACTCGCCCGGCTCGACTATGCTGCGACCTTCGGCATCCACGATCTTGAACGCTTCCCACGCCAGCTCGAACCGGACCGTTTTCTTCTCACCGGGCACAAGGTGCACCCTGGCAAAGCCTTTGAGCGCTTTGTTCACCCAGGTGACCGAGGTCACGACGTCGGTCACGTAGACCTGCACGGTCTCGTCGCCGGCGCGCGGACCGGTGTTTTCCACATCGACAGAAAAAGCCGCCGATTGCCCTCGCCCGAGCGTGGCCGTGCTGAGCTGCAGATTTGAATAGCGGTACTGTGTGAAACTCAGCCCATGGCCGAAGGGGAAGAGGGGTTCCTGCGTAAGGTCGGCATAGCGATCACCGTGCTGGCCGCGCACCTGGCTGTAAAACACCGGCTGTTGGCCGACGTGGACCGGGAACGAAATCGTAAGCTTGCCTGACGGATTCAGATGGCCGAACAACGCCTCGGCAAGAGCGCGTCCGCCTTCCATGCCAGAA
>DATKKB010000100.1:0-4051 GCA_035543095.1 Anaerolineaceae bacterium | reverse complement strand
TCAAACATCCCTTTCCCAAGGGAAAGCTGCCGGTGCGCGGCTTGTTTCGCATGACGAGTATGCTGGCGGCTTGCGCAGCGTCCGATCTTTTGCTTCAGTTGTTAATGTGCTGTCTTTTCAGTGGAGTCACCCGTCCCATCCTTGAGATCCGTGTCGAGAAAGAGCTTTATCGCTAAATTACCCGCAGAGCGTGCAGTGCCACTTCTAAAATCAATCCCAGCAAATAGAACAATCCAAAGCGGCGGTTTTGCTGGAAAGCCATCGCCACATAATACAGTGGCCAGGCCTCCGCCGGATAGTATTCCGGCCGGCTTTCTGGCTTCTGGTTCTTATACATCGACCAGAAGGATGGGATGCCACTTAACGACAGAAGCACCACCAGCATCACTGGCGAGAAAAAGCGGATTGCGACCAAGTAGATCACCAGCAGGTACTGCAGCGCCACCATCCCGGTCACCACGATCCGGGCTGCCTTCTCCCCGATAATTACAGGAAGCGTGTGGATCCCCTTTACCCGATCCTCGATATACTTGTCGATGTGCTTGCCAAAAATGACCGTTGTCACGCCCAGGGCATATGGCAGGCCGGCGATGACCACGTTCCAATCCCACATCCCGCTGGTGACGTAATATCCTCCGCCCACCATCAACGGCCCCCATACGATCAGCACCGCAATCTCACCCAGGCCGACGTACTTTAATGGCCAGGTGTAGAAGAGCACGAAGAACGCGCCCGCCGCCAGGAGCAGCATGGCCAGTGGTCCACGCTCGATGACTAGATAAATTCCGGACAGCAATGCCAACCCGCCGGTAATCCCGGCGTAGGTCAGCAACTGGCGGGTGGTCAGCAGGCCATGCTCCAATGGCTGCGGTCCGTACTGCGCCCGGAAGTAGTTATCCTTGTCTACCCCACGCCGGAAATCGGTCAGATCGTTGAGCAGGTTATTCGTAGCGTGCGCCAGGATCAACCCGATGGCCATCACACCCCAGTACAACGCATTGAACTGGCCTGCCTTGATGGCCAGGATCCCTGCAATCGCCGCAGAGAGCAGGGTCATAATCAGGACCGCAGCTCGTGTAGCGATCAGCCAGCGCGAAATCACATCCAGCCCATTCCATTCCTCTTTATCCAGCCGTGGAATCCCTCTTAGAGCCTTTCCCCACATCCCAACATTCATAACGCCCATCCTTTTTGATGTTCCGATACAAAGGTTGACTAATATGAGTATTATACTGCTATTTATGTGCATTTGTTCACGAATAATTTAATGTGAATACTGTGGAGTTGTGACCCGACTTAGGATCAATAGTGGGATTTTAGCTCCCCCACTGGAATAACCACCTGTCCTTCTTCCACCGCTCCAAGCAGGGTAATCTGTTCGGGGTGGTTGGCTGCCATCCAGGCGGTGTGCGCGGCGGCAAGGGCATCCAGTTCGTTGCTAGAATAGATGTCCTTCAACGGCAGCGTTCCTTTTAACAGCCGGCGTGGGGTAATCTCCTCGAAGAATTCCATCGGATCGCTGATCTTTAGCCCCTGGTCGAAGAGGACTAATTGCCGCTGTAGCCGTCCCTCCAGGTTGTCTTTCGGAAACGGCGCTTGGCCGAGCAACGCACAGAAGCAAGCATGCGGGTGAACTTCCAGATATTGCCGCTGCGCTCCTTCACAGGGATAGGCCTGGAAGCCTAACCCCTCCAGGTGATGGTACAGGCTAAAACAGATCTGCATCCAGGCCGGGCAGTCTTCTACTTGAGAGGGAGTCGGCGTCACGCCGATCTGGTGCTGGCGCATCTGGTATTCCGCCAGGCGGTGGTCCAACCAGCGACCCGGCCTGGGCGGCGGTACCAGTGTCTGGCGCACCTCTTCCTGTCTCATCAGGCCCTGGTTGGGCCGCCGGGGTGCGTTGACAGCTACCAACGCCGCCTCCTGTCCCGCGGCGAACGCCAACAGGTCTTCCAGCTTACCTTCGCTGATCGCTATCAGCTCCTGCTCCTGGTTGAGCGCCGCATACACGAACGCCCGCCGAAGGTGCCCGCGGGATAGTCCCCCTGGGTCCTGTAGCGCGCGGCTCAGACTGGGATCGACTCCGATGAAGGTCGCATGGTTGAATAGCATCGTGAATGAGTCCAGTTTAGCTAATTTCTGCATTTCTGGCAATCGAATTCTCTTCCAACCCATTCCAAAAGGATTGCAGAGCCGCGGCCGTTTCATCGGTTTTTTCGAATTGAGGCAGGCCTAAGGTTGGCTGGATCCTGGCCGCTTTCCAGTTGGGATAGTTGTCGATCAGCTCGGGCAGGTAATTGAACCCGGTGAAAGCGTCCTCATCGTAAATCACCAGAACTGGGATTTCCAGCCGCTCGTATACCGCCGGCCGCACTCCTTCGGTGAACAACTGCCCCGAGACGAAATAAAACGGCGCGTTCTCCGCTCCCGGCTGGTGAGCGGTCGCGTAGGCGTAATCGATCATCTCTTCAGGTACCGGCCGGACAAAGCTGCGGTCCAGGAAGTAGCGGATGCTGGCTCGCGTAGTCAGCAAATCGTAGAACGGTCTGGCCCACAGCGGGACGGTAAACAACCGGTATGCCAGGTTGGCTTCTTCTCCCTGGCTGTCCCCCTTTTCCAGCCGTTCTTCCGGTTCGCTCTCCATGCCGGTGGGTGAGATCATCGCCAGCGAATGGAACCGCTCCGGCTGGCTTAGTGCTGCCCGCGCCGCGAACTCTGCCCCCAGCGACAACGCTACCACATCTGCCGGCTCTGCAACCACACCTTCCAGAAAATCCAAGATTGCTGCTTCATATAACTCAGGTGTATACTTTCGCGCGGACCGGTCAGAGAAACCAAAGCCCGGCAGCTCCAGGGCAAACACAGACCGCTGCCCGCGGAACGTCTCAAACAGCGGCTTCATCTCATACGCGCTGGCCGCAGCATTGATGCTGTGGATCAGAACCAGCGGCCGCCCCTGCCCTTCGCGGCTCAGGTAATAATTGAGTTGTCCCGCCCGTGGACTGGTCAACAGAAAACGGTGCGCTGTGATCGCCTCCGGCAGCGGCACTTCGTGGTCGATCCGCGTGAGGCTGTATGCGATCCAGGTTCCAATTGCCGCCAGCCCAATTCCCAGCGCCGTACCGATCCCCACTGCCAGATCTCCGACAAGCCCTCTTTTCGCTCTCGAACTTTGTGGTGCCATCTGTCGATCCTCCACGTAAAATAAGTATAGAATAACTATGACCAGTTTTTCAAGTTTTTGTCGTTACGCACGCGCACCATCGTCGCATCGGCGACGGAAGCGTTACTGCTGGTGGAAATCAAAACCCCGGTTGCCGCATCTCCTGGCCGAAATCAATTTATTGCTCACGATCTTTTGGCGCGTTTAACCCCACAGCATCGAGAATAAGCGCCTTCAGCGCTGCCTCATCTACGGGGTCGCCTTCGTGGAAGTCAATTCCACGAACCGTTTTGCTTTCTAAACGCGTATTGAAGAGCTTCTTCGGATCCTTCATTTGAGCGCCTTTGGGGAATGTCAGCCTGACAGCGTTCTTGAGCGTATCTCCTATGCATATGATTCCACCATGAGACCAAACAGGGACTCCCTTTGGATTGGAAGGTTTTTTCCACTTCACTTCTTCGAGTACGTCGGGGTCGGCTTGTTTGATCAAAGCGCGAAGCTGTGCCAATTTCTTGCCACGCCAATCATTCGGCTGCTTGATGATGGCATCAATCTGTTGAGATGCCGACTCCCCTTTCGGGGACTTGGTTGTGCTATCCTGGTTCATTGGAAACTCCTTAACAATATTTTTCGGATTACGGCTTTATTTTGCTATTCAATTTTAATGTCGAACTCGAATTGAGCAAAATGACAGAAGATTGGTTATGAAATCTGATACTCATAATTCGGCAGGATACGTTATCTCGCGGGATAGCGCAACAAGTCAGAAGGAGAAAATGCAACTCAAAAAAAGAGGGGAAGCAACTCAAGAAGAAAAGGGCTGTGACTATTCAGTCACAGCCCGACAGCCCCAAGAAAGGGATACGAATACTCGCGAAAAGAGCAAGG
>DATKKB010000099.1:0-5046 GCA_035543095.1 Anaerolineaceae bacterium | reverse complement strand
AAATCCACGCGTCGCCAGGAGCGATTCATGCTTGGCAATGGCAAAGGAAAACCCCGGCACCCCTTCGATACATTTGTTAGCCGAAGAAACAAGGTAATCAATTTTGGCGTCAGAAATATTCAAAGGCACAGCGCCGAAACTGCTCATGGCGTCGACGAAATATTGCCGCCCAAATTTATTTACAATCGCACCAATTTGAGCGATTGGATTAAAAATGCCAGTCGTGGTTTCGCAATGGACGATGGCAACCTGGGTTATCGATTCATCACCAGCCAGCCTGGCTTCAATTTCATCACTATCAGGAATACAATCTTCCGGATAATTGAGAACATCAAACGGAATCTTCAGGGTGGAGGCGATTTTAGCGATCCTGCGGCCATAAGCTCCATTAATAACAACCAGCAGTTTCCCTTGCGGCGGAATTACGGAGCCAATGACCGATTCGATCCCAAATGTACCGCTTCCCTGCATGATCACAGCCGTGTATTCCGTTTCTTCGCCCTCAGCCAGCGCTACCAGATTGCGCCGAATATCTCCAACCAGGCCAATGAACTCAAAATCGCGCGATCCCACGTCTCGCAGCATGGCCTGTTTCACAGTGCGGCTGGTCGTCAGCGGACCAGGCGTAAAAAGAACTTTGTCTTTCCAGGAAGAGATTGGTTTGACCTGATTCATTTCAAAGCCTTTCTTGATCCATAACATTATTCCATAGCACCTGAAATTGATTGTGAACGAACAATGAACAGGCGGTTAACGGTGGGTTAGGCTTGGATTAAGCCAGCTTCGGACATGATCTTCCAGCCTTAATGCAAAACAGTTATTCAATCATTAACCTGCTCTTAATTACTTGGCAAAGGTCGGTTAATTTACGAAAACTATCATCATTAAGATCTTGAATTTCAAGAATTCTTTAAAGGAAGGAAAAGAGAAATGCAACCTCAGAAATTAGCCTTAAAGTTCATCCCGCTCCTTGTTGTTTTGGCGATGGTCCTTGCAGCCTGCAGCCCGGCTGCACAGCCCACCACGGACGCACCCGCCACCCAGGCGCCGCAGAATACAGCCATGCCGAAAGTTGATTGGAACACTGCCAAGTCCGTCGCGGATGGCGGTGGAATGGACGCCTTGATCGCCGCAGCCAAGGCAGAAGGCCAGCTAAATGTCATCACTTTACCGCGCGACTGGTGCGACTACGGCGACATGATGGACAACTTCTCGAGCAAGTACGGTATCAAGGTTAACTCGATCAACCCTGAAGGCGGCTCGGCCGACGAGGTCCAGGCCATCAAAGACAATAAGGACAACAAGGGGCCGCAGGCGCCCGACGTTCTCGACATTGGCCCCGCCTACGGTCCTCTGTCCAAGAGCCAGAACCTGCTCGCGCCCTACAAAGTGGCTACCTGGGACACCATCAAGGGCACAAACGATCCCGATGGCTACTACTTCGTGGACTATAGCGGCATCATGGCTCTGGAGGTCAACAGCGATCAGGTTAAGAACATCCCGCAAGACATCAAAGACCTGCTCGATCCGCAGTACAAGGGCCAGGTCGCGCTGAGCGGCGACCCACGCGCCTCGAACCAGGCCGCCCAGGAAGTCTATATGACCGCGATTGCGATGGGCGGAACGCTTGACAATATCCAGCCCGGCCTCGATTTCATGAAGAAGTTGAACGATGAGGGCAACCTGCTTCCTTTGATTGCCAAGTCCGGCAACATCGCCAAGGGCGAGGTAGCCATCACTTATGAGTGGAGCTGGAACGCTTACGCCAACAAGGAAAACTTCAAGGGCAACCCCAACATTGCCGTCGTCTTTCCCAAATCAGTGACCTGGGGTGGGTATTATTACCAGGCTATCAGCGCTTACGCCCCGCACCCGGCGGCTGCCCGCCTGTGGGAAGAGTACCTGTATTCGGATGAGGGCCAGCTCACCTGGGTTAAGGGCTACTGCGCCCCGGCGCGCCTGTCTGACCTCGTTGCACGCAACGCAATCTCGGCAGATTTATCGGCCAAGCTGCCCGATCCTAAGCTGCTCGCCGTCGCGATCACGCCAAACAATGACCAGCTCAACGCAGCGCGTGCTCTGATCAAAGATAAATGGGACTCGGTGGTAGCCAACTTCCCCACCAAGTAACGGTTCTATCGGTAAGATCTCACAAGGCGTGGCCCGGCCTCCGATTGGGCCACGCCTTATCGAATCTCTTGTAGATGCCATGAGCACTCTTGTTAGCACTTCTTGGATGGAACGTATTCGCGCTGCGCGGTCAAGCCCCTTAATGAAATGGCTGGGCGTGGCGCCGTTCTTTATCTTTGTCCTGGCCTTTCAGATCCTGCCCTCGCTGAATCTCTTTGTGGGAGCCTTTCAAGACCAGGACGGCAATTTCACCCTCAGTAACTTTCTGAGCCTGTTTGACGGCTTTGTGCGTAGATCGTATATTGTCAGTCTGCAAGTCAGCGTGATCACTTCCATCGTCGGCGGGGTGTTTGGCTTTATGGTCGCCTACGCCATCACCGTGGGCAGGGCGCCCCGCTGGATGCGGAATATTCTGATGACATTCAGCGGCCTGGCAGCCAACTTCGGCGGCGTGCCGTTAGCTTTTGCTTTCATCGCCACGGTAGGCCACACCGGTTTTCTCACCGCCATCCTCCACAACATCTGCTTTACGAACGGCGCCGGCGTCCAAACCTGCCCCTTCGATTTATATCAAAATGGCTTCAATCTGTACACCTTAACCGGGCTAACCCTGGCGTACACCTACTTTCAATTTCCGCTCATGGTTCTTACTATCACCCCGGCCCTGGAAAGCTTGCGGCGCGAATGGCGCGAAGCCGCGGAAAATTTGGGCGCGAACGCCGTTCAGTACTGGTGGCATGTGGCGCTGCCTATCCTGTGGCCGTCCATTTTGGCGGCCACCATGCTGCTCTTCGCCAGCGCCTTCGGCGCCTATGCCACCGCCTATGCTCTAACTGGTGGCAGCATCCCCCTGGCGACCATCCTGGTCAGCCAGCAAATCCGCGGCGACGTGCTCGGCAACCCCAATGAAGGCTATGCCGTGGCTTTTGGCATGGTCGTCATTATGAGCCTGTGCATAGGTCTCTATTCGATCCTACAGCAGCGCACTGCCATGTGGTTAAAACGATGAGAATATCTAGAATCAATTTGTGGGGCCTGTTGTGGGCCATCCTCGGCTTGCTTTACTTATTCGCACCGCTCTTTGGCACACTTGATTTCTCATTGCGCATGGTCAAAGGCCAATACTCCCTGGAGGCTTACCAGCTCGTGCTGGCTGACCCAAAGTTTCTAGAGAGCTTCCGTTATTCGGCCGTTATGGGTATCATCACCGTCCTGGTGAGCATCGTGATTTTTTTGCCCACCGTCTATTGGATCCACTTGCGCCTGCCGCAAGTGCGGCCTGTGATCGAAATTATCACGCTCCTGCCTTTTATGGTTCCGGTCATTGTGTACGTGTTCGGACTGATCCGCACCTTCAGCCGCCCACCTTTCCTGTTCACCCTGACACCGACCGGGACGGATATTCTTATTTGTGCAGGCTATGTCGTCCTGGCCATGCCCTACATGTACCGCGCCATCGACATCGGCATGCGGTCAATTGACGTGCACACGCTCACCGAGGCCGCCGAGAGCCTGGGATCCAACAGATTTCAAGTGATCATAAACGTGATACTGCCCAATTTACGCATCGCCCTGCTGAGCGGGGCGCTCATTTCGTTTGCCATGGTCATTGGCGAGCTGATCCTGGGCGATTTTCTGGTGCGCCCGGCGCTTGGCCCCTACATGGTCGAGATGGGCAAAAACTATGCCTATCAACCGGCCGCACTGGCCATGATGAGCTACGCCCTGACGTGGGGGTGCCTGGGCCTCATCCAGCTGGCAAGCCGGGGTGGAACTAGCCAGCAGTTCACCGGCCGTTAAAAATCGAAGGGTATGCAATGAGCTTTCTCGAACTCACCAATATTCACAAGGAATTTTCCGGAACCGTGGCCGTGGAGAATTTCAACCTTGCCGCCGAGCAGGGTGAATTCATCTCGTTCCTTGGCCCGAGCGGCTGCGGTAAAACAACAACACTGCGGATGATCGCAGGTTTCGAACTGCCCACCGGGGGCAAGATCACCCTGGCAGGTCAGGACCTGACTTATGTCCCGCCCAACAAGCGCAAGGTGGGCATGGTGTTCCAATCATATGCCTTATTCCCCAATATGACCGCCAGTGGGAACATCGGCTATGGGTTGAGAGTGGCAGGCAGGCCCGATGCAGAAATATCCAAACGGGTAGCCGAAATGCTCACCCTGATTCATATGGAAAATTTTGGTAAACGCTATCCAAACCAGCTTTCAGGCGGGCAACAGCAGCGCGTGGCGCTGGCGCGCGCCCTGGCCTTTCACCCTCAGGTGCTGTTGCTGGATGAACCTCTCTCCGCCTTGGATGCCAAAATCCGCCTGGAACTCCGCCAGGAAATCCGGCGCATCCAGCAGCAAATGGGCATCACCACCATTTACGTCACTCACGACCAGGAGGAAGCCCTGTCACTTTCTGATCGGGTAGTGGTGATGAGCGAGGGGCGGATTGAGCAGATAGGCGCGCCGATTGAAATCTATAATTCCCCTGCCACCGAATTTGTGGCTTCGTTTGTCGGGCAGCTCAACCTGATGCCAGTTAAGATGGTCAATCCGAGTGAAAAGCTGGTCATGTTGGACGGCCATATGGTGAAAGTTGGCCGGATCGCTGAGAAATATTCAGCCGAGAAACCGCGCCTGGCCGTGCGCCCGGAAGAGCTCAACCCCGGGCACGTTCCGGGTCATAACAACCTGCAGGGTAAAGTCGAGAGCATCAATTACCTCGGCTCGATCGTCCGTATTAAAATGGAGATCAGCGGGCTGCCTTTATCGATGGATATGTTTAACGAATGGAATTTGGCGCTTCCCAAATTGGGCGATTCATACGAAGTCCATTTTCCGGTCGATGCCTGTTGGTTGATTTAATTCGACGTTCCAACCATGAAAAGGAGTGGTGGATGGGGTCACTACGTTA
>DATKKB010000098.1:0-11402 GCA_035543095.1 Anaerolineaceae bacterium | reverse complement strand
TACGGTCTGGGAAATCGTGTCATTTTCAACCGGCACTCCATCCAGCGCTTGTTCAAGATCAACGAGATTGGTAGCTGGGAAGAAGAAGAAATCACCCGAGATATGAACGTCTTTTAATTTTCCTTCCCGATTCACTGCGGTCATGCGAATTAACCCGCCTGGGGTTTTGAGCATCTTTTGAATGACATAGACGCCCTCAGCGATTTTAACCTGCGTTGAATCAGGCTGGCGTCGATCGTTTGCCTGCAGCCATTCGGGCGTATTCATTTCTGATAATAACTCATCCGCCTTA
Organism: Anaerolineaceae bacterium; assembly: GCA_035543095.1. Taxonomy (GTDB): domain Bacteria; phylum Chloroflexota; class Anaerolineae; order Anaerolineales; family Anaerolineaceae; genus UBA700. Next base: position 11,110 of record DATKKB010000098.1, on the reverse strand, counting down.
TGAATCAGCTCTTCATCGAGTGGCTTTTCGACCATCTCTCCCAACAACGGTGCGTAGCGCCGAGCCAGCTCAGTCGCAAGTTCCGCATTCGCCGGGATGTTGCCCGTTTCACGCAAGAAGGTGGTCAGGTTCTCGTACATGGTCTTGTGGACCTTGTCGCGGAACTTCTCATCTGGCACCCGCAGGCATTTGGACATCATCTCGTAATTGAAATCCTGGATGAAATTGCCAACCAGGATGAGCATGTCATCAACCTGGGCTGCGCCGGTGCCTGAGATTTTGCGACCGTTGGTGACGATGTCATTGACCGGTTTGTAGTCAGCCGGCACCCCAAAGGCGCGATACGTATCGATCACCGGCTGCAAGAATTTGCGGTAGAACTCAGCCTTATTGGCCGGCACCCCAGGACGGTCGGCTCTCAGAATGAGCTGGAAGAAGAGCTGCTGGCCATCCAGGTAAACGGCTCCGCCTCCAACCTCGCGGCGGAACACCGGGATATTCTGCCCAGCGGTAAATTCCAGGTCGATCTCCTGCTGGGCGTCCTGGTGGTAACCGATGCAAACGTAAGGTGTAGCAGGGCGTAAAACAAATAAAGCCTCGCGGCCCAAATGAGCCGCGGCGTGATACAACGCCTGGCTATGCTGCCAGGTTACAGCATCGAGAAAGTAGTAATCCATAAGTTGTCTATTCCTCTTGGGCTTTGATTATATGCCAATCAAGCAAGCGGGCACGGGCGCGTTCTATCATTTGGGGAAGGCTGGCAGTCACAGTGGGGCTTAATTCCAGTCCAATCGATAAATCTTCGGGCTGGATGCCGACCAGGTGCAAATATTGCGGCAGCTTACCGCGCATATTTGCCAACCCCAATACTTCCTGAAAAGTAATCTGGTGCTCTGAAAGTTTTATCCCCGTATAGAGAGGAATTTGTTCTTTAGCAAGCTCGACGATTGTTCCAACCGGTTCTCCGGCATTTACAGCATCCAGAATCAGGAGGTGGCTGCACTCTTCGACGATCATGAGCAGGTTTAACCCAAGTACGCCACCATCTAACAACTCCACCTCCGGATGAGGGCCGAGTTGGGCGTCCAGGACCTTTAAGGCCTGGACGCCCAATCCTTCATCCCGGTTTAGCAGGTTTCCCAGTCCTAATACCACTTTGCGGGAAGCTTCAGCCATATTAGCCTGGTTAGCTGACACACACGCTCAAACCGGTTGCTACTTCTCCCAGGTCGTTCCCCTTAGCGTCGACCATGTGGATTGCGCAGGCCATGCAGGGATCAAACGAGTGGATGGTGCGCAGGATTTCGAGCGGCCATTCGGGCTTGGCAAGAGTGGTGCCGACCAAAGAAGCTTCGTATGCCCCTGCCTGGCCCTTGTGATCGCGCGGCGAGCCGTTCCAGGTGGTGGGCACCACCATCTGATAGTTCTCGATCTTGCCGTTGGAGATCACAATCCAATGCCCCAAGGCGCCGCGCGGGGCTTCCATGAAGCCGAATCCCTGCGCCCGGCTGGGCCAGGTGGATGGTTCCCACTTATCGCCATTAAAGGTGCTGGTGTCGCCTGCCTTTATTTCAGCGATCAAATCATTGTAGTAGGTGCGCATGGCGTCGGCAAAGACCTTGGTCTCAACGGCGCGGGCGGCGGTGCGTCCCAGGGTAGAGAAGACCGCCGTGAGCGGCACGTTGAGCGTCTTCAGGATAGTATCGACAAGTTCTTTTGTCTGTGCGTGCCCGCCGGCGTACATCGCCAGGACGCGCGCCAGAGGGCCAACTTCCATCGGTGTCTCGGCCCAACGGGGAGACTTGAGCCAGGAATATTTCTGGTCAACGTTCAGATAATCGTAGGGTGGCTTGGGGCCGGTGTAGTTGAAGGCGGTCTCACCCTGCCAGGGATGCAGACCGGCCTGGTCGCCGCCGCCGTAGTTATACCAGGAATGGGCTACGAATTCCTGCATGCGTTGGAAATCACGCGGGTCGGGCTGCTGGATATTTTTGAGATCTTTATTGAGGATAACGGCGCGGGGCACCAGGAATTTGGAGGTGTCACTGTTATCCTCGCCGGGGAATTCGCCCCAGGTGAGGAAGTTGCCCAAGCCCTCGCCCAGGCTGCCGTATTCCAGGTAGTAGGGGGCGATTGCCAGCAGGTCGGGCAGGTACACCTGGTCGACAAAATCCACCATCTTGTCGATTGAATCGCTGATGATGGATAAGCGATTGGCATTGAGGGCAGTATCGCTGTTCAGGTCGATGGGCATGGGCACGCCGCCCACCACGAAGTTGGGGTGGGGGTTCTTGCCGCCGAAGATGGTATGGATCTTGACAGCGTCCTTCTGCCAGTCAAGAGCTTCCAGGTAGTGCGCCACTGCCAGCAGGTTGACTTCCGGCGGCAGCTTATAAGCCGGGTGGCCCCAGTAGGCATTGGCGAAGATCGATAGCTGCCCGCTGTCTACGATGGATTGCACGCGCTGCTTGATTCCAGCGAAATACGCTGGTGAGGAGTTGGGCCAGGACGAAATCTTCTGCTGAATGGCCGAGGTCTGGGCCGGGTTGGCCTTGAGGCAGGAGACCACGTCCACCCAATCCAGGGCGTGCAGGTGGTAGAAGTGCATCACGTGGTCGTGCACGTACTGCTGGGCAATCATCAGGTTGCGGATCAGATTGGCGGCCTTGGGGATTTTAATACCCAGGGCGTCTTCCACCGAGCGGATGGAAGCGAAAGAGTGGACGGTGGTGCACACGCCGCAGGCGCGCTGGGCGAAGGCCCAGGCTTCGCGTGGATCGCGCCCGCGCAGGATGATCTCGATGCCGCGCACCATGGTGCCGGAAGAATAGGCCTGGGTAATCTTGTTGCTGCCATCCAGGGCGGCTTCGATCCGCAGGTGGCCTTCAATACGGGTAATAGGGTCAATCACTATTCTGTTTGCCATCTTGATCTCCTTATTCTTCCAGCGCGTCGGCAACCATCTGGCTTAGGCCGGCCACCTTCACGTCCAGGTTGAAGTGCTGCACACAGTCGGTGAACTGCAAGCGGCAGTTCGAGCAGCTCATCACCACCGTCTTGGCGCCGACTTTCTTCATCTGGTCGATCTTCAGCTCAAAGGCCGCGTAGCGGTTCGGGTCGGCTTCCTTGATGGCGATCACGCCGCCCCCTCCGCCGCAGCAGATGGATTCTTCCTTGTTGGGGGTCATTTCCTTGAAGGATTGCGGCGCCAGGATATTCAAGATGTCGCGCGGCTCCTGGATGTGCCCGCCGCGGCGCTGGATCTTGCAGGCGTCGTGGAAGGTTAGCGTCCCATCGTTATAGGCCCCGGCTTTAAGCTTTATCTTACCGCTGCGCACGTATTCCCCCATCAATCCGACAATGTGGGTGATCTCGAGGTCCTTGGGCACGTCCACCAGGTTATACGAGGTCCAGCGTAACGCGTCGTAGGCATGGCCGCACTCGGTGACCACCAGTTTCTTCACGCCTAGCGCGCGCACCGCATCGAAAACGCGGTTGAGGAACATCTTGGTGCGTTCCGGGCTGCCTTCGTAGAAGCCGAAGTTGACCACTTCGCGGCCCTTCTTGCTCAGGGTCCACTTTTCACCGGCGGCGTGCAGGATTTTGGCGATGGCGGCGATGTTCTCGGGGAATTTCATTATCTCAATCGAGCTAAAGACAACCAGGGTGTCCGCGCCCTTGACATCCATCGGCAGCTTGACTTCCCACTCGTCCGCCACCCATTCCATGCGGTCTTCGTAGACCGAATCGGTCACGCCCAGCGGGCTGCCTTCCTCCACTTGCTTGTTGACTGCTGCCATCAGGTCAGCCGGGACCAGTCCCGCTTCTGAAAAGCCGGTGCGCACTTCGTGGATCAATGGACCGAGCTGGATGCCCATGGGGCAAACCATGGAGCATTTGTTGCACATGGTGCAGGCTTCGTAGACGATCTTGCTGAAGTGCTCCAGGTCGTTGTCGGTAATGGGCTTATCGATTCCCAGCGCCAGCTTGACCTTGCCGCCCAGGGTGAAGCGCTGCTCGTAAGCGCGCTTGAGCAGCTCAATCTTCCAGACTGGCGCAAATTCGGGGTTGCCGGTGGCCTGGTAAAAATGGCAGGCCTCGGCGCACATTCCACAGCGAGTGCAAGCTTCCAATTGGGATGCGACATACCCACCGGTTTCTTCAACAAAGATATTGATTGCAGTTTGGGTTTGCATGTTCGCCTCCTTATGGATTGACAGCCCGCTTGCCGAAATCTGCTCCGTGGATAGCCTTGGAAAAGAAATAGAACATGAAGTGCGAGATGCGGCTGAGCGGGATCCAGATCAATAGGATGTCCACGCACAGCATGTGCAGGCTGAAGAGCACTTCATAGGGGAACCACAGGTGATGGGTCAGCATATAGCCCGAGACCATGGGCAGGAAGACTACGATCAGGTTCAGCCATTCGGCCGGGCCGGAGATGAGCTTGAGCACCGGGTTGACCAGGCGGTTGATAAAGAGGGCGATCATGGCAACAATGGCGCCGGCTGCCAGCCAATCGACGATTGGAAGGGGCAGGGTGGGCCAGCCAAAACCCAGCAAGCTCTTCCAGACCAGCTCATGGGCCGTCCCCAGGATGATGACAACGAACAGGCCGAGGTGGAACAGGCCGCCAGCCAGGTAGGTGATGGGATTGCGGCTGAAAGTATTCTTGACCCAGGGGATGAATGGCCATACCAAAAATCCCTTGAGGTAAGATTTGAGCGCTCCGCCTACTTTGCTACCACGCGCTGGAACCTTATCCGGAGTCCAGCCCAAAAAGACCACCCGTACCAGGCGGTAGATCATCCCGGCGACAAAAACCAATAGGGCTACTTCGAACAACGGACCGCGTGTGAAAGCCAGAAAATCTGTCCAGTTCATGGCGTCCTCCTAGTCTTCCTTCTTATCTTGCGCTGCTGCAGATTTCTTCTGAGCATTGTTTGCCAGGCTCGCCCCGGCGCCGACCACTACACCAGCGACTACCGCCGCACCCACCGTCGTGAGATCGGGGCGGCTGAGTGGGGCGGACTGCCCCTGGTAGAACCCGCCGCCATCCCAGAAATTCGGCTCGGAGCAGCCCAGGCAGGGATGTCCGGATTGAACCGGGAAAGAAAGGCCGCCAGCCCACTTGATGGTGGCGCAGGAATTGTAAGTGGTTGGACCTTTGCAACCGAGTTTGTAGAGGCACCAGCCGGCGCGCGCACCCTCATCGTCGAAGGAATTAGCGAACTTGCCCGCCTCGTAGAAGGGACGGCGCAGGCAGCGGTCGTGGATGGTCTGGGCGTAAAAGGTCTTGGGGCGGCCCAGGTGATCCAGCTTGGGCAGGCTGCCAAAGACCAGGAAATTTGCCAGGACGCCTGTAAAAACTTCTGGAATGGCCGGGCAGCCAGGGATATTGACGACAGGCTTGTCGGTAATGATTTCATCGACGCCCACGGCTCCGGTGGGGTTGGGATTGGCGCGCGGTAGACCCCCAAAGCTGGCACAGTTACCGGTAGATATAATCGCGGCAGCGCCAGCAGCGGCTTCTTTGAGCAAGTCGAGGTTGCTCTTTCCACCGATGGTGCAGTATATGCCGCCATCTTTGGGAGAAATGCTGCCTTCCACCACCAGCACATACTGCCCGGCATACTTCTTCATGGCAGCCTGCTTGGCTTCCTCGGCCTGGAAACCAGCAGCCGCGGAAAGCGTTTCGTGGTACTCCACCGTAATTGAGTTAAGCACAAGGTTCACCAGCGTGGGCGATTGGCTGCGGGTAAGTGCCTCGCTGCAGCCAGCGCAGTCTTGGAACTCCAGCCAGATCACCGGCAAGCGCTGCTTGGTTTGCAGGGCTTTGGCTACCATCTTGACGGCCTGGTTTTTCTGGCCAGGGCCGTTCAAGTGCGCCGGCAGTCCGCTGGCTTCCACCGGGGCCAGGTTCGTCAAGCCAATTGCCCCCGCTACCAGCCCACAAAATTTCATGAATTCCCGCCGGGTGACGCCAGAGTGTTTCATCTCCTTGTATATGCTTTCATCTGACATAGAACCCTCCGATGAGCTTGCAAAAATCATGCTGAGTGAATGGGTCGACCTTCTTATGGATTCAAGGAACATAAACCCATCCGCCTGACGCATGTCAGGCGGTGCAACAAACAATAAAAAATTTCAGACGCTTCCTAGTTACTCAGGCGCAGGAGACGTTATCTGCTTCCAGCTTGGCCTGGTAGGCCGCGATGCCGGCCGGGCCTGTCGCCAGAGAGCCTTTCTCTCCTTCCCAATCGGAAGGCTGCATTTCGGCAACCCAGCCTTCACCGTATGGGTCTGAAACGGCGATGTTGGGATCATTGGCGAGCTTGTCGTTGGCGCGCAGCAAGACGCCTGTCACCGGCGCAGGCACCGGGCCAACAAATTTGCTGCTTTCGACAGTTGCAAGGCTCTTGCCCTGCTTGACCTCTTGCCCGATGTTCTTGGCCTTTACAGTAATAGCCGCGAGCTTTCCACCGGAGAGCTTGGCTGCCACCGCGGTGATGCCAACCCGCACCACGCCGCCGCCCATAGGTTTTGCCCAAACGTGTTTTTCAATCAGATAGTAAAGATCGTCGGGCAGGTTGCACCCTCGTACACTTGCCATAAATCCTCCTTGAGAAATTAGAAGGTCAACACGGTTTTGCAATCTTCAGCGAGCTGCCACATGGAAGCTCCACCCACCATTTTCACACCGTCGATCAAGTCAGAGGGCTGCAGGTCGTGCAGCTCGGTGGAGGCTGTACACGCCAGGAATTTCACGCCGCTTTCCATGGCTTCCTCAAGAAATGCGCTGACCGGTTTCCCGCCAGCCTTAGGATAAACCGTCTCGGCCAGACCCTTTTTAAGCAGCAGCGTGCCATCGATCGTGAAGAACATGGTCACGTCATAATCCATGGCGGCTGCCAGGCTGGCGAAGAAAAAGGGAGTGGCGCAGCGGCGAGGAGTATCGGGGCCGCTGGTCATCAGGATCATAACTTTATCGTCTGCCATTTCTTATCCCTTTTTTCAATTAGAATGACAAGGCAATTGCGTTTTCACTTGCATAGTTAAGGAAAGTGGCCACGCCCCCGATTTCAACCCCGTCGATGAGCTCCTCTTTTTTAATGCCCATGATATCCATCGTCATTTGACATGCAATTAAGCGGACTCCACCTTCTCTTGCCATCTCAAGTAGCTCGCTCACTTTAGCTACGTTGGCTTTCTTCATCCAACTATTCATCATGCTGGTCGCCATAGAGGTCATCCCCGGCAGCATTCCGATGATGTTCGGCACTGGCATGGGCATGGCTGGATTGGCAATCGGTGCAACTTTGAGTTTATCGGCGTTCCCTTTTTTCAAGATCTCCAATCCGTAAAATGTAAAGAAGATGCCAGCTTCCATGTCCATCGCGATCGCGCCTGTGGCTAGAATAAGGGGCATCATAGCCATATCCAGCGTGCCATGTGAAGCAATTATCGCCAGTCGCTTACTGGTCCCTTCGCTCATCTTAAGCTCCTATATTCCAAGAGGTCCTAATAATTCTTATTTGCTTATTTAGTTTGGTCTTAGTCATGAGGACAAATAATGGCTGACCTTTCACTCATTGTAGGGATCACTTTATTTCATTTTTCTTACATAGAAGATGAATTTGCCACCTTCTTGCTCGGATCCGACCAACTGATGACCGGTTTTTTGCGTCCAGGCGTTCATATCGCTGGTTGAACCGGGATCGGTAGCAATCATCTTCAGGATTTGCCCAACTTGCAGGCCGTCTATGGCCTTCTTGGTCTTCAAAATAGGCATAGGGCAGGCTAAACCGCTGCAATCGAGCGTTTGATCAGGGATGATGGGCATTTGGACCTCCTTTGGTATATAAAGAAATAGGTTAAGAATCAGGTTGTTTTGAAAGAGTTGGACGAACCATACTGATTTCAGCGATGCGCTGCAACCGGTTCATCAGGTCGGCGCGCTCACACAAGATTGAATGGATGGTGGCAGCGACTTTCGGAGTCCATTCTTGTACCAGTTCTTGTTGGGCGCGTGTCAATACAGGAATCTTTGAGGCAGCCTCTTTAAGCTGCGAATAGGGTAGGTTGTGTTTGTTTGCCAGTCCTTCGAGACGTTCAGCTTCTTTTTCACGGTCGAGTGGAGAAATATAAAATTGCCCAGCCACCAACCAGGCTGCCGGCTGATCGTTTTCCAGGTTGATGATTGAGCGCTTGTAACAAAGCCCGGCGTGGCAGACTTGAAATGGCGGCTCTCCGGTAGCGTGGAGGGCAATTTTGCGCCAGGAAGCCTGGCAGGCCATAAGTCCACTGGGAGTGGACTGGATCAATTTGCAAAAATTACCACAATGCGTTGGCTGGGTAAGAGGCTCACCATTTAGGGTTACAGTGATGGCGCCAATGCCGATGATACCGGCAAATATCTCTTGGACGTTCTGGACACAACTGCTTGGAAAGTCGCTCAGGGCTTCATCATTAAGTTCTTGCGCTACTTTATTTCGTTTTTCGCCCAGAATACGGTCAATCTCATTCTGTGAAAAGCGCCATTGGTTGCCAATTTTTACCCCCTTCAAACGGCCGTCGTTTAGCATACGATAGACTGTAATGCGGTCTATTTTTAAAAGCTTTTGAAGTTGTTTGGTAGTCAGGAGTTCACTCATATTTGCAACATTCTGATATATGATGCAATACAAAGTTATGGTATCACTTCACGCCACCCTGCCGCAAGTGACATCTGTTTGTGACATAAAGGACAAATGTAATAGTGGGTATCACCCATTTGACAATTTCTATGAATTTGTCCAAAGCCGAAAACAGTAAAATAATTAAGCCGTCGATTTGATTTCCTTTTATAAAGGAGGGATCAAAACAGGACAAAATAGTCGCTGTCCCTCGTATTGTCGTCCTTTATAACGTAAACCAAAATCCCTTTCCAATATCCGGAAAGGGATTTTCGTCTTCAGAGAAAAGTTTCGATAAAATTAGATGAAGATGATTTGCGATCCCTCAGTCATGTCCATGAAATCGCTGGCGCTCACAATATCGATCACGCCGGGGATGAAATCCTCTTTCTTTAATCCAAACATATCGACAGACATCTTACAGGCATAGAGCTTGGCGCCGCCGTCCACCAGCATCTCCAAATATTCGCGCACAGTTGGAACGCCTAAACCCTTCATCTTACTCTTCATCAAGGCAGTTGCAAAGGGGGTCATGCCGGGGATGACGCCCGCCAGTTGGGGGATACCGATATACCCGGGGACGCCCATCATGTTCATTTTCATGCTGGCATTGGCGAGGGGGGGAATGTCCAGGTGATCGACACGGGCTTTGTTAATCATGTCCATGCCCCAGAAGGTGAAGAAGATGGTCACGTCGATGCCGTTGCCGAGGGCGGCCCAGCCCATGATCAGGGCGGGATAGGCCATGTCCAGATTACCTTTAGAGCAAATAAAAGCTACTTTGCGAGTTTCATCAGCCATTTCCTAAATCTCCTTATGAATTAAGCTTTTTTGTTAAAAGATTTTTCTATTTAGACGCAGCCTTCTGGCTTACCCAGTCCGGAAATCTTAGCGACCTTCTTCGCAGGGCCTTTTGGGAATAAAGCAAAAAGGTCCTTCGTAGAAACGCCTGCCCCGGTTGTTATCTGGCGCAGGGTGGGCGCCTTGCCGCCGGATGAGGCCGCGGTCTGGCGGCAGTAATCGATGACCTTCCAGTGGGCCGGGGTCAGCTCGGCGATGCCCTCTTCGCGGGCGATCTCTACCGCGATGTCCTTGTTCCATTCGGCTGGGTTGGTCATGAAGCCTTCTTCATTCACCTGGACGGGCCTGCCTGCAAATGTCTTTGTTGCCATGTTTTACCTCCAAAAGAATTCTGATTTTGATGGGTCAGTAAATGACCATTGAGTCCAATCTAATTCTGAGCACCCTGCGTACCAATGACGCGCAACACTCGCAAAGTCAGCGCCAGGCCGCGACGCACCGCGGGATCGCTCAGCTGGCCCAGGATAGCCCACATCGAGGTGTTGACCGGCTTTGCCACTTCCGCTTCGGATGTGTGCAGGGTATTGCGGATGAAGGTCATGATCTCGGGCTGGGTCATGTCCTTGACCGTGTTCAAAATGAGCACGATGTTGTCGCCCAGGCGGTTGACGTCGTCCTCGCTGAATGAGGTGACGATGTTGTCGAGGATGCGCACGCTGCTGCGGCCGAAGCCGAAGTAGCCTTTTGCCTCCAGCTCGGTCAGGATGCTGGTGAGCTTGTCAACGCCTTCCTTGGCGATTGGGTTCATGATGTGGCCGAGGTCTGTCGCCGAGCTGACCAGGTCCAGCATCATTTCAAGCTGGGGACGCCGCAACGCCAGTTTCTTGATGAACCGCAGCAGGTCTTCAACCTTCAGGTAGTCCTGGATTTCCTCGAACTGGTCGCTTGCGATTTGCATTGCATCTTTCGCAATAGGCATCATATTTTCGACCAATTCCTCGCGCTGCTGGCGGCTGCGCTCAGAAACTTGAGCTTGCTCGGTCAGGTAGGCTACCTGGGCAGTCAGGGCGTCGATCTTCTGATTGAGGTCCAGGATTATCTGGTTCATATCCGGCATAGGCTGATCCATGGTTCCTCCTAGACTTTCCACTTGCCAGCCATGCTCATAGTCGATGGAAGCGGGATTTCCTGGCCTTTGAGAAGGATGTTCCAATAAACCCAGCGGAACATCAGCTTGCCCCAGTGGTTGATTTCCGATTCTTCGAGGAGGGTGAATGGGCCGACGCCGGGCATCGGATAACGGCCTGGCAAGGGTTCCTGGGTGTAATTGAAGTCGATCAACATGGCTTTGCCGAAGCCCGATTCGATGAAGCAGTTGGCGTGGCCGTCAAATTTCGGCAGCAGCGGCAAGCCTTCGATATAGCGAACGAAATTCTCACCAAAGATGTCGATTGCGAAGTGGGCCACCGAACCGGCTTTGGACGTGGGAATATCGGATGCGTCGCCCAGGACAAAGATGCTATCGTATTTGTTGGAAAGCAGGGTGTTGGGGTTGACGGCAACGTAGTTCAACTCGTCGCCTAAACCGGATTTAGCGATCACATCCGCGCCCTTGTTCAACGGCACGGTGACCA
>DATKKB010000097.1:0-15075 GCA_035543095.1 Anaerolineaceae bacterium | reverse complement strand
GGTGGCCATGCTGATAGTATCCACCTGGAGCGACTGAGCCTGGATGATCCGCTCATAAAGCGTATTGGTATACGCCACCTCGGCTTTCGGGTCATTACTGCTTGCGAGCTTAATATCAGTCACTTTGCCTGAAGACACGGTCACCTGGCATTCATTGGCGCGCCATTTATACATGCCACCTGCGTAGGCCCCATGATAGCTGCCGTCATTCAGCTTGCTGAAATCTACGGCATTCAGCGGCAGGCTCCTGGCTTCGCGATGCTCTTTCATCAACTTCGACCAACCGATGCCCCCGCCTATTCCCAATGCAGCGATGATAGTTAGTGCGATTACCCAGCCCATTTTATTTTTCTCCTTTTATTTGCCTAAAATCGTCACTCCAATGCCCTGATCCGCTTGAAAACGGTATCTCAGGCCCGGGGTAACGTAAACCTGCAAGTCAGAATCAACCAGAATGGCTTCGGTCTGAGGAAAGCTTCTCAGGATTCCAAGCCCCTTTTCCATCCCGGCTACGAATAATATGGTGGACAAAGCGTCTGCTGCCAATGACTTTTCCGTAACAATGGAGACGCTGATCAATCCAGAATCCGAAGGATATCCGGTCCTTGGATTCAAAATATGGTGGTGCCTTTTGCCCTGCCTGTCTGTATAGTAACGCTGGTAGTCTCCGGAAGTCACCACGGTCTGGTTGACAACTGAAACGGACCCAATGATTTTGTTTTCCAGCCGGGGATGCTGGATACCGATCTGCCACGGAGAGCCATCGGGTTTTGTCCCAACCGTAACTACATTGCCGCCGAGATTTGAATATGCCGAAGAAATGCCGTATTCCTGGTATATTTCCATGATCCTGTCGCCGGCAAAACCTTTCCCGATCCCTCCCAGGTCGAGGGACTGACCCACATGATTTAGTCCAGCAGTCAATTCCCATGGGTCCAGGATCAAATCTCGATAATTCACCAGAGGCAGGGCCTGCTGGATGCTGGATTCATCCGGAGGCGTAGCTTTATTCTTGTAGCTGTTCCATAGGACGACTAAAGGTCCAACGGTGACATCGAAACATCCCGGGCACTGCCTGGAGAATTCAACGGCCTGTGAAAGGACCTCATAGGCATCAGAGGATACGGCTTTGCACTGGATCCCGGCGGAGTTGTTGATCCGGCTGATGTCGCTATCGGGTAAAAAGCGGCTTAGGATATTTTCCAGGCGATCAATCTCTTCGCGCACCGCGCTCAGGCATTCTTCAGCCTGCCCGCCAAAAGCTTTGTGGGCCATCACCGTGCCCATTGCAGGATGAGTTGTTTGACCAGCCAGCCTATTATCAAGGAACATTCTCGTTAATTCTCCATTTCTTCTTTTTCAGGTAATTCTTGATCAAAGAATACTGCCGCAGAATGTAGGTTGTCCCCACATGATGTAATAGTTCTTGCGTCAAAAACAGAATAGTTCTGCTTAAATCGGGTTACTTGCTGTATGGCCCGCTACAAATAACCGAGACCAAAGTCAGGTTGAGATCGCGGATGCGCTCGAGCAAGCCATGGAGCGCAGCCTGGTCGGGCAGCGCGCCCGAAAGCAGGGTATCATTTCCTTCCAGGTAGGTGACCTGTAGGCCCGCAAGCCATTCGGACCAGCGTTGATCCAGGTGGCCTTTGATTTTGATCTCATAGTATTCCGGCATAACAACCCTCCGTTTCAGTATTTACCTCTAATTTAGCGCGCTGCGAGGGAGCCCGCATCTGCCAAAGGGTATATTCAAGGTTTATTTGCCGGGTTTACGGGTAACGCTAATAGGGGGATCAGGGGATGAAACCGAGCTGCCTGGCGCGAGCCACTGCCTCGGTCCGGTTGGCGACATCCAGCCTGCGATAGATACTGGCTGTGTGGGCTTTTACTGTACCCACAGAGATGAAGAGCTGCCTGGCAATTTCCTGGTTTGTTTTGCCCAGGGATATGAGAGAAAGAACCTCCAGCTCTCGCTGGCTCAAAGGCTCGACCAGGTCGCTGGTCGGTGAGGTTTTTTTCTGGGTTAGCTTAACTTCATCCGGTTCAGCATCGAAATGGGAGAGCAAAAATGTGGCGTAGTCCCGTAATGGACCCACGCTGGCATGGGTCAGCCATTGGGCCATTAACAACTGCAGTGATCGGCCCTCGTCGATAAAAATGCGCACATAGCCCTCCGGCTCGGCCAGGGCGAGAGCGCGCTCTAGATCCTTTTCTGCCGCCTGGGTATCTCCCTGGCGCGTGAGCGCAAGGCTGCGAAGGATGCGTAGTTCGATCGCTGCGCCAAACCAGCCGGAAGCCTCTGCGGCGGCGAGGGCTTGCGTCAGCCCTGCTATGGCTTCATCGGGCTTTCCCTGGGCGAGCACTACCCTGCAAGCAGCGAGGGCCGCCATTTCTCCGGTCTGCCCCCGATCGCGGCCGGCCAGATGTACTGCCTCTTCAACGCATTGTGCGGCCTCGATCAGCGCACCTTTCCGGGCAAGTATCCTTGCCTTGAGAGCCAGCATTTCGGCCCTGGCCAATGCCGAAGGAGGCTTTTCCAGCGCCAATTCTGCCTCCTGAACGGCCGCAAGCGCCCCGTTCATATCATTGCGTGCTTGCCTCAGGCGCGACAGCGAATAGGCGGCGTTCTTTACCCCATCGAGCCGCCCACTCCGCCTTCCCAACTCGATGCCCTGTGAAAGGTGCGACTCCGCGGCTTCCAGATCATTTCGCTCCACCAACACCTCGCTCATCGCCACGTGAAAGATACCAGCCGCCGGCAAGCGGGCCATTCCTTGCGCCTGTATATACCCCAAGGCATCACGGCAAGCCGCATCCGCTGCCCGCAAACGTCCCAGCAGCCGCAGAACGCCAGCAAGCCGGAAGGTAATGCCAAGCCCGGCGGGGCTGTTGCCCAGACGACTCAAGCGGATGGTTTCATCGTAGGCGCTGACAGCTTTCTCGAGATCGCCTGCTCCGTCGTAGGCCGATGCCAGCGCCAGAAAGATCAACGAACGCATTTGAGCATTGGCCTGGGGAGGCAAATTCTCTGGTACAAGGCTGAGGGCGCGCTCGGCAAGGGCGACTGCGGCCTTAAAATCGTTGCCGTAGCGGGCGACAATCGAGCGCAAGATGGCGAGGCTAGCGGGCAACCCGATGTAGGCCGGGTCATTCGGGTTGGATCTTTCAGATGCGACCTGTACACTCAGGGCGCGCTCTGCATCCACCAGGTGCGCCTCGATCGCGCCCATCTGAGCCTTGAGCCAGAGCACCCAGCAATAGGCAACGCCGAGCGGAGCGCTGTTCCTGACCGTGTCCTCCGGCAGAGCATCCAGCCAGGACCACACGGTCTCGATCTCGCCATTATTCACAGCAGTTTGCCAGTATTTCGCGATCAGGTCAGCCGCCTTTTGAAAATCGCGGGCATCAAAGGCATAGCCAACTGCGTCGGCGATCTGGCCCTCCCGCTCACACCATTCGGCGGCGCGCGAAAGGAACAGCGCGGCCAGACCTGGTCCTGACTGATATAGGCGAGCCTTCAGAAGGTCGGCAAAGAGATTATGATAGCGATACCAGCGCCGGTCGTCGTCCAGGGGCACCACAAAGAGATTTGCCTTTTCCAGGTAATCCAGGATGGGGGCCGATTGGCTGAGGGAGAACGATTGCGGGCTTGTCGATCGAACCTTGCCTTCCTGAATATTTCCTACATCTTTTGCCAGGACTGCATCGCAGAGCGAAGCAGACAGGCGCTTCAAAATCGACGACCATACCAGAAAATGCTGGATCTCTTGCGGCTGGCTGGCCAGGACTTCCTCCAACAGGTAATCCAAAATAAACCGGTTCGTGCCTGAGAATCCTTCGATGAACCCAACTACATCTTTACGATCTCGCATTGAGAGAGCTGCCATCTGCAGGCCGGCAATCCACCCTTCCGTGCGCTCTTCGAGCACCGCCATCGATCCGTCATCCAGATGGAGTCCCATGACGTCGTTCAGGAACTGAGCTGCCTCAGGCGCGGTAAAACGAAGATCGGCGGCCCGGAGCTCAACCATCTGGCCGCGGGCGCGCAATCGGACTAAAGGAAAGGGAGGGTCCGAGCGGCTGGCGATCACCAGATGGAATTTTCTGGGACAGTGCTCGAGCAAAAAAGCTACGGTCGAGTGCACGGCCTGGCTGCTGATAAACTGGAAGTCATCCAGCACCAGGACGATTTCTCTGCAAGTGGTATCCAAGTCATTGATGAGGCTGGTCAGGACTGCTTCAGGCGGCGCTTGCTGTGCCTCTGCCAATTGTGCGGCCTCACCCCCAATTGTACTGTCAGCTTCTTGCAAGGCCGCGACCAGGTAGATCAGGAAGCGACCTGCCAGATTGTCCTCTTTGTCCAGAGACAGCCAGGCAACGGGCAATCCACAGCCGGCGATAGTGGATGCCACCAGGGTGGTCTTGCCAAAACCGGCCGGGGCGGTGACCAGCGTTAGTGGACCGCACAGCCCTTGGGCGACCTGTTCCTCAAGTCGCGGCCGGGGAACCAGCCCCCGCCGGGTGAAGGGCAGGCGCAGCTTGGTGCGGATGAGTGGATCAGCCTTTAGCATACGGCAGCCTCAGGTCGTAGTTATGATTATTTGATCTCATTCGAAAATGAGATCATTTGTAATTCATTTTTTTGAAGGAAATACAAATTCATTGTACATCACCAGTAGGGCTGGGTCAATCAAAGGAAAGAGGGGCATTTGTCGAAAATCCTGGGCATGAACATGTCTTCTTCAAACGAATGCAACGTCTTCGAAGTGGACCGCAAGTTTGGCTTGAAGACCTCCAAACCAATCTCTTCTCAGATGACCCTTGTACTGGAACCGAATCGTGAGGCCACCCAGCTCACTTGGACGGTGGAAAGCAATCAAACGGGCTTCTTCAAGCTGCCCGAGTCTCTGCTAATTAAAGGAATAAATGATACGTTATAATCTTTTATTGATGATTCGGGTGTTTTTTCGTGCGACGAAGTCGAACGAAAAAACACCCTTGCATCAATTTGCGAGGCCGGCGCCAGCCCGACCAGCTTTTTTTACTTGACTCTCATCTTAAATTAATGTAATATGATTTGTGAAATAATTTATCTTCTCCCATTTTTCTTTTCAGGCTTTATCGTTAGGTATTCATGTGTGGGTTTCCCGAGGGGATAATCACGCGTACGTATGAAAGTTGGGGTGGATTCTTCAAAGAGTTAAGTAACCAAATTCAAAACCGCATACATAGTCGAAAATACCAAAGGAGAGGTGTGACAATGAAAAAGTGGCTCCTTTCGATTTTCATCACGGCGTTCCTGCTGGTTTTGCTACCTGGGATGGCCCTGGCGCAAGCCTACACGTTTAACATTCCCACGGAAACCGCCAATGTCTACTTGAATGATGACGGGAGCGCAATCCTGGATTACGTAATCGGATTCAATAACGATCCGAGCGCGCATGCGATCGATTACGTCGACCTGGGCCTGCCGAACGCATCGTTTGTAGACAGCAGCATTACAGCCGATATAAATGGTGTTAAGGTGACAGATATCTCGCGCAGTGGCTTTCAAGGCACAGGCCCGGGCGTGGTGGCGGGCGTTGCCGTTGGTCTGGGCAGCCAGACCATTGCGCCGGGGAAATCGGGGACCCTCCACGTCCGGGTTGGAGAAATTCATAACATGCTTTCGGCTGATCCCGAAAAAGGTAAAGCCAGCGCGGTTTTCTCTCCGGCCTGGTTCACCGGCGCTCACGGGGTTACCAACCTGACCGTCGTTTTCCATTTCTCCAAGAGCGTCAAACAGGACGACGCCACCTACCATGCAGACCAGCCCGGTTGGAGCGGTCAACCATTTGGCTATGTGGATGAGAACGGGATGGTCAGCTATGTTTGGAATAACTCCAATGTCTCCATGAATAATAAAATTGACTTTGGAGCATCCTTCCCCAGCAGTTTAACCTTCACCTCCAGCGCCCCGGTTGCTTCCGCTTCATCATCCACCGGCAACCAACCAGGATTGTGGATCATCATTCTCGTTATGGTTGGTGCTATTGGAGTTGTCATCTATGCCGCAACAACGGCTAATCGACGTTCAAACGCCTTGCAATACGAGCCGCCGAAAGTCTCTATTGAGGGCCTCGGAGTCAAGCGCGGTCTAACGGCTGTTGAAGCAGCCGTCTTGCTGAAAGAGCCGGCCGATAAAATTCTGACCATGATTCTCTTCTCGGTGGTGAAAAAAGGCGCTGCCCGGGTCATTAACAATGCTCCGTTACAAATAGAAGTACTCAATTTACTCCAGCTCCAGCCGTATGAGGACGCTTTCCTGAAAGTATTCCAGCAGAATGCGAGCTCGCCCGAAGCCATCCGCACCGGCCTGGCAGAAGTCTTAGGCACGTTGTTCCATGATGTCGATGAAAGCATGCGGTATTTCAACCGGCAGCAAACCATTGACTATTATCGAAACATTGTCCGGGATGCCTGGACCGAGGTGGAAGCGGCGGACACGCCCGAGGTGACCAGCCAGAAGCTAGAGGAGAAACTGGATTGGACTTTGCTCGATCAGGAGTATGCTCCACGCACGCAGCGCCTGTTTGAGGCGAAACAGGTCTTTCTGCCGGCCTGGTGGCAAAATCTGGACCCTGCTATCTACCATAATATTGCCAGCTTTCCTCAAACGCCGCAAGCTTCAACGCCTGCCTCGATTGGATTGCCAGGCACGCCCGCCAGTATCAGTAAACCAGTTGTGCCCGGGGCTGATTTCGCAGCGTCGATTGTGCGGGGCACGCAGAATTTTTCCGCTCAGGTGATTGGGGACCTCACTGCTTTTACCCATCTTGCAGACCAAAAAAACGTGCCTCCGCCGTCAACCCAGTCTTTGTGGTCTGGCAACGTAAGCGGCAGTGGTGAGAATCAACAACAATCTTTGTGGTCTGACACTTTCGGCAGTAGCGAAAGTGGTGGTGGTTCTAGACCCGTCTATCACACCTCATTTCACCCCCACCCTTCGGGCGGCGGTCATCACTGCGCCTGCGCCTGCGCGGGCGGCGGGCGATAGGCGATTCAGGCAATACAGGAGATACCCATGGACAACCTCTTGAAACCCCTCAGCCAGCTTTTACGGCCTGTTAAGCCGATCCCGCCGGGCATCTATCACTACATGGCGCCGCAGGATGACCCCAATAATTACAGGCTGCACCTGCGTATTGAACAGGACGGCTCGGGCGTGTTGATTGTCAATGCTGCCACCGTCCTTCATCTTAATAAAACAGCGGTTGCATACTCCTACTATTTGATCCAAAAGCAGCTGCCTGAACAGGTTGGCAAGGAAATGTCGAGGATATACCGGGTCGACCCGAAGGTGGCAAGCCAGGATTATCAAGAATTTGGGCAGCGCATCCTTGCGCTGGCTCAAACGCAAGACCTGGAGCCGGTCACATCCCTGGGTGCGGCGATTGCTTTACCCGATTCTGCCAAAATATCGGCGCCGTACCGGCTGGACTGCGCCGTCACGTACCGCCTACCGGAAGGCGCTGACCTGGAAGCTGCCCCCACCCGGCGGGTCGACCGCGAGCTAACCATGACAGAATGGCAGTCGGTGCTGGACAAAGCCTGGCAGGCCGGCATTCCGCACGTGGTCTTCACCGGCGGCGAGCCCAGCTTGCGAGAGGATTTGGCCCAGTTCATCGCTCACGCCGAATCGCTGGGCCAGGTGAGCGGACTGATCACCGACGGTCTCCGGCTGGCAGAGGACGCCTACCTGCAAACCCTGCTCCAGACAGGCCTGGATCACCTGATGATCGTTCTGAGGCCGGACAACCCGGCCGCCTGGAAAGCCCTGGAGAACGTGGCCGCGGCGAATATATTTTTTGCGGTCCACCTGACTGCCACGCCCAAAACTGCCGCAGACCTGCCGCGCCTGATCGATAAGCTGGCTGGATGCCAGGTGCGAGATCTATCCTTGTCGGCCAGCACGTCTGAGCTGGCCAAAGGGCTGCCCGCCCTTTCTAAACAGGCCGAAACCTTGCAGATGGAGCTGATCACGGACCTGCCGGTCCCCTATTCGAGTTTAAATCCATTCACCCTGGAAGAGGTCGAGGCGGCCGCGCCCAATGGCGCCGGGCGCGCCTCGCTGTACGTCGAGCCGGATGGCGACGTGCTACCAGCCCAGGGCATCAACCGGCGCCTAGGAAATATGCTCAAAGACCCCTGGAAGCAGATCTGGGAAGCAGCAGGACGGTAGTACTGTGGGGGATTATTGGTGTGGCATTGCCACACAAATAATCCCCCACAGTACGAGTTGATTACTGCTGGGGGCTGAAGACGATCTGTGTCAGATTGTTCTGGGACGAAAGAAGCAGCATCAGCCTGGCGCCGCCTTTTTCCCAGCTCTGGGTTGTAACTCCTCCCATTGATGTATTGTCAATCAGAGACCAGCCCGCTGCGGTCATTTGATCCTGGTAATATTTTGCGACCTGGTCGACCGGTGCTTTTGCCTGGCACATCAGCACCTCACTGTTTTGCATGATCACCTGCGCTCCTGGATAAACCGGAAGACCTTCGGGCAAGGTTGCGCCT
This sequence comes from Anaerolineaceae bacterium, assembly GCA_035543095.1. Lineage (GTDB taxonomy): Bacteria > Chloroflexota > Anaerolineae > Anaerolineales > Anaerolineaceae > UBA700. The sequence goes on along the minus strand of DATKKB010000097.1, from coordinate 6,516 downwards.
GGCCCGGTTCCGGGAGTTTCTGTAGTTTCTTGCGCCGAAGGCGTGACGTTGGGTGCAGCTGGTGTGACTGCCTGGATAGGTTTGTGGGTCTTTATGATCTGAATGACGACTACGACATCCTGGCCCTGGGCGGCCAACTGGACTGCCAAAACCTGCCCGCTTCCATCTGCCATCGAGCGGGCAAATTTGAGCAAAGCCGATTCAGCCTGGGGTTTGTCGCCCGGTAGGGTGTACCAATTTTTTGCCGGAAGCTGATCCTGGAAGAATTTGACCGCTGCATCGATGTTTGAGCTGGCTGTATAGCGCAGGAATCCGGGTATGCTTAACAAGTCCGCCGCGCCCGGCAGAGAAGGCAAATCGATCAGGATCGGCAAACAGCCTTCCGGCAGCACCACCGAGGTCCCTTTATTCACTTCATCGAGGGAGTATGTCCAGGCACGGGTTCCGATGAAGTCTCCATCTTTGAATTCAACAGTCAGTTGATATTTGAGCACTGCCCCGCCATCCTGTGCCACCCAAACATCCCCAACGGCCGTCCCGTTCCGGCCAGCCTGATTGCGAACGGAGCTCGCATCGAAGCGATAATGCACAGCCGCCGGGCCGGCGAGTGGTTCGCTACCCAGGCTGGATGCGCCAAAAACCGGCGGGAGCCTGCCAGCCGGATTGTAATTCTGGTCCGGACGGTCTGTCAGGTCGGGGGCACGGCAGGCCTGCCCGGCTTTTTGCTGGACGTAAGCCTGGCTGTCCAAGCGAGCAAACTGCAGGTAAAAAGGATTTTCTCCGGTTGTAGTCGAATTAAGCAGAGAGGATTCATCCTGGCCATTGACCCTGCGGTCAACGCTGGAGCTGGCCTCGTAGGGTTTGCCCTGGTACGTGCCTTTCAAGCTGCTGGAGAAACTCTGGTGATAGCTGGTCAGTGCATCCAGGCCGGCTGCCGGTTGTGAAAGGCTCCAGCCGCTGGCTGCGACGGGCGTGGTATTTCCCTGATTTGTCTTTTGAGCCTCAGGGCTGCCCTGCGCAGGTGCTGCAATCGTCGAAGCGGGCGTCGTATTGCTTACCGCGTTGGAGGGCTGGCAGGCCTGCAGGACTGCCGCCAAAAGCAAGAGTATCGTTATACCCTGAAACGAGCGTGGAGAAGAGTTTAAGGGTCTCATGGCGCATTCACTTGGGAATGAGGGTTAAATTGGCAGTATATTCGAGGGTCCCTACCGATTGGAGGATATTCACTCCGCCTCCGGTCAGCTCAACCTGCTGGCTTCCTCCACCGATTGGAAAATCCGTTTGAATTTTTGCTGCCATGGATGAATCTCCCCCCGAGAGAACATAGCCCCAGCCCTCGCCCTGGTTGCCTTCAGCATCCACGCAAATGCTTTTCCCGTGATACACCGGAGGGCCGGTCCTGGGCATGAATTGTAGGATGACATTTACTGTTTCGTCCTCGGGCCTGAGCTGCCCGTCGAGTTCGAAGGGGCCGCTCAGCAAGAGGGGGGGCATATACCATTGCACACAATCGGGCGGCTGGCTGAGCATATTCTCTTCCAGGTGCCAGGTCCCTTCGCCTTGCAGGATATCCGAAGTGCTGCGCGCCCTTTTCATAGTGCCGGTTCCGGCCACGTCGGTGAGCGTGTGAACGTTAAAATCACCCGCTGGAGCCGTGAAATCCAACACGCTAACCAAAAAAGCGCCATAACCGCAGGATGATTCCACCTTAAATTTCAACATGTCATATGCCAGACCGCCGTTCAAAGTGGCTTTGACGGTTTCATTCCCGGCAGCTCTGGCCGTATAGGTAAAGCTGAAATATGTGTCTTCGCCTATTTCAACGATATTGTTGGGATTTGCCGATCCCAGGGTCGCGCTGGGGGTGATCTGGATAACCGAGAGCGGCGCCAGGGGAAAATCCCCAGGGTTGACGCCAGGAATTTCGGGGAGCGAGATAAATGCGCCGCCCTCAATGGTGAAGGTGTCTCCCACGCATACAGTCTGCGGCGGGACCGTATAGAGAATGAGGCCGCCTTTTGCCCCAGGAGGAAGATCCAGCTTTGCCCCTTGAACGGACAATTGTCCTGGAAGGGCCATCGAAAAAACCATCAGTAAGGCGACCGATGCATTAATGCGTGCCACGTTCATACTGGCTCCTTCCTTCTTTTTTAATTGTTGGTATTTCAAATAATCAGGATAATCTCATTATATAGCCAGGCCTTTTTTATTGCCTTAATAAATACCTTCTACTATCTGCCGGCGATTTTCACGCCCGCGCACGAGCGATATTCCGGCTGCAACGATGCACAACACGATCGAGAGGATGAAGGCACTGCGCATGCCAATAATAAATTCCTGGGTGACTTTTGAACCCAGGGTTATATTTGTGCCGACGAAGAGCTGCATCATCACGTCTTTTGGCAGGCTGGCAGCGGCAATGGCCAATGAAAGCGCAAAGCTGGTTACCATCCCCACCTGGCGCATGGTCGCCAGAGTGGCCGAAGCAATCCCCAAACGCCCTGGCTGGGCTGCGTTCATGGCAGCGCTGGTATTGGGAGCGAAGAACATGCCTCCGCCGAGCCCCATTAAGGCCAGGACCACGGCTATCTGGGGGTAAGGGGTATCCACCGTCAGCCCGGTGAGCAGGAGCAAAGCCACCGCCTGGATCAACAATCCAACCGTCGCTGGTACGCGCGCCCCGATCCGGTCGGCGATCAGGCCGCTGATCGGGCCCATGATCGAAGACACGATCGGGAGGGGAATCAGCAGCAGGGCGGCCGTTAAGGGGTCGTAGCCCCGCACGCCCTGCATGTAAAATACCACCAGGAAGTTGACCGAAAAAAGTGCCAGCGCATTCATCATGGCTGCCAGGGCGGAAAAGGTGTAAACCCTGGGTTTGAAAAGCGAAAAATCGAGGATTGGGTTCTTATTGCGCCGTTCCCATAACAGGAAAAAGACCAGCATCACGATAAAAACCCCGAACAAAATCAGGATAGGCGCGGACATCCAGCTAAACTGGATGCCCAATGTCAGGGCTAGAAGCAAGGCGGTCAGGCTCAGGCTGAAGGTCAGCGCGCCCACCGGATCGAATTTTTCCTCTTTGCGCCGCGAGGACATCTCTTTTAGCGCAAGATAGCCCCAGGTAGCGCCGAACAACCCGATCGGCACGTTGATAAAGAAAATCCAGCGCCAACTGCCTGAATTCAGAATGATTCCACCCAGGATGGGGCCCAGGACACCGCCTGCGGCCCAGGTGACTGCATTAATGCCGAGAGCGCGCCCGCGCTGGTCAGCCGGAAATACTTCAGTGATGAGCGCGGCGCTGTTGACGACCATCATGGCGGCGCCGCTGCCCTGGACCAGGCGGGAGAGGATCAATTGGGTGGCATCTGCCGAAAAACCGCATAGAAGCGAACCTATTGTAAAGACTACGAAGCCCAGGTTGTACATCCGCACCCGGCCAAACAGATCTGCTACCCGCCCAAAGGTGAGCAGGAAGATCGAACTGACCAGGATGTAGGCCATGATGACCCAAATCATTGATACCAGGTCGGAATGCAGCGAAATCATCATGTCCGGCAGTCCCAGGATGACGATGGTGCTGTCGATGGCTGCCATCAAGGCTCCAATAGTTGTGACACTCAATACGATCCATTTGTAAGCGATGCGCCGTTTCGGCTGTACCTTAACGAGCGGTTTTTCCTCCTGAGTTTCCATATCAGCTCCAGCTCCATTTCTCAAAAAATAAACAAGCCAACCGGATGGGTGACTTGTAAGGAAGCCTGCTTGAACAGGATCGACAAGGCCTTTTGAAAAGGACCTGATCTAAAAGATTTTACCACTGACATCAATCCCTGTAGGATAAACTTTAGTTTGTCCTACATTCTGCTAGTTTCAGCGGCAGCAGGTTTTTGGTAACATTTATATCGTTTGTTTACGAGAAATCCGGGGATGATCGAAAATAATACCCTTCAGAATTAAATAAAGCACAACTCGATGAGAAATGAAAAATATGTTAAGATACGGCAGATTGAACCGGCTTATGAGAATTTGCCTAAAAAAATTTGAAGGCCCCGACCCTGACCTTGCAGCGCTGGCTCAGGAATACCAACAGTTCCAACAGCGCGGTTGTTTTCACTCTGAAATCGGTCACCGGATCCGCCAGCGCTTGCCGGGCGCAAAAGGAGAAGAGATATGAAATGGGTAACTCGTTCGCACGTCCATGTCGACCGCGTGGCTTGCCCGTGGTTGATCACCCGCTTTATTGACAACGAAGCGGAATTTTTATTTGTACCGAGGGGTGAAATCGAGCGGGTGGTGAAAGAAACTGGGGCCATTCCGTTCGATGCGCCCGGTGTAGAGCTGGGCCACCACGAAGGGCGCTGCTCGTTCGAATCGATCCTGCTCAAATACGACCTGAAAGAGCCAGGCCTGCTGCGCCTGGCTCAGATCGTTCACTCGGCGGATGTAGCCGAGGACATCGATAAGGATCCGATTGCCCGTGGGTTGGAGGCCATCGCGTCGGGGTACGGCCTGCGTTTTCCAGCAGACGTCGAAAACCTGGAGCACCAGTTCGAGGTATACGACGCCCTGTACGCCTGGTGCCGGCTGCAGGTTGCCAGGAAATAACCAATCATATACCTGACGAAACGGAGTTTGTATGGAAGTCTTTCCAGGCGTTTACCAGCTTAAGATTCCGATCCCCAATAATCCGCTCGGCTTCATCAATGCTTACCTCGTGAAGACCCCTGAAGGCAGCCTTTTGATCGATACCGGCTGGAACACCGATCAGAGCTTTGAGGCGCTAGAGCAGCAGCTTGCAGAGGCCGGCGTGACGTTCGATAATCTCAAATACATCGCAATCACCCACATTCACCCGGACCACTACGGCCTGGTCGGGCGGCTGGCAAAGTACACCAAGGCCAGGCTGATTATCCACGAAATCGAGCGGTCTCTCTTGTACTCACGCTACGTGAACTACGACGACCTGTTGAATGAAATGGACCAGTGGCTGAAGATCAACGGCGTGCCTTCCAGCGACCGCCCCAAGCTGCGCATGGCCTCGCTGGAAATCCTGGGAATGGTCGAGGTAGCCATGCCTGACCAGGTTGTGCACGGCGGCGAGCACATCACGCTGGGGGATTTCGATCTTGAAATCGTCTGGACTCCCGGGCATTCGCCCGGGCACATCTGCTTATACGACCGGGCGCGCAAAGTTCTTTTTTCCGGCGATCATATCCTGCAAAAAACGACGCCTAATGTGAGCATGAACAGCCAATCGATCGGCAACCCGTTGGTGGATTACCTCAATTCCTTGCACCAGATCTCAAAGTTGCCGGTCGACCTGGTGCTGCCGGCCCACGGGCAGACGTTCAACCATTTGCCTGAACGCCTGAAGGAGCTGCAGCACCATCACGAAACCCGCATGAACGAGATTGTAGCGGCTTTCAATGGAGAACCCAAAACAGCCTACACTATCGCCAGCAGCGTCACCTGGTATGTTCCCTGGCAACAACTGGAGCCTTTCAGCAAGCGCATGGCTGTCACTGAAACCCTGGCGCACCTGGAGCTGCTGCTGGCGCGCGGGGTGCTGACAAAGACCATGCAGGACGGCTTCGCCTGGTATTCTGTTGCCAACCAAAACGGCGCCTGACCAGAATGGGGGAACGAGCATGATCAGAGACATCGTTAAAAAGAACCGCAGCTACCGGCGGTTTTACGCCGACGTGCCGATCGAGAGGCAGACGCTGCTGGAGCTGGTTGACCTGGCGCGCTGGGTGGCCTCGGCGGCCAACAAACAGCCCTTGCGCTACATCGTTTCTTGCGATCCTGACCGGAATGCCCTCATCTTTCCCTGCCTTGAATGGCCGGTTTTCGGAGATTGGACCCATCCCTCCGAAACCGAGCGCCCGGCCGGCTACATCATCCTGCTTGGCGACACGACCATCCACACCTCGATCGGCATTGACGCCGGCATTGCCGCCCAGACCATCCTGATGGCGGCAGTGGAACGCGGGCTGGGCGGCTGCATTTTCGGCAGCGTCCAGCACGAGCCGCTGCGGGCGGCGTTGCAGATTCCGGGACGCTACCGCATCCTGGTGGTGATTGCCCTCGGAAAGCCGGCCGAATCGGTTGTAATTGAAGACAGGGAACCGGAGGAAGCCACGTCTTTCTATCGCGACGCCGAGGGCGTCCCTCATGTCTGCAAGCGCAAACTGGAAGAGATTCTGCTCTCCGGATAATCCCGCTTTTTCATAGTGGCTTCGATGCGGAATAATAAATTATAAGTGGTAAAAACGAACAAAATACCGGTTTCCCAAATATAAATTACTCTCCAGTGCTTGAAAAAAACTTTAAATTTGTGTATGCTTATGCATACAGATTTGGTTTAATTCAGGTATTGAAAAAGGAGAATATTGCGATGAGTACCGTCCGGGACATGTTGAAAGTGAAGGGAGGGCAGGTGTGGTCTATCTCTCCGGAGACAACTGTGCTGGAAGCCCTGACGCTCATGGCCGAAAAGAACGTGGGCGC
>DATKKB010000096.1:0-17045 GCA_035543095.1 Anaerolineaceae bacterium | reverse complement strand
AGGAGACCGGTATTAATCATGCATAGACTGATCCTTGGCAATGGTCAGCTTTATAATCGAGGAGAGTTTAATGAATAAGGAAGTGCTCGTCGTTATCGGGTCGGGCGGCATTGGATTGGCGATCGCCCGCCGGCTAGGTTCCGGGAAAAACGTTCTGCTGGCCGATATCAATCAAGACACGCTGGAGACCGCTGTCAAGGCGCTGAAAGCGGACGGTCACCAGGTATCTGCACAACAAGTCGATGTGTCTTCCCACGAATCTGTCCACTCGCTTGCCAATGCGGCGGCAAATCTCGGCAATATCCTCCAGGTGGTCACCACTGCTGGTCTATCGCCTGTTATGGCGCCGCCGAAGGCAATCCTGGCGGTGGATCTGCTCGGCGTAGCTCTTGTCCTGGAGGAGTTCTGCCATGTGATCGCTCCCGGTGGCGCAGGTCTAGTCATATCGAGCATGGCTGGCTATATGCCACCTCCCCTACCGCCAGAACAAAATGAAGCCCTCGCGCATACCCCCGCAGACGAGTTGCTGCAATTACCATTCCTCGGTCCGGATGCCGTGCCCAACTCTGGAACTGCTTACGGCATCTCTAAACGTGCCAACCACCTACGCGTTCAGGCCGCCAGCATTGATTGGGGCGAGCGTGGTGCCCGCATCAACTCCATCAGTCCAGGCATCATCTTGACGCCTTTGGCCGAACAAGAGATGTCCGGACCTGGCGGACCGGGTTACCGGGCGATGATCGAAGCGTCTCCCGCCCGACGTGTCGGAACGACAGACGAGATCGCGTCTGCCGCTGCCTACCTCCTGGGACCGGATGCAGGCTTCATCACTGGCAGCGACCTGCTCATCGATGGCGGCGTTATCGCAGCCATGCGATCTGGTCGTCTGAATTTACCTTTGTGATCCAGTTGTGTGATATTTGCACAGGACTTGATCAATTTAATAGGAGATACTTAGATGACGACTTGGACGAGCGATGAGCTCAAGCAAATTGAAACGGCTGAAGAACTACAAATCGCATCCCTGCGGAGCAACGGCACCCTGCGAAATCCGGTCACGATATGGATGGTCCGCCTGGGCGACGACCTCTATGTACGGTCCGTAAACGGGCGTACCAGTGCCTGGTTTCGCGGCACACAGGTGCGCCACGAAGGCCATATTAGGGCAGGTGGAATCGACAAAGACGTCACCTTCGTCGAGGAAACCGACGCTGGAATCAATGAACAGATTGACGCCGCATACCGTACCAAGTACCGCCATTACCCTGGGCCAGTCAGCCATATTGTGAGTCCCACCGCGCGAGCAGCGACCATCAAGCTCGTGGTCCGCTAAACGAATATACGTTCAGCCTTATACAGAGCTTTATTTAATGGGGAGATCCTAATGAAAATAATGAACGAAGAAGATTTCGACAAGAAAAATATTTTTGGTAAAGGCCAACCCAATACTGCTTATGCTCAGTATTTTGTGGGCAAGTCATATAGGAATCCGCTGACAACTCCAGGTGAGAGCCCGGTCTCCCTGTCTAATGTGACCTTCGAGCCCGGTGCCCGGACATTCTGGCATATCCATCAAGCCTCTAAAGGTGGCGGACAAATTCTGCTCTGTACGGCAGGCAGTGGATGGTTTCAAGAGGAAGGGAAAGATGCGGTAAGTCTAGAACCAGGTACCGTCATCACTATCCTGCCAGGGGTAAAGCACTGGCATGGAGCCAAGCCGGACAGTTGGTTTAGCCATGTTTCGGAAGAAATTCCAGGCGAAAACCTCAAAAACGAATGGCTGGAGCCGGTGTCGGATGAGGATTACGGAAAGCTGAAATCCTGATTACCACAAATGAGGTGATGGAGCAAGTTTCCTGTGTATGGGGGAAAGTGAGGTTTTATGATGAAAAAACAAACAGCCGGAAGAAATGCCCTGGGCCAATTTGCGCCGAAATTTGCCGAACTGAATGACGATGTTCTGTTCGGGGAAGTCTGGTCGAGAGAAGACAAGCTATCGCTCCGCGACCGGAGTATCATTACAATCACGGTACTGATGACCAAGGGAATTTTCGATAATTCTTTGAAGTATCACATTGCAAACGCAAAGAGCAACGGGGTGACGGCGGAAGAAATGGCTGAGATTATTACCCATGCTGCCTTCTACGCAGGCTGGCCGAACGCCTGGGCTGTTTTTCCTTTAGCCAAGGAAGTTTATGGTGATAATAGCTCGACTGAAAAGAAGGTGGATAAGTGATGAGCTCGACAAGATGCGAAATGCAGAAGAGCTAGAGATTGCGCCCCATCTACAGGTAATTTTGGCCCTTATTTCTCAAGTGTTCTTTTGAGCTGAAAAGAAACATCGACTTTGTGTTTGTTTTTGCGGAGAAATGACAAATACAACGCTTCGCCAAACGATTACCGCTCCGTATAACCCGCTCGTGAGGCATCAGTGGAATAATTCTGCTGTACGCAGGAGTCGGGCGACATATGCTTCATGTTATCCATAAGCTACGCTGTCATAATCCTTGCTTCGGCTTGCCACAATCCTTAACATGGCCTGTTCGCCATATCGTTCCGCAAATCTGGCGAGTCCGACCTGGATGGCCTCCTGCCCAGTCTGGCCCAGTTCTTCGACAACGACATCTTCAAGAGTTCTGAATAAGTGTCCTACATGGTAATCCCAAGACTTTACGGCTTTTATACCTGGATTGATCGTTCTGCGGTATTGAATCAATAAATAGTTCGGAATTGTAACGTATGCATTGTGATAGACGAATTCACAATGATCAGCCCCTTCAGTTAGCGTTGAAATTAAATCCATCTTCAGTTCTGGATTAAATCCGCGCACCAGGGCCGTATCAACCTCAGAACAGTATAGGCGACCAACTACCAGCAAACCATTCTCTTTCCATACGGCATACCAGGGACATTTGGGAGTTTGAGCCCTGGCGTGGGGAATTCGCTCGATTATCTTCAGTTCAAATACCCCAGGTGTGGGCCTATACTCACTGTATGCGATATAGTTGAGCATGCTGCACACATGTTTATTGGCCTGAGCGCGCAATGCCATCCTTCTACCGCGCTGCTCACCATACTGGGCGGATGCCTTTGCGAAGTATAGCCTCGCCTTTTTGCTCGCCAACTCGTTCGATAACGGAAATAGCTATCCACGCGAATAACAGAGCATGATGCGTTTCGTTGAAGCCCTCCTGCTGATTCCTCTTCGACATACCTACCTCCTTACGGCAAAAGAAACCTCACTTGTCCAATGGTATTGCCGGGCGATTTACGCTACCTGCTGGCGGGTAGGACTTGGATTTACCTTGAGAGAATGTAAATATCGTGCGATATGTTCAATTGCCTGGTTCGCTTCAGGCAGTTCCGGAACCCAATAATGCCAGCAGTGCCACATGTTCGGCCAAATTTCCAGAGTTAAATCAACTCCCGCTGTACGCGCACAATCAGCGAAGTGCCTTGAATCATCCAGGAGAATTTCGTCAGCTCCGGCTTGGATCAGTATCGGCGGAAAGTTATGCAAGTCAGCGATTAATGGTGATAGATAGGGGTCATCTAGAGAGTGACCGCCTACGTAATGGTGCATCATCCTGCGGGCAAAGATCGGTGACAAAACCGCGTCTCGAAGAGCATTGAAGCGCATACTTTCTCCGCTGCATGTCGGATCCGTATTGGGGGAAATTCCAATTGCTGCAGCAGGGAGGGGTAGCCCCGCATCGCGAAGCCTCAGGAGCGCACTCAGCATGATGTGCCCTCCTTCAGAATCACCCGCCATCACGATCCGTTGCGGTGCATAGCCTCTGAAAAGCAGCCAGCGATAAGTGCTCAGGCAATCATCCAATCCTGCGGGGTAAGGATGCTCGGGAGCCAGGCGGTAATCTGGCAACAGGGCTCGCAGGTTGCTTTCCAAGGCCAGGTAGCCGACCATCGAGCGTACCGAATTGTTTAAGCCGAGCACACCTCCACCGCCGTGAAAGTGTATAATAACCGCATCTGTTGGAGCACCTGGCGGAGAAAGCCACTCTCCATGGATACCCTCTATGTCAACAGGCTCCCAATCTAATCCATCCGGTATTTGTATTTGCTGTGTCTCCGTGCCATTCGCTTTTCGGAGTGTGGGGATTGAAACGAGAAGCAGAAGAGTACCAGCAATCTTTCGGATCCACAACTTTCTGCGGATACTTTGCGACTGGCGTTTGGACATAGTCACCGTCCGTCTTTTACAATCGCTAATTTATTCACAACACAAAGCGTTATTTTAATTATAGTATAGGTCGATAAAGAGCATTATTAGAAGATCCCATAACCAACTTAACTGGATTCGGAAAGCGCCTAGACCTTATGCAATCCCGTCACCTTATTTTGTATAAACGTTCCATTTAGTTGAAAAGCAACATCGACTTTGTGTTTGTTTTTGCGGGGAAATAACAAGTAACATAACATTGCTCACCATCGGCTTGCATGAAGGGCTCTTAAGGGGCGAAGTGAAGCCATTTCTTGCACGATGTGTTGGGCTGTAGAGTCACGATTCCTTTTTGGATTGTAAATAGATATGAAACTTGCATACATCTTTGAAGCCAATCCTTTTATAGATGGGATATCCCATTGAAGATGCTTGCAAAATACTAACGCGGTAACCCATCTGCCTTGCCTCAAGCAGCGGCATCACTGTCATGATTTCACCAATTCCTTTGCGCCGCGCTTCTGGGATTGTTGCGACGGCATAAATACCTGCTACGCCAGAATCCAAAACCATCGCTGATGTTGCTACCGGAGCGCCGGCTAAAAAGCCGATATAGCGGTGTTGAGCCTTGTATTGTGGATCGGTGAGGGTGGCTTCCAGTTGTGCCAGCTCATTAGTGGCTGTATCAGAAAAACCTGTCCCAACTGCAACGACACGAGCCCACAGTGCTTGCATCTCCGCGTTACTTACTTTCTCAATCATAAAGTTTTCAATCGTCTTTGACGCGGAATTCACCACTGCCAGGTCAGCTGCCATACCGGGAATTTCTCCAGCGCTCTGCAGACCGTGCTGTTCCAACAATGTCCCGAGATTTTCAGGAGTCGATTGCGGTCCGAGCCACCACAAGGCTGGCGCACCCCGTTCGTTTATCTTGGACTGAAGGCTATCAACGGTTGTTTGGACATCATCGTTCTTCATTTTTACAGAAATTACGCCGTTAAATAACGCAACCTGAATACCTGTATAAAACCAAACAATATTCGGCATTGATTGCAAGGTACAGCCATTTCCACGTCCATATGCAGACCAGAACGCTGTCATATTGGATTCCAATGCAGTTAACAGGTTGCCTGATGACGTGTAGTCAATAAATTTTTGCATCATTGACTCCTATTTTTTGATATGAAAACAGCCCAACTAATATAGGCTCGGTAGAATTGAGCTTGGATACTTGGAGATCGAAAAATGGAGAATTTCTCGGTCATTGTAGTTCTTTGATTATGTACTCACGCAACTTCTTTTTCTACGCACATGTGTTTCGCGAGTGCCTCGCCAATACGCTCGGAATATGAATTCACGTCCACCTAATAGCGTGCGGTGATCAGGTTGTCATCGGAGACCACATAAGGAACCAGAATGCTCGGCCCGTCGGATAAATCCTCAGGGCGTTCCAGACAAACGCGCACCTCCTCGTGTTGCAGGCGGTGTTTGCACACACGGCAAGCATAGACTCCGAATTCATTGACGATAGGGGTACTATTCATTATGATCAGCTTACCAGGTGTTATGGATGGTATCGGACGGTCGCGTCACACTCGATGAGGGCGTCTCTTTATAGCTTCTCTGCATAAACAGCTCGTTCGATTTCCAATACTGACAGCGCCCGCCCGATTGGATCCAGATATCGCAAAGTATATTCGTGGCTGCCAACCTGCTCCAACTCCTTCCAGGCGTACTGCTCAAGAAACGCGGCGACCTGTTGTGGCGCTAAACCAAAGTGCCATAACTGCGACTTCACCCGATACACTTCGTATAAAGCCTGCAACCCATGATTGTCTGTCCCATCAATGAAATCCTTGCAAATATAGGTAAAGACCAATCGGCTTCCGGTCTTTGCCTGGGCCAAAAACCGAAAGGTGTTTTGAATTCCATCCTCGCTCAGGTATTGAGTGACCGCTTCCATGATAAAGAAGGATTTATATGTGACTCGATAACCATAGGATGCCAGTACGCTTTCCAAATCTTGACTATCAAAATCGATCGGCACCAAGGTAACATGAGGGGGGATACCGCCAAACAGTTGCTGTAGCTTGGCCTTTTTATACTCGATGTTCTCTGGAAAATCCAATTCAAAAACAGGCAACGAGGAAGGGTCAGGCAACCGGTATGCGCGCGTATCCAGACCAGCTCCCAGATTGACCACCGCATCCAGGCCAGCTCTTTCGGCTTCGAGCAGCTTGTCATCGATGTATCGTTTCCGGCAGAGCACCCCTCCCCAAACACCTCGCCCTCTTTTATCCGCGAGAGTGATCATTAAGGCTCTGGCAGAAGGCCATCGTGTTAATGCTACAAGAGGCTTTATAATAGGCGGCAGGAATCGGATAGCGAGTGCATCCTGAACCAATCTTTGCCTCTCGGGAGTGTTCTGTTCCATTGCAACAACACTCATGGGTCCGTAAGAGGTTTGAGAAGATTGATTTGCCATGCTTGCCTTTCTTACGTACTGGCATTTGCTGGAACCAGATCTTGAATGAGCCGTAGAACCTCATCTGGTTTCCGCGTTGAAAAGGATATGTCTCGAACAGGTCCGACTTTCCTCTTGAACGAGATCACAATCCTGGAGTACTCTAGAAAATTGAAGGAGGCGCGATACCGCTGGCGAATCATCATGAAGTGAATCCCCGCTCCTCCCATCCTCATGAATAATGGTATCTCATCGAGGCGATATTCTTCGATATTACCCATTGGTACTGTCCAGGTGAAAAGGCCGAATTTGAGCTTGAGCGACTGCGAGGTAAGTTCGATCACCAATATTCTATAATTCAATGAGTAGAAAAGGAATAGGATGAAAAAGAACAAACAAGCAACCGCAAAGAAACCCCATCTGACAGTATTCACACGCCAGAGGAGTAACAACAATGAAATAAACATCAGCGCCAGGAAGAGTGCCTCTGTCCTGTTCGAAGAAACCCGTTCGATGTATATCTGGTTGTTTGTATGATCTGAACCTATCTTAGCTTGCATTCTGCTCATCTCAGGTGCAATCACCTACTGCCGACAATATCGAAGGGATACTCTTGCAGCATTTCGCCATTGATGGCGCGATGAGACGATCCTCGTAGAAACAAGTTATCTCCTACCAAAGACCGGGTACCAGACGGTAGCGCACGTTTTCTGTATACTGGCTGTAGCCTTGGAGCTCTTTCTGCAGCGTCCGATCTTCCAAGAATGTACGAATGATGGTGAGAGCGATCACTATGACGGATGGGATCGCGACCCAATAAGAGCTGAAGAATACCGGCGCTGCGATCCATGCCAGGATGGCTCCTGCATACGCCGGATGGCGCACCACGCGGTACGGACCAGCGCTCACGACAGTGTGACCGCGATCAGTCTGAATACGTACCTGAGACGAGAAGAACCTATTGACCAGCATCGCCCAGGTCCCGAGCATATCGCCGGCGAAGATTACGCTAAGCGCGATAATCTGGATGTAATCGGGCAGATCAGGTGTCCAACTGAAACGCTTGTCCAAGCCAACTACAATCCAAGACACCAGAGGACCATAGGTGGCAGTCACAGGGAGGAGGATCTTGTCCCACGCCTTGACATCCTCCCGCTGAGTAGCCTGTACACGCTCTCTTACCAAGTCCGGGTTTTTGATAAGCATGAGAGATCGACTTAGGACAAGGACGACCAAAGCCACGGCTGTGTAGGCCCAGCCCTCCCACCAGTCTATACGACCCGCAGAAAGGAAAAGAACCCCCAGCATGAAGACTATTATGACCAGGAAGCGGATAACCGCCTGCCATGGGATCCCTGAGATGCCAGAAGTAGCAGATGGCTCGTTCGACGGAGGTTTCATTTCTCCCCTCCATATGACAAGATGAACTTAGTTGCGACAGAATGTTTCGGCGCCAAATATGGCCCAAAGCTCTACTTGTGATTTATTCGAAATATTATTTTTATTAGTTTCTCTCAGCTAATCATTAAAATGGGATCGAGCATGAATGATTATATACCCTCTAATATCCTGCCTGCAGCAAAGGCGAAGCAGAAGAATATGGAAAACGCCCCCAAATAATCCTTTTGTCCAGGCTTACCCTGTCTCTGCCTGGCGTTTTTAATCTTTATACAGACTTTATAGAGCCATGCCAGATCTCGCTCAAATCGTGCTGCCTTATAAAACATATTTGACAAGGTATTACCTTAGATACCCAGAAAGTTGAAAAGAAACATCGACTTTTTTTTATTTTTGTGGGTGGAATATACTCATAATGAATGCAATTCAATAGCTGCGAACCGAGCTTCCTGGCAATCATGGAACAGCTCTATCCGGGCACAAATCAAAAGAAGATTATGAAGGCTTCGTACCTATACCACAAATAAAATCCAGCTCATACTTCACAAATATATGGACATCTGAATAACCAGCCACCGAGAAGAGTTCGCCAAGTTCCCTGGTACTATGGTACACGGTTACCTCCATCGCTGCCAGAAACTTACGATACCGGTCCTGGTGCTTTCCACCTTTATATCCCCCTCCTAAGATCATTAACTTCCCGCCGGGTTTCAGCACGCGTAGAACTTCCTTCATATCGCTTACCAAATCTGGCCAGGGATAGTGTGTGTTCACCGATGTTACAAGATCAAACATGTTGTTGGAAAAGGGCAAACAAGAGACAGATCCGTTCTGGATTTCAACGCGACCCACCTCTATGAACCGCTTGTTCGTTCTGCAGGATACCTTGACACTCTCATCGGACCAATCGATACCATATACTTTGCCCTCTACCGCGATTCCTGCTAGTTTGTGGATGGTCCCCCCTCCACCGCAGCCGATATCTAGAATCGTGTAGTGCTTCTCTATCACGATATGCTTCAATCCCCAATCTGTTAAGATGGAATGAGTAAAGTTCATTGCCCACGCCAACAGTCTACCAAGCCGACCTGTAGTTTTTCGCCATTGATTTAGAAGTCCACTTATATAGCCCATAAGTCTCTCGGCAAAATATAGATTATCCATACGATGGTGCATGGTTCATTGCACACACAGCTGTACTCGCTTAGCCGCGCCTTGGCAGCCAGTGGGGAAGGACAGGCCGCCGGGCTGGCCCCGGAGGCGGACGGCATCCCGCCCCACCTGGTAACGGAAGGATTGTACCGCTATATGCGCCATCCCCTGTACACGATGGGCCTGGTGGTAGTGTGGCTGACGCCGGTCATGACCTGGAACACCCTGGCGCTGAACCTCGGCATCACCCTGTATGTCTTTTTCGGGGCGTATTACGAGGAGCGCAAGCTGCACCGCCAGTTCGGCGCAGCCTACGAAGCCTATCGCAAATCCACCCCCATGCTCGTGCCATTTCCCCTCAAAATTCACTTATCCTGAATGTAGGTCAAACTTCAGTTTGATCTTATCCCCGAAGGCTATACTTTATTTTCACCACATATCGCTCCCCAACGCGGGGCCGCTTTCCAGGCTGCCGGCCCAGCCCACATCTGGGCCATCTCCGGAAAGAATATTTTTAAAGTGAAATCCCTTTCTTTCGCAACCCTGCCCGTCCTGTGGAGCTAGTGCTTGATGGCATCTAAACAAGGGATTCAGATAAGTATGTAATACACCAGTCCAATTAGTGGGATAAGGTTCGCCAATCCATGTGCGATGATGGCCACGGTGGTATTCTTAGTTCTCTGAACTACAAATGACAATCCTAAAGTAATTGGAAGTAGGGAGATAATATTCCACTTCCAAAAGAAGTGCCAGCCGGTCCAAAGGCTACCGTGTACGAGCCAAGCCCATTTACCATAATTCATTTCCTGACGTGGAAGCATAAACCCGCGCCAGAGAAATTCCTCACCGAAGATATTGAAAAACCAACCCAAGAAATATGCTACTGCGTAACCCCATTGGCCATGAACGGATGTACCCATGAAAGAATCAGGAATTGCTTCCTTTAGTGGATTGATCTCTGATGGCAAGAAATTCGGCGGTGCTAGGAAAGGGAAGGATGCAAGCCATTTGGCGGTAAAGGAGAGACTAAGTGATAAAGTTATTCCAAATGCAAATAAACATGCGACCCAAATCCATGTTTTTCCTTTGACGGCATGCAGCCTAAATCGTGACTTGAAAACACTCCATGAAATTGGATTGCCTTCGAGTAAATAGAGAATGATTGAGAGTAGGAAAAGAATAACAAATGTGGGGTAAAAACAGACCAGATAACTGGAAAGGAAGGTAAGCCCTCGGTTTTCGAGGATTGGGATGAAATGATATATGCCAAGATAGACTGAAGCTGATGTAGCGACAAAGATTAGAATGGCTTTCCAAAAGGGGAGAGGCGCTAATTTGTGAGGAACTGCATCCAATGGGATTATCCTTGTGACAGACAACGCCGCCCAACATTTTTGAATGCTTCTAATATTATATCGTTTTGTTCTACTTTACATGCCGATCCAACCAAACAATCCATCTCTAATAATTCCAATTCTGCACAAGTCTCACGATTTCCATCTCGTCATATGCGCGGTTAAGAAATCTTACGAGAATCCCCTGACTAGTCGGAAACCTATATCCAATTTGGTTTTATATCTGCGAATTCAACGTGGCGATCGTTTCCAGCCTGCTGCTGTTCCTGCTGGGTATCGCGGCCGTTATGGGGCCGGCTCAATCCGCCGGCCCCTTCACTTGTCCGACAACCACCTTATCAGCTAGAATCCAAATTTTTTTGTGTCAACCCACTCAGTTTTGAGAATCGTCCACCAATCGACGGCCAAACCCTGCAACACATATTCATACGGGAGCCAACCATAGCCTGCATCACCCCAGCCCGTGCCCCACGAATTGCGGATCAAAAGAGCGCCAATAGTCTCTGTTGCACCAGCCGAGGTATTTTTGATCCGCATCTTATCATCGTAACCAACAGCATCGATGGCGTGACCGCCAAGGACATTTTCACCTTTCATAGGGAATGGAATTTTGCCGGTGGTGTCAGCCTGGCTAATAGAGCTGTACACCGTGAAACCAAACATCGACGGCAAACCGGCCGCCAACCAGGTCTTGATCCTGCTCAACAGGTCTGCCGGGGCAGTACCAACAGGATCGAGACGATAATAGGAGATCGCCTGGTAATTTTGGGCAAAAGCATAGCAGAAAGCGCTCGGCTCTAAATCGAAGTCGGGATGCACATCTGTATACTTCCAGTATTGCTCAGGCGGCGTGCCGAATAGACTCAACGCGCCCATGGTTGTGCGGAGATACGCGCCGGTATCGCCAGTCTCCCCCATGAGGTTACGGGTAACTTTGTAAAGGAATAAGCGCGAGGCATCGATATGTGTGCCAAATGCGCGGCGCTCGAAATATTCGACGAGGCCTACACCGGCATTCGCAGTGCACGAGCCAAGTTGCAGCTGGTCCTCTATCGGCGAGCACCAGGCTCGCAGGTCAACCGAGGGCGCGAGAGCCGGCAACTGCGTTTTAAGAAGACCTATTTTGTTTAAATTGGCTTTAACGGAACGTTGATCTAAAATCTTCTTGCGGGGTGGAACTTCATCATAATCAACGTGGTAATCGCGGAAGTCGGGGAAGTCCCGCAGCCACCCCATTCCATAAGTTATCTCTGACATGGCATATGCTCCTTTTTAGAATCAGACGAATCATATTTCCCGATGAGCTTGCGTTGAAGCACCTTAGCGATCAGCTCAAACTGCATCAAGCCCTTTCTGTTATATCCAATGGCGAAAACATCACCTCCTCCCTGAGATAAAATAAGTTAGTGATGACCAGGTATGACTCCTGAAAAACGCAAAAGCCGCTAACAGCAGGTCATCAGCGGCTGGATTGCGATTCTATTTTGTATCAAGCCATGCAGTTCAGCTTGATCACGCGTTCGATGCTATCCGGAATGGATACCCCAACTGTTTCATTATAACGAATGCCTTCCCCGGCGTCAATCTTGACGTCTTTTCTCCGAGATGCTAAAGGCTCCGTCGGAGCGGTACCCTGGCGACGATAGCTAATCGCTTGGGAGAGGATTTCGGTGAGCTATCGCAATTAATACCTGTAGAGGAGCGTAGCGCCTCCACCTGGCGTACTTGCCTGTGCCGCAGATCGGCCCCTGGAGGAGGAGGCGCAAGCACAGGAGCTCCTGCAGCATGGTATTATTGATAAGTGTTATGCGTGATCTTTATCAAAAAATGGCAACCAGATATGACCCAGTCATTGACCGGTTGTTCCATTGGCGCGACTGTTCAAACCTGTGCAACCGGATAAGGAGCGACCGACCTGATGAGACTAATTGCAGTCATCTTAGGGATTGTGTTGATTGTGCTGGTTGGCCAAGACGCTTTTGAGACGATTATATTGCCGCGCCGGGTGACCCGGCGCATCCGCCTGGCTGTCCTCTTCTATCGTGTGACGTACTTCGGGTGGAACTCGATTGCGCGTCGGATCAGGTCTGGCGCCCGGCGGGAAGCCTTCATGGGTTATATGGCCCCGCTATCCTTGCTGGCTCTGTTGTTGTTTTGGGCAGTGCTATTCGTCCTGGGCTTTGGGCTTATCCTGTGGGGGTTGGCGCTTCCTCTGAACGCCCCGGAACAGTCGCTCAGTTTCCTATCCTATCTCTACCTCAGCGCTACGACATTTTTCACCCTGGGCCTGGGGGATATCACCCCGGTAGCGGGCGTGGGACGTTGGCTGGTGGTGAGCGAAGTGGCCTTGGGGTTCATCTTTTTGGCCCTAATGATCAGCTACGTGCCGGTCCTCTACCAGGCGTTCTCCAGGCGGGAACTGCGCATCACTCTGCTGGATGCGCGGGCCGGGTCCCCGGCAACGGCTGTGGAGCTGCTGCGCCGGAATTGTGCTGGCAAGGAAACCGAAGAACTGAGCCTGCTGCTGCATGATTGGGAAGTATGGAGTGCGGATATACTGGAGAGCCACCTCTCCTATCCCATCCTGGCCTACTACCGTTCGCAGCACGAGCAGCAATCCTGGGTAGAAGCCCTGACCCTCATCCTGGATACCTGCGCGCTCATCCTGACGACCCTGGACGGCTTTCCCGTTGCACCGGCTCGATTTTCCTTTGCCATGGCGCGGCATGCTGTCGTCGACCTGGCCCAGGTCCTCGCTACTTCACCTCAAATCGCAGTGAACCGGCTGTCATCGGCCGAATTTACCAGGCTGCAAGAGATGCTTACCGGAGCGGGCCTCTCCATTCGGAAAGGCACAGCAACCGAGCAGGAGCTGGCCGAGCTACGAGCAACCTATGAGCCGTTTGTGAGCGCGTTGGCTGAGCGCTTGCATGTTCCATTGCCGCCCTGGATCCCTCCCTATGATAGGCTCGATGATTGGCAGACCAGTGCCTGGGATGATCTGTTTCCGACCATCCGCCAGACTCTCGATAAGGTGATAAACTCGAAATAGGCCAGGCCCGCTCGGAGAATCACGGTGCAGGATATCGATTTTAATCACAGTGACGAAGAATTGCGAGAGATCAAGGAGTAACCTCATGCCCCTGTTCTGGCTCTCGCTGGCGTTTTTGACCGGCCTGGCGTTGGGACAGGGGCTTGTGCTTGCCTGGCAGGCCTGGGCCGGGCTGGCGGGAGCATGCCTGCTGCTGGCCGCGCTGGAAATGCGCCTGTTTGGGCGCCTGGGTCAATATCTCCGCCTGCGAGCCTTCTTGCGGATACCCGTCTGCCTGGTGCTGGCTGCGCTGCTGGCTGGCGGGATGCGCCAGGCTCTGGCCCACCCGCAGCTCACGCCGGACAGCCTGGCCTGGTACAACGACACGCCGGGCGCAGTCTACCGCATCACCGGGGTGGTTAGCGCCGCCCCCGAGGATAACCCGCCCGACACGCTCACCATTGAGGCGCGCTCGCTCGCCCTCCTGGAGCCAGCCGGCCCGCCCGTCCAGGCCCGCCCCGTCAGCGGCAGGCTGCAGGCTAAATTGCTGCCTGGAACGACCTACCGCTACGGCGACCTGCTCGAGCTGGACGGCACCCTGACGGCCCCGGGCGGGAGCCAGGCCAGCCCGGCCTACCGGGACTCGCTCCAGCGCCAGGGTTTCGGCTCGTCATTGGATTTTCCCAAGACGCGCCTGCTCCAGCACGGCGCCGGCGATCCTTTCCTGGCCTGGCTGTATGACCTGCGCGCCGGGGCCCGCCGCATCCTCATGTCGCTGCTGCCAATGCCCGAATCATCCCTGCTGGTCGGCATCCTGCTGGGGATTGATCGCGATCTGCCCGCTGAGGCGGCGAAGGCCTTCCAGGCCACCGGCACGGCCCACATCTGGGCTATCTCCGGCTTCAACGTGGCCATCGTTTCCGGGCTGCTGCTGTTCGTGCTTGGCCGCCTGCTGCCGCACAAACGTCTGCTGGCGGCCCTGCTGGCCATCGCCGCCATTACGGCCTACACCCTGATGGTGGGCGCCAACCCCTCGGTGGTGCGGGCCGCTATCATGGGGACAGTCGGCATGTTTGGTCCGCTGCTGGGCCGCCGCCAGGTGGGGATCAACTCGCTGGCCTTCACGGCAGCCGCCATGAGCCTGTTCGACCCAAGCCTGCCCTGGAATACCAGCTTCGAGCTGTCGTTTATGGCCACGCTCGGCCTGGTGGTCTTTGGCGAGCCGTTCGAGGCCGGCTTCGAACGCCTGCTTGAACGGCGCCTGCCGCCCGGCTGGTCCAGGCGGATCGCCGGCCCGGTGGGCGAGTATTTCCTGCTGACCCTGGCAGCCCAACTGACCACCCTGCCCATCACCGCCATCCAATTTCACCGCTTCAGCCTGAGCGCGGCCCTGGCCAACCCGCTGGTGCTGCCTGTCCAGGCGCTGGTGATGATCCTGGGCGGGCTGGCGCTGCTGGGTGGACTGATCTTTTTCCCGCTTGGCCAACTGCTGGCGGCGCTGGCCTGGCCTCTGCTGGCCTATACCATCCGCATGGTGGAGCTGCTGGCCCAGATCCCGGGCGGGACGGTGGTGGGGTTGATGGACCTGCCGCTGGGGCTGCTGTTCTACGCGGCCCTGGCTTTCCTGGCGTTCGGATTGTACCGGCAAGAATTATTCCGCCGCTGGCTGCAGCCGGCGGTGCTGATCGTGGGCGCGGCCCTGCTGGCAGGCGCGTTCTGGCGGGGCGCCCTGGCTGCCCCGGACGGGCGCCTGCACCTGGCAGCTTTCAACGCGGGCGGACTGCCGGCCGTGCTGGTGCGTGGTCCCCAGGGACAATATCTGCTGGTCAACGGGGGCTCCGATTCAACCCGCCTGGCCGACGAGCTGGGCCGGCGCCTGCTGCCGTTCGACCCGCACCTGGATGCCTGGCTGGTAACCCTCCGCTCGAAATCCCCGCTGGAGGGTATGGCTGCCCTGGTCGACCGCTACGCCCCGGGCCAGGCCGTGCTGAGCAGCCAGTTGCCCGACAGCAAAGCCCTCCAGAGCCTGACGGCGGCTCTCAGCCAGGCGGGCGTCGCCGCCCACACCTTCGTGAGCGGGGAGACAATCGACCTGGGGAGCGGTGCCAGGCTCCGGGTGCTGGCGGATACCCAGGCCGGCACCGCCATCGAATTGTCCTGGCAGGATTTCCGGGTCCTGCTGCCCGGCGGGGCAGGAATGAAGGACATCGGTGCCGCCAGCCTGGACGGGCTTTCAGCCCTGGTGCTCGGCCCGGCCGACCTGGACCTAAATGGCCAGTCCGCCGAAGATTGGTCGGCTTTCAACCCGGGGGTCGTAATCTGGCAGAAAGCCGGCGCGGTCATCGATGAGCCAGGCTGGCTCAGCCTGGCGGGGGTGAATTGGGTGGAGCTGACTACCGATGGAGAAAAGCTGTGGGCAGAGGTCGGAAAGTAACAGTTTTAAGAACGATCTAAATTCCTAACACCTGTCTTAATTTTACCTCGTTGAAATCGACCACGATCGTGCCGTCGATGTCGAAGGTAGGGGTGACCAATTGGCCGCCGGCCCACTTGCGCACCTGGGACGCCGCCCCGGGGGTGGCGTTGATGTCCACCTCGGTAAACGGCAGGCCGCACTGCTCCAGCCAGTCCCGGGCTCGCTTGCAGTCGGAGCACCAGGAGGTGCAGTACATCACGATGCCGCCCTGCGGCAGGGGATGCGCCGGCGCTTCCAAGGATTGGAGCGAGCGCACCGCCGCCACCTGCGGGTCCATGCGCCAGATAAATTGCATCAGCTCCAGATTGTTGGGCTGTGAATCGATATCGTGGATGTCGATATACTGGATGATGCCTTGTTTATCGATCACAAAAATGGCCCGCTCGGTATAGCCTTCCGAGCGCAGCACGCCGTAATCCTGGGCGACTTTGCCGTGCGGCCAAAAATCGCTCATCAAGGGATAATTGATGCCACCCAGGCTGTCGGCCCAGGCCTTCAAACATGGTACGTGATCAATACTTATACCCAGGACCTGGGTATCTAAGCCCGCAAACTTGGCCAGATCGGCCTCATAGGCGGGCATCTGGCTCGTTCATATCGGCGTCCAGGCCATCGGAAAGAAGGCCAGGACCACGTTTTTGCCGCGCAGGTCGCTCAGGGTGACCGTCTTATCGAGGTGGGTGTTCAGCACGAAATTCGGGGCTGCCATGCCAACTTTAAGATCCATAATAATGACCTCCTTATTTGATACGAGGGGGTGGAGTTTTAGAAAATGCTTCGCATTTTCTAAAACTCCCCTTGTTCGTTTTGCGTGGCCGCCGAAGGCCGGCCAGCTTTTTTTAATACGAGGGGGTGGAATATTTTGAAAGTGTGAAGCACTTTCAAGATACTCCACCCCCTCGTATCAAATAGGGATTAGCCCAGGTAATATGTCATGTGTTGTAGCTGGATCAAGGGATCGATATATTCGACGTGCACATCGTCTGGCA
>DATKKB010000095.1:0-6674 GCA_035543095.1 Anaerolineaceae bacterium | reverse complement strand
TACAATACGCCCAGGTAGCGAATCATTCATTCACTGATCGAGGCAGTAAAAAATGAGCGATAATTTTCAGGTAACTTTTACGGTTAATCGGGACATATTCGCGGCTTTACGCCAGGACCCAGAACACTTTGTCCCTGAACTACGCCTGGCTGCTGCAGTCAAATGGTACGAATTAGGCATGGTTTCACAATCAAAAGCCGCTGAAATCGCCGGCCTTTCACGCTCCGAATTTATCTCAGAACTGGCACGCTATTCTGTTTCACCTTTTCAATATGATGCAGATGAAATCAATCGGGAAGTCGAATCCTGATGAAACGGTGGATTGTCAATGCATCTCCGTTTATTTGCCTGGCAAAAGCAGGAAATTTAGATTTACTATTAAAGCTGCCAGACGAATTGATCGTTCCCAGTGCCGTGGTAGAAGAAATTCAGGCAGGGCGATCAAGCGATCCTGCACAGGTTGCTTTAACCAGCGGAAAGTTCCCGGTTTCTGCGATATCGGTTTTGCCTGAAATTCTTGCCTGGGATTTAGGTATCGGTGAAACAGCCGTCTTATCTTATGCACTTAGCCACCCGGGTTGGACTGCCATCATCGATGACCGGGCTGCCCGTAAATGTGCGCTAAGTTTTTCGATCCCAACCAAAGGGACATTGGCAGTCGTTATCCTGGCAAAGAAACATGGGTTAGTTAATTCAGCCGGGGATGTGATGCGGTCATTGCGGGCTGCTGGCTTACGCTTAGATGACGAGATCATTCGAGTTGCACTTAAAAAGACTGTCAATGAGGATTGGTGAAAGCTTTTCGGATTGATTCTCTGAAGCCCTTCTGATGCCTCATCGAGCTTTTTGAGTTGCGTTTGATCAAAGCCGTTGCAGCAGATCACCAGTGACAAAACTGGCAACCCGGCGCCAGGGAAACCGGTTGCATCTTTCGCAGAAGCCTCCGTACAAGAAGACCTGCCGATCTCTGAGTTGCCATCTGTTTCATGAGAATTGAGCTCGATGACGACATAAGCTTCAAAACAGGCTCTTTTTGCTCCACTGGTATATACCCCCCTTAAGACGTTACCCCGGTTTATACCAGGTACAAACCCGGTTTGAACCAGGAGGTTTATACCAGTGGGGTGGGGCTTATACCAGGGGGTTCATACCAGCCAGTGCAAACCCATCGCCTTTCGACATCACCATTTTCTCTCCTTAAGACTGGCAATTTATGACAATAACCTGATGTTTTTATATCCCTCCCCCAACCCAGGAATGAGGATTAATGATGAATATTAGTATTGAGGGACCAACATAATCCGCAACCCGATCCAATTAACCGAAGAACAGTTGCACGCGTTGAAACGGATAGCAGCCAAAGAAGGCAAATCCGTGGCAGAGCTGGTCCGCGTCAATGTAGATGACCTGATCCGCCGCAGCGTGACTGCTGACCCGCAGGACCTGCGCCAGCCCGCTCTTCAGTTAGCCAGCAAGCTGACCGGTCCCAAGAACCTGGAGGCTAACCATGATGCCTATCTTGATGAAGCCCTCGACCAATGAATAAATTCATACCTCTTCCGTATCAAGAAGCATGGAGTAGTTGCAGCAAATCAGCCGGCGATAAGACGGGCAATCCTGAGCCAGCGAAACCGGTCGCATCACGCGAGATAATGTAATGCCCTCCTGCCTCAATGGCTGCACAAACCTGCACGGCATCCTCGAAATCACGCCAGTTTAAAGCCATCGCTTGCATGAGCACTTTCTGGTCAACAGGGGCCACCCGAAACACTCGCAGCAAATCACTGATGGCTAAAACAGCTTGCTGGTGATTGGTATACCGCTCCACCAGGTAAAACAGCGTTGTCACACTGTGAGCCGCGATCAATCCGTCCAAAAGGTCGTTTTCAACAGCGGCCCAGACTCCGGCTGAGGCAGCATAAAACGGCTGGCGCCGCGTGAAAATATCCATGATGACGTTGATATCCACCAGGATGGTCAGTTTAGCCATACTTTTCTTCCCAATGCTTGTGCTGGTCATCGATGGAAGCATCTTCAGGCAAGATCCCGGATAAGCGCTGTAAGATCGGCGTCTGAGCCAGTGGTTCATCCTGTTCAACTGCCAGTGAGCTAAGGTAGTTCTCAATCAAATGGGACAGAGAAACGCCGCGCTTCCGCGCATAACGCTTAGCTGACTGGATCAATTGATCATTGATCCGGACCGTTAATTTTGTTTGCATACCGGCCTCCTTGCCGTATAAATATAACATATATTATACGGCATTTAACAGAATTTGGAAAGGGGTCAGGCGAAAATCAGTACGGAGAAAATTCGTAGGGCGGATAGAGGTCGCAGGTCGTTTTTCCCATTTCACCGCCGGTGTAATTTGGTGTAATTTTGGTGTGAAATTTAGCCAGAAACCAGGCCATTCTCGAGGAATACCCCCACAGGTGGTGATTATTGGGAAATCATACCACCAGATACACGGTATCCACAATCTTCAAGACGCCTTCGAATCAGTAGGTTGAGAGTTCGAATCTCTCCGGGGGCGCACAGGGGTGCCGGTCATTTGACCGGTACCCGCCATATATGGGGGTATTATAATCTTCTCGTTTGAGAATTTCCAAATTTGACAGCAATTTGACAGCAGTTTGATGTTGAACAAATTTCATCTTTTCAAACATTTTTTCGCGATTACTTATTAGGTTGCTGCTTTTATGCTCGTACAACGATCGCATCGGCTGCAGATGCAGATGCTCTGACGGCTGCCGCAGAGATCAACCAGCGGGTTTTTGAAACAAGTGGGGGCTTATCGCCTAAAAGCAAGACCTGGTCTAATGCCCAGGCATTTGCGAGCATGAATAATGGTTATCTGGCTCAGTATGGGATCAATGCGATGGTCACCGAGATTAGCGTTGATGCCGGAAAAGAACCGGTGTTGGTGCAGGTGTCAGCTGTTGTCCAAAGGTTATTTCCGAGTATAGTACCAGAAGTAATTGTTTCTGAAAACGGATTTGCTGAGATAGAAGTTTTTACACGCTAAAATCTTGGCACCGCGCCGATGCGCAGCGCAATTGCGAGATTAGAAACTAGATTGAAGGACATGTTCTGGATGATTAAGGAGTTTTAAAGAGTAACCAAATGGTCGCAGAATTTGACCGGTTATTTCCAAAAGAAAAAAATCCACACGATTGCATCCAGGAAAGCTGTCTGGATGCAAAAGGCTATGCTTCCTACCAGTGCAATACGATGCGCCCACAATGGTTGGCGAGGTTCAACTTTCAGGATGGCAAAGAATAGCGCCAGGGAGGCTAATCCAACCAGCCAGAGCACGATCCTGACTGCCCATACCAGGGCCAGGCTGGACCGCTCGACCGCCAGGAAGGTCAGCGGCATCCAAAGTGCAGAGGGAATGAGAATCCCAGCGAATAGTGCAGTGAACAGACCGAAGCCGAACCGGCCCGCTACCCGTGTTTTGACCGGGTTCAACCGGAATAAGATGAAATAGATAAAGGCGAAATAGGCCATAGCCGCCAGGAGCATATTGGCTGTGTAGTACGGACGGACACTTTCTGGAACCTCACCCCACAGCATCTGGCTGGCATTGGGATGGGTCAAGATGCCGAGGGCATAGCTCCCCAGAACCGCAGCCCCTCCTATAATATTGATCAGAAGCATCAGCCACTTCTTTGGATGCATCGCGTTTCTCCAGGCTGCGGGTCACCCGCTCCGTTTCCCATACCAGAAGCGTTTCCAATCACCACTGCTGGTCTGCAGGGCGATGAGGGTATATAAAGCGCCAGTCCAGAAACCCAGAACCATTATTAAAATCACCCAGACCACCGAAGGCAGCCAGGCTTTCTCGCGGAACACAATCCAGCAAGAGAAGAGAGTAAAACCAACGTACAGGTCAACCAGCGAGACGATTCCCCACGGCATGGCCAGTAATTTAGCTCCTTCAGCAGAGAAATTGCCCACCGTAAAACCATAGATCAGGATACCGGTCATGGCCAGTAGGCCGGCCAGGGCGATGAATTTTGCGATTCGCATGGTTTTCCTCCTTTCAAAACCGCATTATTTTTTACGCGGAAACCAGGGGATGAACGCGCTGGTCTTCTCGATATACTCTTTATATCCTGGTCGTGTTTCCAAAGTCTTTTCCAATAGAGCTACACCTGAAACACGCAGCAGGAACAAGGTCATCAGGATCGGGCCAAAGATCGTCCACCAACCCCCGGCAAAGGCCGAGATCAGATAATAGCCCCACCATTGGGCCGAATCACCAAAGTAGTTAGGGTGGCGGGTAAAACGCCAGACACCCCGATCCATGACTTTTCCTTTATTGACAGGATTCGCTTTGAAGCGGGCCAGTTGGAAGTCACCAACCGATTCAAAGAAGAATCCGATCGCCCAAACTACCACCCCAAGCACGTCAAACAGGATCAAGTGAGCAGGCTTTTCGCTGAGCTGCGCGGCCAGCAAAGGCGTAGAGATGATCAACATTAAAACGCCCTGTAGCATGAAGACGCGGAAGAAACTTTGCCACCACCAATTGCTTCCGGCTTCCTTGCGCCAGACCTGGTAGCGAAAATCCTCTGGTTTTACCCAGTTGCGCCAGAGGATATACAATGACAGGCGCAGTCCCCAAATTGTGACCAGGATACCGATCAGCCATTTACGGAGCGGGAAACCGTCCGGGGTGAGCGCGAAATAAACCCAATTGGTGATGACAAACCCTGTCCCCCAAAAGATATCGACGATGCTGGAATTCTTCAGCGCCAGGTTGACCAGCCAGAACAGAGTCATCAGGCCGAGAATGATAAAACCTGCCGTGAGATAAATCGATAAGAAGCTCATTTTATACTCCTTGAATGAGCTGGTGATTGGAAGACTGAACTATCGCGAAACCCACGGCGCCAGGGCCGATATGCGCTCCAATAATCGGGGTGATATCTACGGTTAGAATTGGCCCCTGAGGGAGCAGGTGCGCTGCCATAGAGCGTAACTCGGCCAGAATCTCGCGCGAAGCGTGGGTATGAACCATTGCGACACGCTCCAACTGGCCTGCCGCAGCCAGCATCTCTACCACGCGCTTCAAGGCGCGATCCTGGGTGCGCACCCGTTCCGAGCCTGGTTTTCCATCGTGCATGGTCATGATCGGTTTGATCTGAAGCAGGGTAGCCAACCCAGCCAGGTACCGGTTCATCCGCCCGCTACGTTTCAGGAATTCCAGTGTATCCAGGGCCGCAAAGACGCCGATGCGCTTGACCTGGTCATTGAGCGTGTGCAAGATTTCGTCGACGGAGCCGCCCGCCGCGGCCATTATAGCGGCTGTTTCAACCAAAAAACCGGTACCCAGACTCAACTGGCGTGAATCAAATACCGTAACATGCGTGGACGTAGTTTCTTGCGCCGCAACGCTAGCTACATTCAACACGCCGCTCAGCGTGGTTGATACGTGAATGGATAATACTTCGCTGGCGCCCTCGTCCGCCAGGGCATTATATGCGGCAATGAACCGCTCCGTAGATGGGACCGCGGTAGATGGGTGGGTGGAGAAGAACGGCAGGCGTGTGTAGAATTCTTCCCGTGAGATCTCAATTCCATCGAGATAACCTTGATTGCCTACGTTAATGTAGAGCGGGATGACATGAATTCCGTACCGGGCGATGGTCTCGGCGGGTAAGTCACAGGCGCTGTCGGTGACAATGCGTAAAGTCATATTGCACCTCTTACTTAAATGATCAAAATCGCACCCAGTACAATTTCAATACCCAGGCTGATCCAATTTGACTGCGCATACGATTTATCGAACACGATTGAAAATGTCCGCGCTGCCGCAATTGCCAGGCAACCGATCCCCAACATCGTGTATGCTGCTGTGCCTAAGATGAATGGCGCAAGTCCCAGGCCAATGAACAGCCCGCCAAATACAGCTCGGATTTCTGATAAGCCGCGCGGACCTGCGGCGTTCAACCCGGTGAACCCATAAGCTGCGCTGGGTCTTACAAACGCCAGCAAGCCTGTAGCTGCTGTCGCCAGGGCGGCAATGATTTTTAACCCCAATAGAAAGCTCATACCTTCTCCGTAATTTCCTTGTCAGTAATAATATCCAATAGTTCTAGCAATTCCGAGTTCTCCGGAATATCAGCCATGGAGTGGCCATAGTGCACAAAACGGGCCATGCCTTCTTTATCCACAATCACCTGGGCAGGCATCCGTACCAGCTTAAAAAGGTTAACTTCCTGCCCATACAGCTTCAACACGCTGGCGGTAGGATCGGGCAAGCCGATAAAGGGCAAATCATGCTTGCGGAAATAGGCTTCAAACGCTCTGGCATCCTCGGGACCGACTACAACCACGCGGGTCTGCCTTTTTTCAAATTCAGCGAAGTCCTGACGCAACTGCGCCATGTGCCTCTGGCAGAATGGTCAGGTAAAGGTCCGGTTGAAGACTAGCAACACGTTGGCCTTGCCAGTAAAATCGGCGAGGCTGACGGTTTCGCCAGTGAAATTCTTCAGGCTGAAATTCGGGGCCGGGGTGCTCAAAGATACTTTAGGCATTATGACCTCTCTTATTGATCCATCGTACTCAGAAAGTTGCGAATCGCGTCCATAAAAGCCGCAGGGCTTTCCTCGTGCGGTACGTGGCCAGCGTTTTCGATGACCGCCAGGTGTGCATTGGGCAGCTCGCC
>DATKKB010000094.1:0-22611 GCA_035543095.1 Anaerolineaceae bacterium | reverse complement strand
ATAACGGTTGGAAAGCATATTGATCGGCTCTCTTTCTAAATTCGCCAACCGTTAATGTTACAAACACGCACCTTAAAATTGGTTGACAACTTTTGATAATGAAGTATCATATTCGAAGAGTTTAAGTAATACATTTATTTTGGCAGTCATTAATTCATTATTAACCACTAGATAGGGGAGAAATTTGATTTCAATCGTTACTGCCTCAACCGTTACTACTGTCACCACTGTTGCATTGGCTGGGTCGGTCGCCTTAATTGGAATTCTCATTTTGTTTGGCTTGATGTTACAAAAAGAAGTCACGACTGTTTCATCCAATCACCGAATGCAGCAACTGGGAAAAATTCTCAATATTGGGATTTACCCATTGCTGATCGCATTTTTCCTGATTGTAATCTCTAAGGTAGCAAATATTCTGCATTAAAAAGATATAGAAGAAGATCAAAAAGAGCTGTGCCTTTCAAAAGGCACAGCTCTTTTTATTATTGGTCTGATTGATGATCCTAATATATGGGATTAGAATTTTCCACGAATGCTTTTACGAAATATCAGTTGGCATAGCTGTGGGCAGGATCTCAGATGCGGCAGCCGGAATGTCAGTCAAAGCCGGGATGGGAGTGGCAGATGGGTGGGGTATAAATGGAGATGGGAGTAGAGTATTTGTGGGCGGTATCCAAGGACGAGTTTCCTCCAAAGTTGCAACAGGCGCCAGCAAGCCAGGCGGGAGTACCTCCTGGGTTGGAGGAGGTATTGTGGATGTAACCAACGTCGGTAGCTGATGTATTCCGGGCGTCTGAATCAAAATAACACGGAGTTCAACTGGCGGCATGCTTGGCGCAGCAATCAGAAACGGGAAAATCAGGAAAAGTCCGATATTGGTCAGGCCATGAGCCAGAGCCACCCCCAGGATCGATCCAGTCGAGTAGGAAAACCAGCCAAATATCAAGGCTACTCCCAGGACAAACAATACATTCAAAACCGAATGGTAACCAAAATGAAGTACGGAAAAAACTAATGCGACGTAAAAAAAACCAACCCGGCCAAGGCTTCGCAATGCCGCGTACTGCATCAAGCCGCGGAAAATCAGCTCTTCCAGGAAACCTGTAAAAAATAATAAGATAAATGAAGGCAGCAATATTTGGACGAAGTCAAATTTAGATACCAGCGGCTCAGGATGCAGGATCAGGTATTCAACATATCCGAACCCAAATCCGACCAGGCCTGCGATTAGCTGTAACGGCCATTTCCTCAGAGTCAGGCCGATCATTCCCCGGCTCATCCGCCCAACCCGAGCTGTAAAAAAAGCGGCAATTAACAACGGTATTCCAACGACCATGTACCAATAAATGAATGGAAAATTGGGCAAAGGCAAAGAAAGGCTGCACAGGCGGATAATCGGCGCCAGCGCCAGGCACATCAAAAAACGTCTTTGAGTGGTTGTAGACCATAAAGACGCATCTAAAAAAATAAACACGAGAATGAGCCCGTGCAAAATCATTCCCACCCGCGCCTCAATGATTGTTGTAAATGCTTCTGCAATCGTTAAAGCTGCCAGGTAAATCAAAGCCCTGCGCCCAGGCTTGTTTGTCAATGAGAAAAAACTCGCTCTGGTTGTAATAACTGGCGTACCCTGTAATCGATTTTGAGAAGAAAATTCAGTTCCGGTCATGATTTAGGTTTTACGCTTAGAATTAGATGGAGAGTACGGTAAGGTTCGCTATGCTGATCCCGAAATAACAAGAATGTCACCTCAACATAGTCGCCACTTTGAACCAGACTAAAAGAAACGGGGAGTTCACGCGTTGCTCCATCTTCTAAGCTGACCGGTCCAGCCTGTCCAACCAAACCTAAGCCATCGAGAATCTCAACCCTATACCTGGCCGGTTCTCCTTCCAAATTACTGATGCCAACTTTCACATTGATAGCTTGCCCAATCTGTGTTTCGCGCGGATAGTTTTCTGCCTGGCCCTCGCTCGTGAGTAGATAGAATTCCGTCATGCGCTGCGCCGGCTTGATGGAGGTAATGATAGAGATAGCCGTTGAACTTACAATCACCAGCACGACTGCAATGAGAATATACACGATCCGGTAGCCAGGCTGCAACGAACGCCACCCATCTGCAGGCTGTAATCCCTCCAAGGGCAGATAACGCTCCGCTTCGGGTAATCGACTCCGCCGAATTAGCCCCAAAATTGAAAACAGGAAAATAATGCAGAATATACCAAAACTGACCGACCAAAGCGTTATTCTCCAGGGCAGGTAATCGAGAACCATGGCCAAAGCGGGGATGCCTGCCAGGCTCAGGCCAAACGAGATGGCCAGGCGTTCCTTACCATCGACTTCCGACCGAGATGGAAACGCAAAAGCCTGGAGGCAGTAACCCGGTATAAATAATACGAAGCCCAATCCTAAGATGGCCCGTATTATTTGCAGCCAAACTGGAAGCCCTCCTTCACTCGCCTGGATGAGCAGCAGCAGAACGAGGCCTGAAATCAAAATATAGGTATATTCGTTTGTAAGGATTCTTTTTGCCAATTTTAAAGGGCTTCCACTTCGCGATAAACTGCCAGGGTTTTTTCGACCGTGCTTTCCCAGGTGAATTGAGCCGCCTGGGCCAGGCCGCGGGTCTTCAACTCCTGGCGCAGCCGGTCATTTCCCAAAACCGAAATGATCGCTTCAGCCCAGGCATCGACGTCATACGGATCCACCTTGAGAGCGGCATCGCCGACCACCTCCGGAAGCGAGGAGGCATTTGAGCATATGACTGCCGCGCCGCAGGCCATGGCTTCCAGCGGCGGCATGCCAAATCCTTCGTAAAGGGATGGGAAGACAAATACATCCGCGGCTGAATATAACGTGATCAGATCTTCTTGAGGTGGATGGGAAATAAAAACAACATCATCATCCAAACCGGCAGAATTGATCTGGCTCTTCAGGAATTCGTAATGGGTTAAATATTCCGGGGTGCCAACCTTTACTAACCTGACGTCAGGGGCCTGACACCTCACTTTACTGAAAGCCTTGATTAATCGCGGCAGGTTTTTGCGTGGATTCTCGGAGCCAACATAAAGCAGATAGCGAAAACGAGGATCAAGTCCGTAGCGTGCGCGAAATTCAGGCGTCACAGGCTTTGGCCTGAATAACTCGTGATCCAATCCATAAAGCACCACCCGGATTTTATCCTCCCGGCAGCTGAGGTTTTCCTTCAGCAAGCCGGCCGTGCAGGCTGAGATAGCAATAATTCTATCGGCGCGCTGAATGTTCTGCATGGCCCGGCTGTCGAACCAACGGTCATAAAAATGACGGTAGACGTTCTGCATTGGATCGTCCCGCATCAAATAGGGAACGATATCGTGGACTGTGATGACCACTTTCCTCAGCCCAGGCTGGAACAGGTATGAGCTGGCCATCATCTGGCTCGTGAAATGCTTGACCGAATCCTCGCTGCAAGGGATTGAGGCCGGATAAGTATTGAAGAATTCGCGCACGTCGTACCCAAACCGGCTCAAAACGGAATGCCCGGCTTTGAGCAACGGCGTCAGGCCCGGTGAAACGAGCGAGTAGCTTACTCCAGCTTTTGATAGATATTTTTGCAGCTCAGAGGCATAACGAGCCAGGCCGATCATGCGTTTATAGCGGCTTACAACCAGCTCGATGTTCACTCAGATATTTAACCTTTTTTCCACAAAACTGGCTGCCTGATAATTGAGCCAGAAGAGGACATTGACCAGGCAGACAATCAATTTCCCCACCAAACCTCCCGTAAGAACTTTAGGCCGCAAGGTGGACGTGCAGTGCTCGAGCAGGAACCAATCCGGTTTTTTACGGGAAGATCGAGACGTGCGCCGGCTGCGCCAGATAGCCGGCAGGTTCCGAACCAGCCAACCGGCGCTCTTCAGCTTGGCCGAAATCCCCGCCCTTCCATTCAGCGCTGACACGCCCCAATCAACCAGCTCTGCCAGAAGCAGACCCGGCGCAAGCAGGAAGAAGGTGGGGATGCGCCAGTACTTTAGGAGCAGCACCCAGCGGTTGCGGGCCGAATAATATAACGCGCTGGCCGACGACTTCAGGCGGTAATCGTGATACAGCATGGATGCTGGCGTATAGAAGCACGCAAAACCTGCCAGCCAGGCCCTCCAGGATAAATCGGTCTCCTCGTAATACATGAAGAGCTGCTCGTCGAGCCCGCCCAGGTGTTTCCACAGCTCCGACCGGATTGCAAACGAGGCTCCGCTCACTGCGCCCACCGGCCCACCTCGCTGGCAGCAGGCAGCCGGCTGCAGCAGGCCTCGCCCAAAGGTCAGCCCGCTGAAGTGAATATCCTGCCCGCACGTATGGATTTTCTCAGGCGAGGACATGACCACCAGCTTCGATGTCGAAAGGCCAACTGCCTGACACCCCGAAAAAGGCTCAAGCAATCCCTTCAACCAGCCTGGGCAGACCCGGGTGTCCTGATTCAGGAAAATAAAAAAATCGCCCTGCGCCAGACGCGCCCCTTGATTGCAGGCGGCAGCAAAACCCACATTCCTGGTATTCTGTACCAGGCAGACTTGAGGATATTGGGTGCGAACATATTCACTGCTGCTGTCCGAAGAAGCATTATCGATCAGGATCAGCTCGCAGTCTCCATTCAGCTCGGAGCCCAGGCTGCGCAGACACTCCGGAAGATATTGCATGCCATTATAAATTACCAGGATAATGCTTGCTTCCAAACCACTTTCCCGCAATGATCAATGTTGATAGGGTGTCTGCGGGCGGCGGTGAAATAACTGGGTGCCGCCGTTATCATAAATTTGCAGATATCCTACGGTCGAAGGCAGGCTAATTCCCATCCGGCTGGCTTTCAATTGGGTCAACTGCGAGATCAAAATATAAGGGTATCCTGCCGGATCGGGTTTGTTCTCATATTGGTTGGGACGGTTTTCTACATAACCTTCCTGAAAGTAAAATGTCTCCCGCAGATGGTCCGAGATATCGACCCATACCCTCTGGTTTTTCAAGGTAGCGTCCAACCACTGCCCGGCGCGCATTTCCGCTGGCGAATAAAACACCCACTGGTTGGCGATGGCCGGATCGTTTGTGATCTTGACCTGCCCCGCCATGAAGGCGAAAACGGCCAACAGTCCAACGGCCGGCACAAGAACTCGCTTAAATTTCCGCTGCAGCCTGGGCCAGGATTCCTGGATCCCAAAGGCAACGATGGCGCTGCTGAACATTGCGAAGGGCGTAAACAGGCGCAACTGCAGGTTGCTGCTCAGGAATCCGGAAAAATCTGCGACCAGGCTGAAAGCTAACAGTATGCCAAAACTGGTGTAAAGCTGCCATAGGAAACGCGTTTTCGCTTCTAGCTTTGCCAGGTGAAATGTAAGCCAGAGCCATACGCCCAGGCTGGAGGCAGCGATAACCCACTGCATGCCGGTAACCGCCAGGTACGCCAGCGGGTCGCGCCAGGCAGAGCCAAAATATTGATATGCCACTACCTGCGGAACAGGCTCCGCCCCAAAGACCAGGACACTAAGCTTGTCCACCAGGTTCATAAGGACGTAATAAAACTGGCGCGCCGGCTGGTAGAGATAATTAACGAAGACGTAGACAACAATGAGACAGGTCGTAGAAATCAACATCAGGCGCCGCCAGCGCGCACTACCGGATTGTTCCGCCTCTTTATCCCGTAAAAACAGGCGCTCGAAACTCCAGCCGATCCCCAAACTGAGACCAATCGCCACGATAAAGGTCGAGGCAAAGAAGATATTGCCGGCCGTCATCCCCCAAAACGCCAGGTAAAACAGCAGCACGTGGGCAACAAGCCGGCGCGGTGAATGGGCGAAGCGGTAGCTGCGAACCAGGAAAAACAACATTAATAAGGCGCAGGTCCAGGTGGTCCGTTCGTGTGAACCGCGCACCATGTAGAACATGAAATCGGGTTGGACGAGCAATAGAAACGCCGCCAACGCCCCGCGGAATAAACTGCCAAGGATCTCGCGGTAGGTCACGAATCCCACCAACGCCACCACAAAGACCCAGGTCCCAGCGCTGAGCTGGATGGAATTCAGGTCGATCCCGGTCACAAGACTGACAAAAGATAGTTGAGCGGCATAGCCAAAGCCATTATTATAGGCGCGGGCGTTAACCAGCCGGCCCGTGGTCAAAATTCCATCCGCGGCCACCGCCTGGCGGCTGGCGTCCACTTCCATCGTCCATCCGCCGTAGCGCAGGACGTAATACAAGCCTGCCAGCAGCCCCAGGAGGACCAGGAGCGCGACCACCAGGTTGGCGGTTGCGGACGTATTGTAGGAGGGTTTGAACCCATTCATAATGCGGATAAGATCTTCAAATTAATCGACGGTATGGGATCGGAAAAGGACCCATACTGTAAGCGCAGCAGCCAGGCCCACCGCCAGGATCAACGCCAATACCTGCCAGGGCTGCACCAGGTCAAAGGCGCTCAGCTCCTGCTTGAGAGTGGTTTGCTCCGGATCGTTCACCTGGACTTTTGATACACTCGAGGTCCGCTTGAGCTCGTTCCCTTGGTCATCCAAAAGACGGGCAATTACCTGGATCTCCCACTCGCCTGATTGAGGCGGTGCCCAGTTGAACGCCGCTTTTTTTTCCTGACC
This sequence comes from Anaerolineaceae bacterium, assembly GCA_035543095.1. Taxonomy (GTDB): domain Bacteria; phylum Chloroflexota; class Anaerolineae; order Anaerolineales; family Anaerolineaceae; genus UBA700. The sequence continues at coordinate 15,994 of DATKKB010000094.1, read as the reverse complement.
CGACATTACGGAAACCTCCTGCGGGTCCATCCGTTCTACCGTTTTCCCCGCCTGGACAGCGCTAAGCTCCAGGGCCACTTTTTGGGCGTCTTCGAGACCCTGGTTGTTGAGGGTCACTTGGATATTGGTTGTGGCATATGCGGTTAATGGTCTGCTAGGCGAAAATTGGAGCGGATTAACCATCTCTATCTCCGGCGGAGTGGTTGGCTGCAAGTGGTACGTACCGTCAAAGAAGACAAGGTATATTCCAGGGGTTTTGCCTATCAGGCCGATCTTATCTTCGCCGGTGAACGAATAGCCTGATTGGAGCTCCATAATAAAACGAAACCCATTGGATATCGGACGGAAATCACGGAGCTTTGCTCCATCCAGGCTCATCTCTACCCCGGCAAGCTGCTCAATCATTCCGGTGAAATCAGTCGGTGAATTAGAAATCTGGCTTGCTTTCAGCTGCTTATCCAGGCGCTGCCATTCTTTATAATTTCCTGGAGGCTGAGTCACAAATAAGACGGGATTTCCCCCTGTTTGTTTCAATAGTATCTGGCCGTTCCCTGAATATATTAATAAATCCTTACAGTAATTCACTTGTTGAACCACAATTCCATTGCGCTGATCCTGCCATTGATCCAGGTAAGCATCTCCGTCCAGGTTGGAATAATGGATGCTTTGTCCCGCTCCCAAATTCCAAACACCGGACTGGGCAGAATACAAATGCAATTGTCGATCAAAAGCGCTCAAATATATTTTTGGTTTATCGAAATATTGAAAGTTATATTCGCCGCGCATGAACTCCTGAATGTCTTGATAGTTTTCTAGCGGAGGTTTATCACTCAATCCCATCATAAAGTTATCGTTCACGCCTGAGGGCTCAATACTTTTCCCTCCTGCATAGCCGCGCCCTAATTGCCAGCCTTTTCCAAACATGCCTTCCGAATCAGCGCTGGGGTGGCTGTCAAAGATCAACATGGCAATATCCCACGTTTTATTCTTGACCCAGGGGACAATTTCGTCGTAAGGGATGGATTTGATCGAGAAATCAGGGAAATAAACTACTGAATCAATTGCATAATTGCCGCCCAACTCCATTTTATAATCCCACTTGTTATCGTTATTTTGATCCCACGAATAACCTGCTTCCAGGTTGGGCGTATCGATTTTACTGGCATAATTATTTCGCGGAAAATATGGATCGTTTGGCACTGCATAATTGAAACGGACCTGCAGTTCAGGCCAACCGTCGTGATCATTCGCCATGTCATAATAGGCCATCGGATTCTCGAAATTGACTGCGTTGACGGTGTTTTTCTCTGAAGGCAAGAGTGAATAGATGTGGTATCCGGCCTCGATCGGAAATCCCAGAATGCCATAGCGATCGATAGATCCAGTCGCCCAATTGATTGCGATCATGGGAGGATGGTCAAAATAACGATAATCCTCATAAGTATGCTTGCCGATGAGCAACGGCCAAAACACAGTATTTTCATACGGCGTGGGCCTGCCACCGGTCATCTGAGCAAGGATAGTCGTTTTGCCAAGGCTTGGTTGGTAAAGCTGTACCAGATTTGGGCTTACTACTCGGCAAAGAATATAATCATTAATTCCGTCCCTATCTTTGTCGCCGATTTCAATCTGCCAATCTACGACTCCATCATTCCCGCTTATTCCACTTACACCCGGCGTCAGGCTGGTATAACCATCGATCAAAAAGGTGAACTTTGAGTCAAACAGGGCGTCAGGCTTAGTCCAGGAATGGTCAGATTCAACTTTCACATGCCAGAAATTGGATTCCGTGATTATGATCTGGCTCTTCTCTATTCGGTAGCTGACATTTCCATCTCCATTGAGGTCATCATATACCAGCGCTGTATATAAGTCACCTTCTTTTTCAAACTTCACGATCAGTTGGGCCGTTCCGTTTGCACCCACGTCGAAGACCCAGGTATCACCAATGAAATCAGTGACTTTATTCCATTCGTTACCTATCGGCATATCACCTTTTGGATCATAAACAAGTACACGATCATGGTCGGTGGCGAACGCACAATCTATTATTGCCACATCGGGAGTACCATCCTCAGTCAAATCTTGCTGCATTACATCGAACACCTGGATCGGCTTGCCAGATGGCTCTGGCGTTGCGTTAGCCTTAACAGGCATCGGCTCAAAGAAACCGAAGGCTAAAATTAAGAGTATAGGAAGCAGCTTGTAAAAATGCATTCAATCGGATCCTGATGGACTATTCCTAAATTTCGTTCACTTGTTGATTGATGATGCGCTGATAGAAATCAATCACTTCGGTGCGAATCGCCTTTCGGTTGGCCCGTTCGCATATAATCCTGCGGTTTATCTTCGCTGCTTTTAAGCATAAGTCATCATCGGTCAGAGCTCGGTTTAGCGCATCTGCAATTTGAAGCGGGTTCAAGGCATCAGTAAGTAGACCATTTTCGCCATCTGTTATCCATTCCTCGATGGACGAAATGGGTGACATGATTGGCAATGCACCCAAAGCCATTGCTTCGAGCATAACATTGGGAGTTCCATCGGACATTGAAGGGGCAACCATCACACGCGCTGATCCATACATACTCAGCAGGTCTTGCTGGAGTATATGGGGAAAACATATACAACGTTCTCGAAGTTTCTGTGGCAGCTTTTCCACATGCAAGCGAACTTCATGGGAACTGATTAGGAAAAAGATATGATAGCTGTCTAAAACATCTTCGCATAGGCGAAGGGCGTCCAAAATGGGGAGGGTTTTATTTGTCTTGTTATCAAACGCTTTTGGAACCACGATCAACCTTCGCTGGCGCAGATCATGCTGAAATCCAGGCAGACTATCGAGGTCGATTCCTCCGGTTCCAGGAATTGGACGCTCGCCAGGCAGTTTCTGAGGCGCCAGACCTAACGATATCGCGTTACGGATGTCTCTGAAGCAATCTGCCATGAATCCATCACATTCCTGGATGCAGGCTGAGATCCTCGGTCTCATATAGGAATCCTGAATTCCGAAATTGATATCTGTGCCCCAGGTTGAAATTACCCATTTAGGCCGCTCTTCTTTTGAGAAATGCTTAAGCGCTTCCCACGTAAGAATGTTTCCAAAATCGAAGGATAGGCTGTGAATAAGATCGGGCTGCCACATTCGGATGATCTTCCCAAGCCAAATACTTGGAACCCTGGATTTATAGGCAATTGGGTGCAGGAAGGGGCGCAACCACCAGGAAGCCGGAAAAAGCCAATGTATTTCTGATGCCTGCCGGTCGATAATAGGTTTGAATATCGAGTATGTAGGGTAATGCCATGGTAGTGGGGGGTATTTGTTTCCAAAATCAATAGGATAGGCAAACACTCTGATATCAAAACCGGACCCTTTCAATAGGTTTATCCAGGATTGGGAATGACCGCTATCAGCATAACAAACAAACAGGACCTTGAGTTCCACGAAATAGAATCCCTTTACAAAAAGAGGGTTTTCAACTTATCAGACTTTTGATAAAACTGTAAATGGATGGCTTGTACAGAATTCCCTGGCAACAATGGTATCCGCATCCAAAAATATCAGGATCGGATGTATGCGGCTCGCCCAGCTAATTTCTGGTAAAAAAAAGCCCTGTCAACCTGGCTCAACTCGATGCATAGCGCGGCCCCTTATAAAAAGGGGTCAGTCTTCCAAATGAAAGCAAGGCGATATCCGATGCCAGGATTTCAAGCGGGAGGGTAGCGACCGGCATCCAGGCGCGCCACAGCCAGGCCTGCTCCCCGCTGAACGCAGCAATCTCTGCGCCCAGGGCGGCCCGCCGCCCGATCAGCCAAGCTGCCGCCAGCAGGATAAGCTGCAAAATCCACAGACGCCAAGCCGGAAGCCCGGCATACAGGAAGAAAGCCGCGATACCGCCCAGGCTCAAGACAGCGCTCAGGCCATATCCATATAATTGGGAAAATGCCAGGGCAGGGCTATGAAACAGTGCCCGGCGGTGCTCCCACGACCCGGCCAGGTGCGTTCGCCGCCAGCGCACCTGGTGCTTCCACGATTCAGCCAGGGTGGCCGGGCGGTCGGTCACCAGCCTTGCCCCCAGGGCAAAAACGACCTTTTCACCGGCCTGGTTCAGCCGCACCCCGAGGTCCCAATCCTCTCGGGCATAGGTATGCCGCGGCAGCCCTCCAACCTTTTCCAGTACAGTCCGGCGGATGGCGATCGATCGGTCGCCCTGGATCCAGGACAGTTTCAAGATCTGGTAGGTCAGGATGTGCCACATGCGCTCTTCCTGGGTCACCCAGGTCACCCGGTTCGGGGCGCTGTCGCCGACGCTGACGTTGGCGCCGGCTGCAAGCGGGGCTACCAAAGCCTTCAGCCAGCCGGACTCGACTATATTATCTGCATCCAGCAGCACCAGGATCTCATTGCGGGAAGCCTGGATGCCCCGCGTCAAGGCGGAGTTTTTGGGCTCGGGGCCGCGCTCAAAGACACGAAAGCGGCCATCTTGTGCCGCAGCCTGGAGGGCGGCGGCAAAAGTTCCATCGTTCCCCCCGGCCATGATGACGATCTCGAAGTCCGGGTAATCCACCTTTTGGAGAGCGCGGATGCAGCGCTCGAGCGTGCCGCACTCGTTCCAGGCTGGCACGACAATGGATACCGGCGGTAAATACCCGGAGGGATTGGCCAGCGTACCCGATTTCAGGTTTTTTGCACGCCGACCGGCGCGCACTGCCTGTACCCAGGTGAACGCGATGTGGACAAGAACCAAAATCCATAGAAGTTGAAAAATCATCGAAAACGATTACTTTATCCTTCGCCTGGAGTCTTCAATTACCGCCCGGTAATAATCCTCCAGCTTTGCCACTGTTACCTCAGGCCGCATTTGGTTAATCCTATCTTGTGCTGCCTTGCCAATCTTGGCCAGCTCAGCTTCTGAAAGACACCAAACTTTTTGAATTGTCATTTCCAGATCGGTGGAATCTCCGTGTTTTGCCAAAAAACCAGATTTTCCGTCCTGGATGAGCTGCTCAAAACTGGCGTTCTCAGACGCAACCATAGCCCGCCCAAATGCCATCGATTCGAGACAGGTATTTGGAAGGTTATCGACCAGCGAAGGCAGGATAACGATCCGAGCCTTGTGTACGATCGGGTACAGCTGAGCCGGCGGCAATACCCCGAGGTAACGGATTCTGCCCGGATAAGCCTTTGCCAATTCTATTAAATCTGAGCCAACTTCTCCTTCCACTTTCCCGGCAAGAATGAGATGAAAATCCGGCAAAACATTCAAAATCGAAGGAAGAGCCTTGGCCAATAATCCGCTTCCCTTCAACTGTCCTAACGTGCCGTAATGAAGGGCATAGGGTTCAAAATCGGCCTGGGCTTCGGACAAGCCTGGATCAAATTGGATATTGTCCAGATGAAAAGGTGATTCGATGACCGTAACATCTATATTTTCATCATCTTTAAACAATTTTGCGATGAATTGGCTGGGAGCATAGCGCCAATTGCTGTTTCGGATTGCCGACATTTCTAAACGATCGTGGATTTTTCGGTCCATTGTATGTGTCCAGCCATACATTTGGGTAAACAGTCTGGCGTAACTCGAAACTCGTACGACGACGGGAGCAACTGGAGTTCGATTGGCAAACAACCCTGCGCCTGACACGCTTGCTGCCTGGACAATGTCAAAATGGATTTGCTTCGACCTCTTGCGCAAAGCGTAATTTAATGAAAGCGAATCTTTAAAAATGCTTATAGTTAGAAAAAAATTCGGCAACTTTCTCTGATTCAGAAAAAGATTTGCCTTTGCCATGAAATCCAATAAGCGCCCACTTCGAAGCCGGTGTACGATAATACCTTGATATTCAAGTTGCGTTTCAGAGGTTGAATTGACAAAAACCTCTACCTGGTGACCCCTTTGAACCAATGAAGTCGTTACGCGACCTAAATAATTCGCCAGGCCACCATCAAAATTCGCTTCAGTGACGAATTCAGGGGTGAGAAAAGCAATTCGCATTTTCTGGATTTTTCTACACGAGCAGTGTGCTACTTAATGATTATTACCTTGACAATAATTGTTTACGCGGTCGATGAAATCTTCCACCTGGGCTTCTTCAGGCCAAATTTGCTTATTTATCCAATCTAGTTCTGAATTCCAATAACCAGGGCATAGCTGGATCGCCCAATCTGCAAAAGCATAACTTATTTCAGTGATAACCGGTTCTTCATTTTTTAGAAGGAAATCATACGCCATAGATTGGAACTGACCTCTGGTTGATATATCTAAGGCTATTTGAACGCATCTCATATCAATCTGATCAGGATCATAGATAAGCTTTCCACTTCCTGATGCGCGGAAATCTCCAGAGCGATTCAGGCGTCGAAATGCAAAAGCGCGATTACCAATCACCGAAATCCGCGTATCGAATTCATTGCCTGGTAAGAACTCCTGGAAATAGGCATATCCATATTCAGGTTTCCACCAAACAGGGGGAAGTTTAGGATATTCCGCACGCCAGAGGTAGGGAAAAGCATCAATCATTCGCCTCATCATCGCTACAAGTTGGGTCAAGGAACGAGGAGAACCTGAAGGTTGACGATATTCATTCATCGTCATTGGAAAAATGCCTCTTCGAAACATACGATCGATCAAGTAGATAGCTCTCGTTTTGGATTCTACCTTGATCACATTCGATGAGCCGGCTCCTGCAGATAATTTGAATACTACCGGGTATGGCGCAGTCTGCGCCCAGGCAAGTGCCTGGTCCCGAGCCCAAAATAACCAGGTCTGTGGCATTGGAGTCTGCAATGCCTGTAGCAAGTAGTATTGTGCTGTTTTTTCATCATAATGCCAGGCTGTCTGGCTGTCTGGATATACTGGGATTCCCAGGATATGTTCAATCGTATAAAGAATTTTTTGGGCCGATTGTTTTTCCTGTGGTAAATGTGCCCACCGCCACATCACACCATCACATTTTTGTGCTTGTGCAAGCGCATCAGGCGCAAACAAATTCAGTTGTTTTACCTGTACCCCGCGCTCAGTGAGGAATTCTGCCCACTTCTCGGAGTAACTCTCCTGGCCTACACGATCAGTATGCAAACCGATGATCATACTCTAACCTTATTAAGCTCACAGCAAACCTCTGCCAGCCTTTTCATAGGCGCCAGGCCTGGGTAACAATCCCCTGTCCATGCAATCCTACTCGCATATTATTATTATTCACCTCGTCCTGCGGTGCACCTTTTCGAAGCATTTTCCGTCGGAAGTCCAGAATTTCCACGGGACAATGGCCTGACATGCTGTCAACTGTTTTATAGAAATCCTCCGAGGCAACTTTATCCCATCCACACCCTTGAATTGGCGCATTCCCAATGACCCCCTCACTCGGCCGGGCTAAGATCTATACCTGGATTTTTTTAGAAGTTTTTATCACATCCCAGTCGCAACGAATTGCGATCAATCCGACCCGTCCGCCTGGCGTGCTGGTGGCTAATGAGACTCCTTCATGAACGAGAAACTGCATTCCATCAACACTATCCAGGACACCCCCATTCGGCAGCCAGAGCGTAACTCGAATGCCATAATATCCTGGCATCAATATCTCGCTCGGAAGATGGACCATTGCCCGGTATTCCCCAGCCTCTGTTGGGGACATTTCGCCACAATCGCCCGGTGTAGAGCCAAAAATCTGTTGTCCTGCTCTATCGAGCAGTCCAAAACTCAACCTTAAAGTGCTCATGGGACGCTTTATGCATAAGTTGATTACGATTGTCACATCTGTAGCAGTCGTCAAGTAGTTAAGTGCGTCGCCTTGCTCATCACTGACATAAACTTTCTGTAAGTAAGCATCTTCTGTGGCAGTGGAAGTTCGCTCCCATACTAATGTCGTTTGTTGACCTCCTTGTAGATATATCTGAACGACTTGGGCAGACGGACCAAGACACCTTATTTTGCCAGTATCCAACAAAATCGAAACATCGCAAAGTCGTTCGATTGCTGCCATGCTATGACTTACGAATAAGACAGTTCGCCCCTCTTTGGCCACTTCTCCCATTTTCCCCAGGCACTTCTTTTGGAACTCGGCGTCCCCCACCGCCAGCACCTCGTCCACCAGCAGGATTTCCGGCTCCAGGTGGGCGGCCACGGCAAAGGCCAGGCGAACGTACATGCCGCTGGAATAGCGCTTGACGGGCGTGTCCAGGAATTTCTCGATCTCGGCGAAGGCCACGATCTCGTCGAACTTGCGCTCGATCTCCTGGCGTTTCATTCCGAGGATGGCGCCGTTCAAAAAAACGTTCTCGCGCCCGGTCAGCTCGGGGTGGAAGCCGGTGCCCACCTCCAGCAGCGAGCCGACCCGCCCGTGCAGCTCTGCCCGCCCGCGGGTAGGTTTGGTGATGCGAGAGAGGATCTTGAGCAAAGTGCTTTTGCCGGCTCCGTTGCGCCCGATGATGCCGACCGCCTCGCCCTGCCGGATTTCAAATGAGACGTCGTCCAGGGCCCAAAAATCGGCGGGAACGTGGTTGAACGAAGCCCCGTTTTTGCGGCGCAGCCAGCCCAGGGGAGCTGAAGCGGCGCGAGCCATCACATCGCGCAGGGATTTGTACGGCTCGCGTTCGCCCAGGCTGTAGCGCTTGGAAATATGCTCGACTCGAATGGAAACATCGCTCATCGGCAATTTGTTTTAAACATTATCAGCAAACCCGTTTTCCATCTTGCGGAAGTAGGCCACGCCGCCGGCGAACAGGACCAGCATTACGCCTATGGAAAGCAGGAAAAACGGGAGCGAGAAGCCCTGCCGGCCGAGCACGGCCCAGCGGAAGCCCTCCACCACCCCGACCATCGGGTTCAGGCTATAGAGCCAGCGTAGATTTTCGGGAATAAGCGACGAAGAATAGGCGATGGGGGTAGCAAACATCCAGAATTGGGTCAAAAACGGGATGGTGTAGCGCACGTCCCGGTATTCCACGTTGAGGGCCGAGAGCCAGATCCCAACGGTCAGGGCGATCAGGACAGCCAGGAAGATGAAGGCGGGCAGGGCCAGGATGTTCCAGGAGAGGGGCACGCCGTAGATCAGCATCATGCCCAATAAGACCAGGAAGGCAATAGTGAAATCAACCAGGCCCGCCAGCACCCCTCCCAGCGGGATGACCAGGCGCGGGAAATAGACCTTGGTGATGAGCTGCTGGTTGGCCACCAGGCTGTTGCCCGATTCGGTCATTGCATAGGCGAACAGCTGCCAGGGCAGCAAGGCGGTAAAGGTGAAAATGGGATAGGGGATGCCCTCCGATGGCAGATGGGCAATCCCGCCGAACAACAGGCTGAAGACGACCATGGTTAATATGGGCTGAAGCACGGCCCAGGCCGCCCCGAGGGTGGTCTGCTTGTAGCGCACCTTGATATCGCGCCAGGCCAGGATAAACAGCAGGTCGCGGTATTCCCACACCTCGCCAATGCGCAGCGAAGGCCAGGGCGATGGCGGGCGTATGTGGGTCACCGGCAGTGACGGAGCGACCTGGCCTTCGATCGATCCGTTCAAGGTTGGGTTATTGAGGTTCATTGCGGGTCCAGGTAAGAGTCGAGCGCTCCTTCCACCAATTAATCGCATTGGCAAGGCCCTCTTCCAATCCAAAGCGAGGCTGCCAACCAGTCGACTGCTGTAAACGACGGGTGTCGGCTACAACGAACATTGGGTCGCCGGCGCGGTAGGGCAGATCCCCGAACTTCACCAGCTCCGGCCGCCCCAGGATTTCTCCGATCTGGATGGCCACCTGGCGGTTGGTCACCGGCACGCCTGAGCCGATGTTGACCGGCCCCACCAGGCTGCTCTGCGCCACGGCCCACAGGGCGCCAGCCACGTCCTGGTTGTGGAGGTAATCGCGCACCTGGCCACCGGGAGTTAAGCGGGTGGGCTCGCTTCGCAGCAGGGTGTTGATCACGGCCGGGATGAAGCGGCGCTCGTCTTCGAAAGGGCCGTAGGCGTAAAAAATACGGGCCCAAGCCAGCTCCAGCCCCAACTGGGCAGCAAAAGGCGCGAGCAACAGTCCCAGGGCGACCTTGCTGGCCGCATACAGGTTGAGTGGTAGAAGAGGCGCGGCCTCTGAAAGATAGCCGCGCTCGCTGTCGTATTCGGCGCAGGTGCCGGCGGCCACCAGGCGTCGGCAGCCGTTTTTTGCTAATAACTCTGCCAGGCTCAGGCTTGCCTGCAGGTGTTGCAGGTTGAGCGGGCTGGTAAGAAATTTGCTGGGTTGGACGTACCAGGCCAGGTGGATGCACAGCTCTGGGCGGATGCGTTCGATGCAGGCTCCCGCCTGGTCCGGAGCCAGCAAATCGCAAGCAACCAGCTCCACAGAAGCCGGCAGGTTTTGCAGTCGCCACAGGTCCGTTTCGGGGCGAACCAGGCCGAAGACCTGGCAGCCCTGGGCTGCCAGCAAACGCACCAGGGCCGCACCAAAAAAGCCGGCCGCGCCGGTGACCAGCATCTTCACAGGACGGTTTGCCTTTCGATATATTCCCGGTACCAGGCGATCGTGCGACGCAGGCCTTCGTCTACGCCGCAGGCCGGCTGCCAGCCGAGCGCCTGGCGGGCGCGGGCAGCGCTCAGGTACTGGTCGCGGATCTCGTTTTTTGACCTGTTCAATACTTCCGGCTGCAGGGTGGAGCCCATCAGCTCCAGGATCCTGGCGACCAGCTCCAGCACTGTCAGGTGGGTCTCGTTGGAGAAATTAAAGGCCTGGCCGGCCAGTTCGGGCTGCTGCGCCAGGCGTTCGGCCAGCAGGAGGTGGGCCGCGGCGGCATCCTCCACGTACAGGTAATCGCGGATGAAACGCCCGTCGGAATTGATTTGGGGCGCCTGGCCGCGCAGAGCTGAGCGAATGGCGCCGGGAATGATACGGTTCCAGTTTAGATCGCCGCCGCCGAAGACGTTCGGCAGTCGGGTAATGGCGACCGGGGTATGGTAGGTGGCCGCGTAGCAAAAGGCCACCATTTCGGCGCAAGCCTTGCTGACATCGTGCGGGTACCTGGCCAGGAACGGCATATCCTCGGTATAGGGCAGGCGATCTACCTCGCCGTAGACCTTATCGGTCGAAGCCATGACGATCTGTTTGACGGTAGAAGAGTTGCGGCAGGCTTCGAGCAGCGCCCAGGCGCCGTGTATGTTGGTATCCAGGGCTCCGGCCGGGTCGCGGTTGGCTACACTGACGATGCTCTGGCCGGCCAGGTGGATGACGGTCTGGGTCTCATACTCCTCCAGGATGCGCTCCAGCAGGGCCTGCTCGCGTACGTCGCCGCGCACGACTTTGACCCGCGCGATCAGGCCAGAGCGGACGAGCTCGCTCTGGGGGACCCAGTCGCGCACCAGGCAGACCACGTCGGCTTGAAGCCCAGCGAGCTGCCGCACCAGCCAGCCGCCGATCAGCCCGGTTGCGCCGGTGACGAATACAGGCCGGTCGGTCCAAAAAGAGGGAGAAATCATGATCTGTTCCTCAATTGACCCATCTTAAGCTCGAGTCGAGCCGGCCGGCTTCGAGAAGTTCATTTATCCTGGCCAGGCGGATGTAACGTGGGCCGGTTAATTCCTCTCTTTTGAAACCCGTGCGCCAGTAAGCCTGGCTCAGCTCCTGGGTGCCGAGGGAGGCATTCCAGGCCAGTTGGTAGGAGGGGAAGCGGCTGGCGATTTTTGTGAAGTCTACCCGGTAGCTGCGAGGGTCGGGGCCGCCATTTTCAGCATAACAAACCTTGCAGCCGATAAAGGCCATCTGGACGATTTGGGCCAAGTCGCGCACCTGGTAGTTCTGCTGGTTCAATCCAACATTGACCACCTGGTTGTGGATGGCTTCGAACGGGGCCTCCAGCATGCACAGAAAAGCGCGGGCGATATCCTGCACGTGGACGATGGGGCGCCAGGGGGTCCCATCGCTCAAGATACGGATCTCGCCGTTGGCGTAGGCCGAGGCCGCCAGGTTGTTCAGCACCAGGTCGCACCGGAAACGGGGCGACCAGCCGTAGGCGGTGGCATTGCGCAGGAAGACCGGGCTGAACGTTGAATCCGCTAAGCGGGAAACGTCTTCTTCAGTCTTCACCTTGGACACAGCATAGGGAGTCAGCGGGCGCAAGGGCGATCCCTCATCAGCCAGCTCGTCCGGAGAAGCCATCCCGTAAACACTGCAGGAGGAGGAGAACAGGAAGCGCCTGACCCCAGCCTCTTTGGCGAGCTCGGCCAGGCGGACCGATGCTCTGTAGTTGATCTCGTCGGTCCACTCGGGCGCCAGGTTCCCCAACGGATCGTTGGAAAGGGCCGCCAGGTGGATGACCGCATCGTAGCCTTCGAGGTCAGCCCGGTCCAAATCGCGAATATCCTTCTGGATCGAATTAAGCTGCTCTGAAGTGGGCGGCAGCCTGCCTTCCCTGAAATAGCCAACATCGACCCCGGTGACGTAATTACCAGAGGCCACCAGCACAGACGTCAGCACAGAACCGATATAGCCTTCGTGTCCGGTTACCAGGACATTCATATCAATCCTTCCAGACCTTCCATGGCTTATTTCCCTCTTTCCAAAGGTGATCCAGCAGGCGCTTTTCGCGCAGCGTATCCATACATTGCCAAAAACCGGTGTGCTGGTAGGCCGCAAGCTGGCCGTCGGCCGCCAGGCGGGTAAGCACGTCCGCCTCCAGGTTGGTCGCGTCGCCGTCCAGATAATCAAATATGCGCGGCTCGAACACGAAGAAGCCGCCGTTGATCCAACCTTCGCCGATCTGCGGCTTTTCGGAAAAGCCTGCCGCCCGGCCGCCCTCCAGGATGAGGCCGCCGAAACGGGCCGGTGGACGGACGGCCGTGACGGTGCTAATACAGCCCTGGGCGCGGTGGAAACGCAGCAGGTCAGCCAGGTCCACGTTGCTGACCCCATCCCCGTAGGTGAGCATAAAGGTCGCATCGCAGAGGTAAGGCTTGAGGCGCTGCAGCCGGCCCCCAGTTTGTGTATCCAGGCCGGTGTCGATCAGATGTACCTGCCAGTCCTCGATTTCTTCGCACAGGCGCTCCACATTTCCGGATCCAAATTGGATGGTCAGGTTGCCCGAAAGGTTATTCAGCTCCCAGAAATAGCGCTTTATAGCTTCGCCCTTATACCCTAAGGCAATGTGGAAGTCGTTGAAACAATAATGGGCGTAGATTTTCATGATGTGCCACAGGATCGGGCGGTCGCCGATCTCAACCATCGGCTTGGGCCGCATGTCTGTCTCTTCGGAAAGGCGAGTACCGAGACCACCGGCGAGAAGAACAACTTTCATAAATTATTCTCCATTTTGAAAATTGACTCACCATATCAATGTCAATTAATAATTAATACAATGCTGATAGAGCATTATTAATTGGTTTACGATATTTTTCCAATCGAGTCGTTCGTGGATAAATGCCTGTCCTGCTTTCACTTTCTGTTGAGCGTCTTCCGGGTTCAATAATGCAAATTGCAAAGATTCGACCAAAGCCGGAACATTGCCATAACGCACCAGATAGCCGGCTCCAGACTCACGGATCAACTGGCCAAGGCCGCAGTCGTCAGCAACGATCACAGGGGTACTACACATCAAAGCTTCAAAGGGCACCAGTCCAAATATCTCATAGACGGCCGGGTAAACCAAAATATCCGCATCCTGCAGGGCCGCAAGCTTATCCTGCCCGTAAAGAGGACCGGCAAACTTGACGTATTTCTCAATATTGAGCGACTTTGTTAGTGATTGCAGGTTAGCCTGGTCACCATCGTCAGGACCTACAATTGCTAAAACCAAATTGTTAATTCTTTTTAGTAATTGTGCGATTGCTTCGAGCAGGAAATTGATCCCTTTTCGTTGATGGAGGCGCCCCAGATAAAGGATAATTCGAGTGTCTGTATTTAAACCCGGGATTTTTCTTCGAAAGGCGCCTTTTGCCGGTAGATTTAAGAATTCTTCCAGGTTTATTCCATTATAAATAGTTCGAATCCGGTCATTCTCAATCCCAGCCTGTCTGTACTGTAAAGCTTCTGTTGGAGAAACAGCAACCAGATAACGCGCCGCTTCCACATTTTTCTTCCCAAAGAAAAGATCGTATACGCGTTTGAAAAATTGGCGTTGTACAATAATGGGCAAAGTACCATGAGCCGAGAGCACATATGGAACTTTAGCTCGAACCGCAAACCAACGAGCAACAAAATTCTGGAATGTGCGCGCTTCGTGTAAATGGATTATGTCGAATTCTTTGATATGTTTATGCATCCAGGGAATCAACCCGGGAGTAATGTAGAAACCCCAGCGAGATATCGGACTGGGCAAGATAACCGTTTTAAATGCTTGCAGCGGAAAAGCAGCATTTTTGATACCAAAATCACCGGACACAACCGTTACATCATGTCCCTGTTCGGCAAGCTCCCTTGAAATATGATAAACAACCTGGACCGAGCCTCCCATCTTTGGAGAAAAGAAAGGAGTTACTTGCATAATTCTCATTAGTTCATCCGAGGTTTCCTGATTTCCAGAAACCTAAAAAAAGGAATGTAGATCTTTGCAGCAAAATACGCATTTACTTGCAGAAATAGAAAGAAATTTATCTGCAATCGGAAAAATCATTGCATTTGTAGGTAAGAAAGAGTAATTAATTTATTGTGTAAACGGTGCAAGTAGACTTGAAAATTCGAGCGGGCATACCGCCTGGCAACCGCAAGATCCTCGTCGAAATGTTCGACAATATAAGTTGATTTAGAAGCAGAATGAATCCGGAAGGAAGCCAGGGTTTGATTTGTCACCCATAGCTTGTATTTGGTTCCAACCCTTAATGAAAATTCATAATCCATAGTCAAATGAAGGTCTTCGTTAAACAATCCAATTTGCTCGATGACACGCCGGCGCCAGAAAGTGGCCGGCTGGCTGATGTAATCGATCACTAACAATAAGGTATAACTTTTAAAAAGCAGCCAGAAATTTTTATAATAGGTGATCAGCTTTCGAATTTCGCGACCCTGCGTGTTGATAATCCTGCATCTTCCGGTTAGCCAGGATATTTTAGGGTTGCATGCAAATAATAAACCCACTTTGCGCAATGCGCCTGGTTCATAAATATCATCCGAATTAATGAAAGCTAGAATTTCTCCGGTGGCCATTCGAAACCCTTTGTTGAGGGCGTCAGATTGGCCGCGGTCCTTCTCACTTTTCCAGATCAGGTGCCTTTCGTATTTCTTCAGGATATCGACCGTTCCATCCGTAGACCCCCCATCCAAAATAATATATTCCAGGTTCGGATAACCCTGGTCGAGGACAGAATGAATTGTGTTCTCGATAAAATGGCCCTGGTTGTAAGTGGGCGTTATAACCGAAATTCTGGGGAGAATTGGTGAATTCATTCTACGAATCAGTTTTTTCCAACCGGGGGTAATTTTCCTTTCTGCTCTGCTGAGAAATGCCGAGCGGAAAATTACCTCCAATCAATCAAACCTTTAATATCCTACTTTTTGGCGTTGGAATTGAAATCGAGCAGGAGGCCACGAATGGAATGAAGAATGAGCCCAGTTGAAATCAGAAGCATGCCGATGATGCTCAACAGCACACTGATTATGGCATGGCCTACTGCCAATGTCTGGATGCGGGTGTAAATATCTACTACCAACAACCCAAACAAAATACCGACCGCTAGAATTGCTGCTCCGGGAACCGTGAAGAAAAGTAGCGGCCGGTATTGGCCGATCAAGCGCAAGATGCCGTTCAGCACAGCCAGACCCTGGGCAACGACAGACCGCTTTGGTTTATCGGTATAGCGGGTGGTGATAGGAACTTCTACCAGGCGCAAACGAAACTGGCCGGCAATAAATTGGATTTCCGATTCAACTGAGAATCCGGCCGAGGTAAAGTTGATTTTTTCGATCGCTGCTGGTGAAAAAGCCCGGTAGCCGCTCTGAGAATCGGTTGATTTCACACCCGAGGTAAATCGGGTAAGCAAATTGAAAAAACGGTGACCCCAAATGCGATGATGCGGAACTTCACTTGTGCGG
>DATKKB010000093.1:0-27374 GCA_035543095.1 Anaerolineaceae bacterium | reverse complement strand
GCTCGCCCGTCCTCATTGGAGATGGGTTGTCAGCTTCTTGCTGACGATCATGACCGTCTCCAGCCTGGACTCATTTTTTACCTACCTGAGCAAGCGCATGATCGACGAAGGCATCGTGGCGAGGAACCCGAATGCCCTCTTCAGCATCTTGACTCAGTATGCCCTGCTGATTTTGCTCCAGGCCGGGCTCGTTTTCTGTTTCATCTATCTTGCAGGTGTGCTGGGCGAGCGCATCCGCTACGACCTGCGCAAGCTGATGTTCAATCACCTGCAGGATCTCTCGCTGGCTTTTTTCAGCCGCACGCCGGTAGGTTGGATCATGGCCCGCGTTACCTCCGACTCAGAGCGTGTCGCCGACCTGGTTACCTGGGGATTTGTCGATTCGACCTGGGCCGTTATGAACATCCTGAGCTCGATGGTCTTCATGTTTGTCATCAACTGGCGTTTGGCGCTGATCGTCCTGTCTATCCTGCCAATCCTGCTGTATATCGCCATCCAGTTCCGCCGGCGGATCCTGGGCGAATTCCGGAATGTGCGTAAATTCAATTCGAAGATCATCGGCGCCTATAACGAGAACATCACCGGCGTGCGGGTCGTAAAAGCCCTCGTGCGCGAGCGCGAAAATATGCGCGAGTTTTCAGCTCTCACCGACAACATGTACAACTCCTCCTACCGGGCTGCCTGGCTGAGCGCCCTCTTTCTGCCCACCGTCCAGATCGTGGCTGCCCTGGCGCTCGGCAGCATCGTCTGGTATGGTGGTATCCAGGCCCAAAACGGATTCATGACCATTGGCGGCATCCAGGCCTTCGTAAGTTACGTCACGTTCATGATGTGGCCGGTCCAGGACCTTGCTCGTGTTTTTGCCGAGCTCCAGCACTCCATCGCGTCGGCTGAGCGTATATTTACCCTGGTCGACTCGGTCCCTTCCGTTACTGACCGGCCCGGCGCATTTGACCCAGGCACCATCCAGGGTGATATCGAATTTGACCACGTTGATTTTGCCTACGACGACGGCAAGCCGGTCCTTTCCGATTTTAGCTTGAAGGTCCGGCGCGGCGAGACGATTGCCCTCGTCGGCCCCACCGGCGGCGGGAAATCAACCATCGTCAATTTGCTTTGCCGCTTCTACGAACCCGTCAAAGGCAAGATCCGCATCGGCGCCCATGATTACACCGAGTATTCTTTGCACGCCATCCAATCGCGGGTGGGCATCGTCCTTCAAACACCTCACCTCTTTTCGGGCTCAATCAGCGAAAACATCCGCTATGGCCGTCTCAACGCCACCCAGGCCGAGATCGAGGAAGCAGCCCGCCTGGTTGGCGCCCACGATTTTATCAAGACCTTTCCAAAGGGTTACGATGAAGCTGTTGGAGAAGGCGGGAACCTGCTTTCAGTCGGCCAGAAGCAGCTCATCAGCCTGGCGCGGGCCGTCCTGGCCAAACCGGAGATCTTTATCATGGATGAAGCTACCAGCTCGGTCGATACCCTCACCGAAGCCCTCATCCAGCGCGGCATGGAAGCCCTGATGCTGAACCGCACCAGCTTCGTCATTGCCCACCGCCTTTCAACAATCAAGCGCGCCCACCGCATTATCGTGATCGAAGACGGCCGGATTGCCGAAATGGGCGCCCATTCAGAGCTTCTGCGCCTGCGCGGCAAGTACTTCCAGCTCTACACCCGCCAATTCCGGCACCAGCTTGAGGAGGTTTACGAGCCCTTTATCAATCCTTTGCCATCGTCTTGAAAAAATAGCTGCCTGTCATACATTAAGATTAAGCTTCGTAGTAACGAATTTTTTCGTTACATTCCAGTAAATACTATTAAAGAATTTCCTCGCTGCGGTATAATTCTTCAATGGTAAAGATTCAACCGGTAAAAGAAATCCGGCCGCGCTTGACGGACGAATTTTCCGTTGGCCCGTTTGTACCCCGGACCGAGGCAATGGCAGTAGCATATCGCTGGGGTCAGCAAATGCATTCTGGCCAGAAACGATTGAGCGGCGAACCCTATTTCGAAACGCATTGCGGATGGGTCGCCGCTTTTTTGGACCATCTGGTCTGCAACGAAGCCTGGACCATCGCCGGCCTGCTTCACGACAGCGTCGAAGACAGCGGCGGTACGCTGGACCAGATCCGGGCAATGTTCCCCGGCGTCCTCGGCGAGGAAGTTGCCTATATCATCGACGGCGTAACCAAATTGAGCAGCCCCCGCGATGGGCGCTCGCGCGAGCTCGAGACTCTGCGCAAAATCGCCATGTTCCGCGATCCGGCCGTCTTCCTGGTCAAGCTGGCCGACAAGAGCCACAACGTTATGACCCTCGGGTATATGCCGGAGAAAAAGCGCCGCAAGAAAGCCGAGGAAGCCATTCGGGCCTATGGGAAGCTGGCCGGCATTCTGAATTGCTATAAATGGCGGCGCTGGCTGGAGGATATGGCCTTCCCGCATTATGAGCCTCAAACCTTTGCCTACGTCAAGTCGCGCATCGATCGCGATCCCCGGCTGAATCCGGATTTTATCAACCCGATCCTGAAAGAGCTCGCTCGGATCATGGATGAAACCGGTATCGATGGGCGGGTTGAGATCATTGTAAATGGGTACTGGCAGGCCTGGCAAAAACTGCGCCGCATGGCCCGCCTACGAAAGACGTCCCTGGAATCATTTTCTGCCGTCAACGACCTTGTCAGCTTTCGCATGATTGTCAATGACAATGATCACGACGCCTGTTATCGGCTGATGGGGAAAGTAAGTCATTATTTTGGCCCTTTGCTCGACCAATCTCGTTTCGATGATTTCATCGCCAGTCCCCAGAACGGCTACCGCGCCATCCAGCTAACCGCCTGGCTGCCAGAATTTAGTGCAATTGAAGTAGCCATTGCTACCGACGCCATGGAAGGCGAAAACCTGTGGGGCGTGGTGTATGCCCTTCAGCACGGCCAGGATATCAGCGCTTACCGCCCGGTTGAAATCCTCACTCCTACCGGCGGAGCGCGTTTTTTACCGGAAGGGGCGACGGTATTGGATGCGATTGCCTCGATCCAGCAGGAGTTTTTGCTCGATAAGATCAGCTCAGTGGAAGTGAACGGAAGCCCCGCCCACCTGTACGATCATGTGAATCCAGGCGACGTCGTCGAGGTAATCACCCACGGCCCGCGCCTCGTTCCGACTGAGGAATGGCTTTCATACTGCAATGCATCCACTGCCCAGCTTTTGCGGGCAGTCCTGGCAACTGAAGCGCTGCGCAACACAGCCGAACAAGGCCGGCAGATCATCAAGACCATTTTATCCAGCCGCGGCCTGGTGACGTTGGAGGATTTACAGGCCCTGGAAAGAGATAAGACCGATAATTTGCTCGAGCAGCTTTCCTGCGCCAGCCTGGAAGACCTGTACGCCGCAGTCGGAGGCGGCGCTATCCGGTTGGAAGACGTTGTGGCTCAGCTCGACCGGTTTGGCATCACCAAGGAAGGCCTGGGGTTTATCACGATCAATCTAATCGGCGAGAGCAAGTCAAACCGGCCGGGTGTGTTTATGACTCTTGCCGGCTTGATTTTTAATCGCGGTGGCAATATCATGCGCTCCGTCAACGATACATTCGCCGACGGCAGCTATAACATTCGCCTGGTCGTTAAAAACATCCTGGACGACCAGTTGGATGAAGTTCAGCAAGATTTCAAACGCTGTGGGATCGAGTTCCGGACGTTTGAAATCGTCTGACCGGCCGGAGAAGGATGTCAATGAGCGAAATTGTGCTTCCAGAGGTCACGATCGGTCCAGATGCGCTCGAAGCGCTGGCGTCTTTTTGCAGCCAGGGCCCCTTTAATACGTTCCACCTGGTTGCCGATCCAATCACGTATAACATCCTGGGCCGGACCGTTGAAACCACCTTGAATTCTTCCGGACTTAAGGGAATTGCCACCATTCTGGAAGGTTTTCCACTCCTGGCCGGCGGCGACGCCGTTTTGCAGATTCTGACGGCCGCATCGCCTCTGTCGGACGTGTTTATTGCAGTTGGCTCCGGCACGGTGACCGACGTTGTTCGCTTCGCCAGCCGCAGCCTAAACCGTCCGTTCATTTCTGTGCCCACTGCCCCGAGCGTTGATGGCTACACTTCTCCGACCTCACCATTGATCGTTGCTCAGGTCAAACAATCCTTTCCCGGGCAGCTTCCGCTGGCAGTCTTTGCCCACCTGCCGACCCTGTGCGAAGCCCCGGCCGAAATGATCGCGGCTGGTTTCGGAGATATGATCGGAAAGGCAACTGCCCTGGCAGATTGGAGGCTGGGTCACCTCCTGTGGAATGAGCCGTATGACGAAGCCATCGCCAGCAACGCCCGCGCCGCCTTGCAGCGCTGCATTGATTCCGTCTCCGTCATCGCATCGCGTGATCCCCAGGGGATCCGGGTGTTGATGGAATGCCAGCTCGATTCGGGATTGAACATGGCTAAAGCTGGCAGCTCTCGCCCTGCCTCTGGCGCCGAACATCACCTGGCTCATTACTGGGAAATGAAATTGATATGGGAGAATCGCCCGCCTCTCTTGCATGGTCTGAAGGTCGGGTTTGCTTCCCTTTGGATCGCCGACCTGTACGCTCGTTTCCAAAGGTTCAACCTGCCCGAGCTCAAGCAAGTCCTCGATAAAACCCCGCTCCCCAACGCTCAGCTCGCGATTCAAGACATAAAAACCTTTTACAGCCGCAATTCCGACCGGATCATCAACGAGCAAAGGCATTTCCTGGATTTGGATGAGACCCGCTGGGCCGCCCTGAAGGTGCGCATCTACGAAAATTGGGACGAAATCCTGGCCATCGTAAAGAATGTCCCCCGCGGCGCCGAGCTCGAGATACCCCTGAAAGTCATCAAATTCCCATTAATGCCATCAGACCTGAACCTGTCTGAGACTGATATTACCGAGGCGCTATCCGCCGCCCACTACCTGCGCGATCGGCTGACGGTGCTCAAATTGCTATGGCTGGTTCCGGGATTGTTTAAGACCTCGAATTAATCAATCAGCCCTATTTGATCGCAAAGCTGAGGCCGGCGATCCCGACAGAGACCGGCACCCACCAAAACGAAACAAGCTCGGCGGACAGGCTGAATGGGTTTCCCTGCCAAAACAATCCAGCAAAAACAAGTGCCATCATTCCGACAACCACGTACCAGTTTCTAACCTGGACTGAAAACCGCTCATTCGCGGGTTTTTCCGGGATTTTGGGGGCCTTGCCTTTTTTTCTGGCGGTAGCAATTTCGATATTTGTTTTCCTGGCTGCCTGGCGCGCTTTTCGCCACTGCATATAAACAAGCTTGATGTAAAAAAAAGCAATAGCAACAACGATCGCAATGGTTGGAGTATCTAGTTTCATTCCGAGCCTCGCAGGTTTATCTTATTTTACTATTAAAAAAGTGGGACCCTGCCCGGCGTCCCACTCCTGTTTATTTGCCAAAACTCGTTTTTAATTTTTTTTGGCTGCGCAGCCGCCAAATTAATTCAAGTGAATGATTTTTGGATAGGTTTCTAGATGTTGAGCTCAGTTGGGACGCGGAAAACAGCATTGGCTTTCTTAACCTCGTCCGGCACGTTGAAGGTAAGCTCAGCGCCCATCATTTCCTTGGTGAAGTTCTTGAGGCCGCTGTCCCACATCTCGCGCGTCACATAGTAAACCCGCGCTCCGCCCAGCTCGTGCTGAACCTGCGGCCAGGGATGAGTCGGCTGGGCCATTTCGAGACCAGCCATGCGCCAGCCGTTGTAACTTTCAAACGTCGACCACCACTCATTGCAGCCGGCAAATTCAAGGGCGTACATGGTTTTGGCGTAATACATGGCGTAGCCCAGGCGGCCCCGCCGAATAAAAGTCATCGTATGCAGGCTCACCGCCAGGTCCTTGGTCATGATGCGCCCATTGGCAAACCCGGCCCACTCACCGTCGATCAGGCCAACGAGCTGGAATGGATCCTTCAGGCGCTTGCGCGTCCAGCCTAAAATTTCAGCGTATACACGCGCCCCAACGATATCGTAGAAATCCCGCTCGACGTGCATGACTCTTTCCATATACTGGAGCATTAATGGCGCATCTTCTAGTTTGGCCTGGCGGATATAAAGGATGCGCCCATCGCGCAGCGTGATCATGGCATCCGGCCATGGCGGCAGATTCATTGGGGTTCCCTGCAAGAGCGGCTCGATTTCTCGAACGTCAAGCTCTATTTTCTCGACACTGACTTTCTCAGGGGGCTCTAGTTTCATAACTGATTACTCCTTGTTCATTTTGGGGATTTGCCAGATTGAATTCCACCATGCAGACCTTAGATAATAACGGTTGTTTTACAAGGGAGGAATTTATTTCGTTTAGTTTATTGGAGGTGGTTTTTTTATTCAAGTGAATAAGCGCGCCCCCTTGGTCGTTATATGTCACTTGTCCGACAAATTATCACTTCTTGTTTTCATTATCTACCAGCTTATCCAGATTGGCAAGATTTCGCATGATCCGCCGGTACTTTGCCATTCCAAAGTATTCGATTCCTGCTTCTCGATTCTTGGGCTGAAACGTAAGCAAGCTGGCAATATAGGCTTCGTACGTGATCCTCCGGATGAGAAAATAAACCGGTATCAGAGTGATCGGAATACTTATAATAAATAAGGCTGAAGGGTTATTCTTCAGGAAGGGAATCAAGGAAAGCAAAGTAGCGATTGGAATAAAAATCAAGATGAATGCTAAAAAACCTGGAATCAATCTTTGAATCCACAGGCCTAGCTTATGCCGGTTACAAACACTTACACTCACCGGCGCGAACTTGCCGTACTCGCTGGCAATTGCAGTCCCTAATTTCTCCTTCTTGACTTTCCGTTTGATCAATTTGGCAGTGTGAATTTCAATTGCCTCATAGCCATGTTCGAGATCTTTACCGCAGACTTCGCAATTTTCCATTCCTGATGTTCCTCAAAAAATATTGTACCATCAATAGTCACAGGCTAAGATGCTTGCTCAAAAAAACCGTTTTGTCATACGCAATGTAAGAAAATCACATCAATTGTCTGATAACCTTCAATTGACTCTATTAATTTCCATTGATATAATGATCGCGTGCTTTTTATGATTTAATTCCAGCGTGTCCTTTTTATAATTTAGCATCGAAAAGACTTAATCCACCACGCTGATTGCATATTGGTTCCCTGTTAGTGCAATTCGCCCCTGGAAAATCCAGTCAAATGGTTTGTTCCAGGGAGACTGAAATGGAAATTTCATTTTTCCGCAGGTGGAGCCTTGGCGGGTAGAACAATTTCAAGTTTTTGGTTGACAACTGAAGAAAAGTACATAACTGAACTTTGCGCCAAAATGCACTTGTTCAGTCAAGCATTCCGCTTTGGAGGTAATGATGTCCGTCATAAAGGCTGAAATTCGGTCCGGTGCGTATTATGACTCCGCGTTCTTAATGAACGTCCAGCGCTCATTGGCTGGCCTTCCAAACGTCGAAGACGCCGGAGTTGTAATGGGGACCGAAGGGAATAAGGAATTGCTCGCCCACATCAATTTGCTTTCGCCTGAAATAAACGCTGCCAGGCCAGATGATCTGGTAGTAGTTGTGCGGGCAGTTACTGAAAACGATGCTGCCGCTGCCATCGGCAAGCTGGATGAGCTTCTTACGGCGCGGAAGAAAAGCTCCAGTGGCGAACACCGGCCGCAAAGCATCGAGGGCGCCAACCAGATGATGCCCGATTCATCCTGGGTGCTCGTCTCAGTAGCCGGTCGCTATGCAGGCAGCGTGGCGCGCGATGCCTTGCGCAACGTAAAGCATGTATTTCTCTTCAGCGACAATGTTCCGGTGGAAGAAGAAATTGGTCTCAAGCAAATCGCTTCCGAAAAAGGATTGTTGGTCATGGGCCCAGATTGCGGCACCGCCATCGTGCGCGGTATTGGCCTGGGATTTGCAAATAAATGCCGCCTAGGCCCAATCGGCGTCGTTGCGGCTGCCGGCACCGGTTTACAACAGGTGACATCTCGGGTCCACCAGCTCGGCGGCGGCATTTCTTACGGGATTGGCACCGGCGGCCGTGACCTGACCGAAAAGGTCGGCGCTGTCACCTTCTTGATGGGATTGGATGCCCTGAGCCGGGATCCGGATACCAAAGTAATTATGCTGGTTTCGAAACCACCGGCTCCAAAAGTTGCCGAGGAAGTCCTTAAGGCAGCTAAAAAGGCCGGCAAACCTGTTGTGGTATGCTTCGTAGGCCGTCCCATTTCAGCCTTCCAGCTCGAAAACCTGTTTTTTGCACTCAGCCTCGACGATGCCGCCCGTATTGCGGTCGAATTGGTCAACAAAGGCCAATTCGAAGTGCCAGCCGCCCCAAAGGTGGATCGCTATGCCCCCGGGCAGCGTTACCTGCGCGGCCTGTTCTCGGGCGGCACGCTGGCCTACGAGGCCCAATATATCCTCGAATCGTATATCCCCAAAATTTATGCCAACGCACCCTTGCGAAAAGAAAACAAGCTACCCAACTCGCTTGTCAGCCAGGAACACACGATCGTCGACCTGGGCGAAGATGAATTCACAGTTGGCCGCTTACACCCGATGATGGATAACGATTTACGCATCCGCCGCCTTCTGGAAGAGGCAAATGATCCTTCGGTTGCAGTCATTATGCTGGATGTCGTTATCGGTTACGGCTCACACCCAAATCCCGCCAGTGAGCTGGCGCCTGCGGTCGCGAAAGCGCGTGCCCTGGCCGAAAAGGCCGGTCGCTACCTGGAAGTGGTCGCCGTAGTTACCGGCACCGACGAGGATCCACAGAATTTCAACGAGCAAATCCAACTTTTAAAAGGCGCCGGAGCCTGGGTCAGCGCCAGCAACGAGGAAATGGTTCGCTACGCCGGACGGATTTTGCAGGCGCTCGAGCAGGTTTACAATCCTTCTGTCAGCGTGGTCAAGACCCCGGTCGATCTGGCGACGCTGCAGAAACCGCTGGAAGCCATCAACGTTGGCCTGGAATCCTTTGCCGAGAACCTGGTCGCGCAGGGCGTCCCAACCGTCCATGTGGAATGGAAACCGCCGGCGGGCGGGAATGAACGCCTGATGGCTATTCTTGAGAAGATGAAACAGAAATAAGACACTGTCGCTGTGAAACGGTGGCATCTATCCTGGCACAGCGACAGTTATTTTTGGAGGAAATGAAATGGTAGATATCGAAAGTGCTAATAAGAAAGCTGTCGAACGGATGATGGAAGCCCGCCCGGTGGTAACCGCGGTGGCCCCTGCGATTGACGTCATCCCCGGCATGCGCGACGATTTACTGCTGCACGCCGGCCCTCCCGTCACATGGGATCGCATGGCTGGACCCATGAAAGGCGCTATGGTTGGAGCCTTGATCTTCGAGGGGAAAGCCAGGGATGCTCAGGAAGCTGAACACTTGCTCTCAACGGGTAAGATTAAATGGGAGCCATGCCACCACCACTCTGCCGCCGGCCCCATGGCGGGCGTGATCGCGCCTTCATTCATGGTTTACGTCGTCGAGAACCTTACTCACGGGAACAAGGGTTATTCCGGTTTGAATGAAGGTCGCGGCAAAGTCCTCCGCATGGGAGCATACAGCGAAGAGGTGCTGGCCCGGCTAAAATGGATGAACGAAGTCCTCGGTCCAACACTTGACAAGGCATTGAGAGCCTGCGGCGGGGTGGATATCCGCTCGACTCTTGCAGAAGCTTTGCAAATGGGGGATGACGGGCACAACCGCCTTAAATCCGCTTCGCTGCTCTTTCTCAAGGCGCTCGATCCTTACATTGTGAAAATTGCCAAAGATCCTGAAACTGCCTCGGATATCCTGAAAGCGCTCGGCGAAAATCAGCTCAGTATCCTCAACCCGGTCATGGCGGGCTGCAAGACATCTTGCGATGCGGCAGCAAATATTGAGGGCAGCACGATTGTGACCGTCATGGCCCGCAACGGAACAGATTTTGGGATTCGCGTCAGCGGCCTGGGCGACCAATGGTTTACTGGTCCCGCCGGGCATGTAAAATCACTGTATTTCCCGGGATTTACGGATAAAGATGCCAATCCGGACATCGGCGACAGCACGATCACCGAAACGGCCGGCGTGGGTGGGTTTGCCATGGCAGCCGCTCCTGCCATCGTCACCTTCATTGGTGGTGAAGCCAAGGACGCCACAAACACTACCCTGGACATGTACGAAATCTGTTACGCTGAGCATAAATATTACAACATTCCTGCCCTGGATTTCCGCGGCACACCCACCGGGATCGACATTCGCAAGGTGGTTGAAAAGGGCATTTTGCCGCGCGTCAATACCGGCGTCGCCCACAAAGAAGCCGGAATCGGGCAGGTTGGGGCCGGTGTTGTAACACCTCCGGCCAATATATTTGAAGATGCGCTTGTCGCATTTGCCGAGAAGTACGGCTATGCCTGAATTTCATTTGAAAGTGGAGGTTAAAATGGACCGAGAAAAATTCATAAAGATGATGGTGGATGCGAAATTATATGATCTGACCCAGGGCTGCAGTATTTTCACCCCACCCTGGCCGGGTGAAAAATCCCTGGAAGTCCACTTTTTCAAGCGGGTCACCGGCGCGTACGGCGGCGGGCAAGGCGCCAACGGCCAAATTTTAAACTGGAGCAACACAGTTGGCACGCACCTGGTTGGCGAGACTGCTTTCAACTCCGGCGCTCGCCCGATCGCCGACATTCCGCTTTCAGACCTGAGCGGCCCTGGCGTTGTCGCCGATATCTCCGACCTGGTATCGGATTATAGCATTTACACCCCTGAGATGATCATGAAAAAAGCCAATGTGAAGAAAGGCGATATCCTGATCATCAATACCGGCTATCACAAATATTCATATGACCAACCCGACGTCTTCTCCAAGGATGCCCAAGGCGGGGTTGAATCGAAGGAATTTGGCTTTTACGTTCGCCATCCCGGCCCTTCGATGGAATTCTACAAATGGGCCATCGATATGGAGCTGAAATGGGTCGGCGTCGATTGCGGCACCGCCGAACACCCGATGAACACCCCCATCCGTCGCATGCACGACAATCATTTCAAACTGGCCGAGGAAAAGCTCAAGAAAGAAACCGGCAAGACCTGGGACGAGGTTTTCCCCCAGGGCGAATATTACGAGCTAACCCACATCACCCTTCCAAAACACCACCTGGTCTTTGTGGAAGCGATTGTCGGCGATATCGACAAGCTCAAGAACCAGCGCGCCTGGATCTCCTGCATGCCGATCCCATTCAAGGAAGTCGAAACCGCCTGGGCGCGCGTGTTTGCCTTCCAGCCCCCCAGCTACATGAGTGAAAACGAATTCTTCGCGGCCTTGCAAAAGGCCGAAGTGCTCGATCTGACCGTGCCATTCAGCGTTCAAACCCCCCAATGGTTGAACTACGTTCCATTGAGCGTCACCTATACCAAGCGCGTTGGCGGGCAGTTCTTCGGCATGGGCCGCAACGGTTCAATCTGTAATGCCAGCATCCACCTGGGCACCCACATGGACGGCGAAAAACACTTCTATCCGGCCGGGCGCACCATCGGCCAGGTCCCGTTGGATGAGTGGGTCGGTCCCGGCGTCATTGCCGACATTTCGGAGCTGGTCAGCGATTCCAGCGTCTACACCCCGGAAATGATCCACAAGGTTGTGGATATACGTAAGGGTGACATCCTCATCATCAAGACTGGCTGGAACAGGTTTGGCTGGAACAGCGCTGAATCGGATGAGTTCCGCTACATGGTCAAGCACCCAGGCCCATCACCGGATTTCTCGAAATGGGCTACAGACATGCAGATCAAGTGGATCGGCGTCGATGCTGTCTCAGCCGACCACCCCATGAACACCATCATGCGCATCTGGCACCCCAAAACCTTTGAAGAAGCCAATCGCAAGTTGGTGCGCGATTTCGGAAAGACGTGGGACGAAATGTATCCTCTCGACCAGTATTACCAGGACATGCATTTGAACCTCTTCCCGAAACGGATCGTGCATGCCGAAAACCTGGCCGGTGCCATGGCTACCGCCAAGAGCGGGCGTTACTACATCGGCTGTTACTTGCAGAAAGCCATGGAAGCCGAGTCGATGTGGGGTCGCTTTATTGCATTCAAAGAAGGTGATTAAGCTGTTAATATTCAGGAGCCTGAAGTATGCCCCAGCATGCTTCCGGCTCCTGAACCCTGAAGCCGGAGACTTAACGTGTTAAGTGAACTGGAGAATTACTTATTTCGGATCAAGGATCTTCATACCCAGATCATCGAAATGATCGATGGAATACCCCGGGATGGATTAAATTTCATTCCAATCAGCCTGCCGCAGCTTCAGGTGTCCAACTCTCTTGCTAACCTTACTGCCCACATTGCCGGTGCAGAACATTATTGGATCGGTGAAGTTATCGGTGGCCTCCCGGCTACGCGCGATCGAGAAGCCGAATTTGCCCTGAAAGTTAAAAATGCAAGCTGGCTAATCGATAATTTGAATGCTGTGCTAGCCGAGACAAATACCATTTTTTCAAGATTGACTGAATCTGATCTTTCAAAAATTTACCGGGTAGAGGACAAAGACGTGCCTGGTCGTTGGGCAATCCTGCATGTGGTCGAACATACCGCCCTTCACTGGGGTCACATGCAAATCACCTACCAGTTATGGGCAAAAGGTGACAGCAAGCCGTCTCCATTCTGGTTTTCACGTTTACCGCCCAGGTAGCGTGAGGAACGAAACCCCCATTTTGGGGTTTAATTTTTCGGAACTTTCAAATTACGAGGAGGCAAGAACTTCATGAAGCCAGCTCCTTTTGAATACTACGCCCCGACCAGTATCCCAGAGGCCCTGGATCGTCTTGACCAGTTGGGGTACGATGGCAAAGTCCTGGCAGGCGGGCAAAGCCTCATCCCGGCCATGAATTTTCGCATGGCTCGCCCGGCGGCCCTGGTCGATCTTAACAATGTTCCTGAATTGTTTTACATAATTCCGGCTCCCCAAGGCGGCTACTTGATTGGAACGATGACCCGCGATGTATCTGTTGAGACGCATCCTGAAATCTCAAAAAAGTACCACGCTTTGAACCAGGCGTTTCACACCTGGGCTCATCCTCAAATCCGCAACCGCGGCACCTATGGCGGCGCGCTGGCGCATGCCGACCCCGCCGGCCAGCTTCCGGGAGTGTCGCTTGCGCTTGAATTTCGCATGAAAATCACCGGCAAAGCCACCGGCGAACGTTGGGTGGATGCCAAAGATTTCTTCGTTGGCCCGTTTACGACCGTGATCGAGCCGAGTGAAATGCTGACCGAAGTCTACATGCCCGACCTCGGTCCCCGCACAGGCACGAGCTACCAGCAGGTAGCCCGCACGCATGGCTCGCAGTTCCAGGTTGCCGTCGCAGTCAAATTGGTCCTGGATGCAAATGAACGCTGCCAGAAAGCCAACATCGCCATGCTGGCGGTCGGGGAACAGCCGATCCTGGCCGAACAGGCCGCCCGGCTGCTCGCCGGACAGGCCTTGAGCGATCAAAACATCGAGGCTGCTGCCAGGCTGGTTGCCACCAAAGAGATCGATCCTGGAACTGATATTCACGCCACCGCAGAATATCGTCGGCACGCAACAGAAGTCCTCGTCCGCCGCGCCTTAAATGATGCTAAGGCGGATGCAAAGCAGAGAGGAGGTTAAGATGAGCGGCGAATACAAGATCAATGTAAAAGTTAACGGCAAGAATTACGAGCGAATGGTTGAACCTCGCCTGCTTTTGAGCGATTTCATCCGCCACGAAATCGGGCTCACCGGCACCCACGTCGGATGCGAGCACGGCGTTTGCGGCACCTGCACGGTCCTGTTCGACGGCCTTCCCTCCCGCTCCTGCCTGATATTTGCCGTTCAGGCACATAGGCACGAGGTCGTCACCGTTGAAGGGCTGGGATCGATAGAGCAGCTTCACCCCCTCCAGAAAGCCTTCCAGGAAAAACATGCCTTGCAGTGTGGATACTGTACCCCGGGCTTCTTGATGACGCTCGTTCCTTTTGTCGAAAAGCATAGCCATCCTTCCGATGAAGAGATCCGCGAAGCCATCGGTGGCAATCTCTGCCGTTGCACCGGTTACGAGAATATTGTTGAAGCTGTTAAATTGGCATCAGCAATGATGCATACGAGCAAGGAGTGAAGAGGTGATGCCGTGGACACAAGATATATAGGCAAGCCAATCAAGCGACTTGAAGATCCGCGTTTGCTAACCGGACAGGCTCTCTTCACTGACGACGTACACCTGGACGGGCTGCTGCACGCGGCTTTTTTACGCAGCGATTATGCCCATGCTCGCATCAAGAGCATAGACGTTTCCGAAGCTTTGAAACGCCCCGGCGTGATTGCGGTATATACCGCAGAAGATTTCGGGGATTATTGGCATGTCGGTCCCTTGCAGGTGCCGCCCCCAATCGCCATCCCCAATGCAAAATTTCACGCCAAAGGTCTGCCCCCTATCGCCAGGGGAAAAGTCCGCTTTTCCGGAGAGCCGCTGGCAGTAGTGGTCGCTGAAAGCCGGTATATCGCCGAGGATGCTGCCGGCGATATCCTGGTAGACGTGGAACCGCTCGATGCAGTCGTAGACCTAGAAAAGGCTTTCGAGGACACCTCTGTCCTGATTCATGAAGACATCGGCACCAATATGGCTGCCCTGGTTAAACAGGAGAAAGGTAGCTACGCTGAAGCTGCTGCCAAGGCGGATTTCATTATCAAACGTAAGTTCCACATCGATCGCGGCAGCGCCGGCGCGATGGAAAACCGGGCACTAATCGCAAGTTGGGAAAACCGCACCCAGAGTATGACCATCTGGACCAATAATCAAGCCCCGATCCCTCTGCGCAACACGATCGCCTCTAACCTGGGTTTATCCGACAGCCAAGTGCACGTCATCACTGCCTTCACCGGCGGTGGGTTCGGTCCAAAGATCATGACATCTCAGGCCGACGACGTCTTGCTGCCCTGGATTTCCAAAAAATTGAATCGCCCGGTCAAGTGGATCGAGGACCGGCGCGAGAACTTCCTGGCGACCACGTCCGAACGTGACCAGGTGCATTACTGTGAATTAGCTCTGACGCGCGACGGCAAAATTCTAGGATTTAGCGACGTCTTCTACCACAACACGGGGGCGTACGACCCATACGGTATGACCGTGCCGTTGAATACCATGACCCATACTATGGGCTCCTACATCGTACCGAATTTCTACACCGAAGTTCGCATGGTATTTACGAACAAGATGGTCGTTTCGCCAGTGCGCGGCGCAGGGCGCATGTATGGAAACTATGTAATGGAACGCATGCTCGACGCGGCGGCGCGCGAGCTCAAGCTCGACGTGGTCGAAATCCGCCGAAAAAACCTGATTCAGCCAGAAATGCTGCCTCTCCACACCGGAATCACCGGGCAGGATTTTGTGGAGAACGTTATCGACAGCGGCAATTACCCTGAGACGCTCCGTAAAGCCCTGGAAATGATCGGCTACGAGAAATTCGTAAAAGAGGATCAACCAAAGCTGCGCGCTCAAGGGAAAAAGGTTGGCATCGGCATCGTGACCTTTGTTGAGGGAACGGGTGTCGGGCCGTACGAAGGCGCAAAGGTGACGATTGAGGGCTCCGGCAAAATCAATGTGGCTACCGGCATCTCATCCCAGGGCCAGGGTCACTACACTTCGTTTGCCCAAATTGTGGCCGAACAGCTCGGTGTAGAGCCAAAAGACGTGCGCATTACGACCGGCGACACCGACCAGTTCGATTGGGGCGCCGGAACGTTTGCCAGCCGAGGCATGACCGTGGCAGGCACCGCCATCTACCTGGCTTCCGTCAACGTGCGCAAGAAGATCCTGAAGACCGCCAGCAAGGCGTTAAATGCGCCCGAGGAAGAGTTGGAAATTTCCGGCGGGGAAGTGCGCGTGGCCGATATTCCGACCAAATCGATCAAGCTTGGCGACCTGGCCAATCGCGCCAATCCGACCCGAGGCGTCATTGAGCCGGGCGTTGAGCCGGGCCTGGAAGCCACAGCGTATTATGGCCCACCTTACGGCGCAACCGGGCAGGGTTCAGTTGCCATAATCCTCGAAGTTGATCCGGAAACCTTTGAGGTCAAGATCCAGCGCTTCGTCCTGGTGCACGATGCCGGAAATATAATGAATCCGATGATCGTGGAAGGCCAGATTATGGGCGGAGTTCAAATGGGCCTGGGAAACGCGTTTTACGAAGAAATTGCTTACGACGAATACGGCCAGCTTCAAAACGCGTCTTTAATGGATTACCTGATTCCATCCGCTACCGAAATGCCGCCAAAAATAGAGCTCGGACATGTGGTCTCGCCGTCTCCACTCAACCCGCTCGGCCTCAAGGGCGTTGGAGAGGCCGGCGCAATTCCGATCCCGTCCTGTTTCCACCAGGCTATCGAAAATGCCCTTGAAAATAAGATCGAAATCACCGCTTCTCCCATGAATCCGAGCCGTTTGTTCGAATTAACACACAAATAAGATGTGACATATGTTAATTACTATAATTTAATATTCTGTATACAATATTAGGAAAGGTTAAAACAAGATGAAAATAGAAGGCGAACACACTTTCAATGGGCCGCGGAATGAGGTCTGGGAAATGATTCGCGACCCAGAAATCCTGGCGTCCGCGCTTCCTGGCACCCAGAAGCTTAACAAGCTAAGCGACACTGATTACGAAGGCACGATGAACGTCCGCGTTGGCCCGGTCTCCGGGTCGTTTTCCGGCAAGCTGGTCGTTTCAGACGAGGTGCCACCCCAAAGCTGCACCCTGACCGTGGATGGAAAAGGCGCCCCCGGTTTCGTCAGGGGCGTCGGGCACATCAAATTTGAAGAACAGGAAACAAATACCACTTACATGACCTATGAGGGTGAAGTAACGATTGGCGGCACGCTTGCCAGCGTCGGCCAGCGCATGATCGACAGCGTGGCTAAAAGTATGATCCGCCAGGGCTTCGAATCGATGGACAAAGCCCTGGAGGCCCGCCTGGCTAACAAATCCGGTCAACAGGTGGAATACAAGCCGCCCACGGAAACGGAATTTGCTGCCAGCGTAGCTAAAGATGTGGCCAAAAGCTGGTACCAAATTGCGGAAGTCCGCATGGTCATGTATGTTATCCCTGCCGCCATACTTCTCGCCTTGATCGGCTATATTTTATCGCAATTACTGCATCGTTGATTTTCATTTTGGCCTGATTCTCATTTTGGATTGGGATCATTCTATAAGGAGGTTTAAATTGGCTGACGAAGTCTCCAAAAAAGACGCCAAAACCGGTAAAAGCTGGAAAGATATCGCCGAAGTCCGCATGGTGATGTATGTCGTTCCAGTTGGATTAGCCCTGGCTCTCATCGGTTACATACTGTCGCAGATCGCTGCACGGTAATCAATTCTTCTTTTATTACCGCACTGTCCCTGTTACCAGGGAGAGGCGGCCCTTTTGAAAGGAGGTGATAGGCACATTCGATTTTTCGCAGGTTAATTCGTAAAAATATCCATTCAAATTATTTTGCTCGACCTTGATCGCCTCAAACCAAAAAGGAGAGAATGCATCATGGCTACACAAGCTAAAGTATTTGGATATTTGCCCAACGACTCACCGCCGTTTGGACAAATGCTCATTTTAGGCCTGCAGCACGTACTTACGATGTTCCCTGCCACCGTGCTGTGCGCCCTGATCATGGGCTTTCCGGTCAACACGGTGCTGCTCGTGACCGGCGTTGGAACGATTGTGGCCCTTATGGGGTCAAAGCTGGCGATGGGCAAATTCATCCCCCTGTACTACGGCTCCAGCTTCAGCTACATCGCAGCAGTGACTGCCATCACAAAACCTACCTTCGGTGTTCCTGCTGATCCCCACCTGCTATCCGTAGTCCAGGCCGGATTCCTCGCTACCGGCTGCTTGAATGTGCTCGTTGGCCTGCTGATCCGCGTCGCTGGCGGCAAGAAAGCGATCGATGTTATCCTTCCTGCCAGCATCACGGGCCCCGTTGCCTGCACCATCGGTATTGGCCTCGGTGCCGCAGCTCTGAACAGCGCCAGCGGTTATTCAGCGGCCGCTCCTGCTGGGATCGGCGTGTATTGGGCTGTTTCCCTGCTCACCCTTCTCTCTGCTATCATCTATTCGGTTTATCTGCAGGATAAGGGTTTCATCGGCATGCTCCCCATCTTGCTGGCCACAATCACAGGTTGGGTTATCAGCTGGATTTTTGGCCTTTATGATGTATCCAAGGTTTTTCATTCAGCCCTGATTACCCCACCAACCTTCACATTCCCGGTATTCAACGATCCCCTGACGGTTTCTGTGCTGTTTGGCGTCGGCGTGATGTGCATCGCCACCATCCCGGAATCAACAGCCCACCTGTACCAGATCAGCCTTTACATCGACCACCTGGCTGAGGAACAAGGGCGCCAGAAATACGGTCTGTCCGAATACATCGGCCTCAACCTGATGCTCGATGGCCTGGATGACATCGTCAACGGTATCTTTGGCTCGACCGCAGGCACCAACTACGGTGAGAACAACTCGCTCATGGTGATCACTCGCAACTACTCGGGTACGGCCCTGCTGACCGCAGGCTGCATCGCAGTTCTCCTCGGTTTCATCGGCCCCTTAACCGATGCTGTTTATTCCATCCCAACCCCCGTCATTGGCGGCCTTGAAATCTACCTGTTCGGCGTGATCGGCATGCAAGGTATTGCCCTCATGATGTCAGAGAAAGTCAACCTGTATGATCCCCGCCAGCTTGCAATCGGCGCGGTCATCTTGATCGTCGGCATCGGCGGCAACATTGGCTTTGCAGGCGGTTTCTTGCCCTTTGGCGGTTTCTTAAGCGGTGTGTTCCCCAATGGTTTGCCCGCTATCGCCACCGGCGCTGTGCTCGGAATCCTGATCAACCTGATTTTCGTCATCTTTAAACCTTCGCAGGAACGCGCTGAAAAAGGACAGGTTGAGAAGTAATAGCTCTCTCATGGGGTTGTAATAAACCCTCATTCAGGCTCCCGGTATCGAGCTTCCCTGATTTCTGTCAAAATTGAACAAGCGCCAGAATAAGAGAAGAGAGATATCGGGAGCCTGGATTTTCTAAGGACCTTAACAGATGATCTTGATCACCGGTGCAAGTGGGAAAACAGGACGATCCATCATCCGCCATTTAAAAAATTCGGGTGAAGGGGTGAGAGCCCTGGTTCACCGGGCTGACCAGGCGGGCCTCATAAAGACAGCCGGCGCTGCAGAAGTTGTCCTGGGAGACCTGGAAAGCCAGGTAGACCTCGCAAAAGCCAGCCAGGGCGTCCGGGCTTTGTATCATATTTGTCCAAACATGCACCCGCGCGAAGTATCGATCGGTCGCAATGTGCTCGAAGCAGCGATCAATGCGAAGGTCGAACGCTTCGTCTACCACTCGGTCCTTCATCCGCAGACTGAAGAGATGCCCCATCACTGGAACAAGCTGCGGGTCGAGGAGATGATCTTTACCACCGGGCTGACGTATACCATCCTCCAGCCTTGTGCATACATGCAGAACGTGCTTGGGTATTGGTCGAAAATAACCGGAGAAAACGTCTTCCCCGTGCCGTATTCGCCGGAGGCTCGCTTAAGCATGGTGGACCTGGAAGATGTAGCCAGGGTCGCATCCAGGGTGCTGGGTGAGCCTGGTCATGAAAACGCAACTTATGAGCTCTGCGGACCTGAAGCGCTGACTCAAAATGATGTCGCCAAAATCCTCGGCCGGGTTCTTGGCAAGTCTGTAAAGGCAGTCAGATTGGAGCTCGACACCTGGGAGAAGCAGGCCCGGTCGGGAGGGATGAACGATTACGCCCGCCAAACTCTGCTTAAAATGTTTGCATATTACGACCGCTTTGGCCTGATAGGCAGCCCCTCTGTTTTAGCCTGGTTATTACGGCGGCAGCCAACGACGTTCGAGGAATTTGTCAGCCGAACGGTGCTGGAAAGAAATGAGTCACCCGCGAATTAACCAGGCCAGGTTTAAAAAGTTCCGGAGGCAAATGCATGCAACCGTTTGATTACTATAAACCCAAGGATTTTGAAGAGGCGTTCCACCTGATGAATATGCCCGGTAAAACGGTCTATCCCTATGCTGGGGGCACCGATTTTATCCCAATGTCCAGGGATGGATTTTGGAAGTGCGACGCCGTGGTCGATGTAAAGGCTCTGCCAGGTCTGCGCGAGATCAAAGAAACCCCCGACGGCTTATTCGTCGGCGCGGCCATTCGCATGAATGAAATCGCCAACAGCGATCTTGTTAAGTCTCATTGGGACGTCCTTGCACAAGGCGCCGGGTCGGTCGGTTCAGAGCAGATCCGCAACCGGGCCACCCTGGGGGGTAATTTGTGCACGGCTTCCCCCTGCGCTGACACGCCGCCAGCATTATACGTTTTAAATGCCACCGTTATTATTCGTAACGCCCAGGGCGAACGCAAGGTCGCTATCGCCGACTTTTTTAAATGGGTCCGCCAGACAGCAGTCCAGAACGGCGACATCGTGGTCGGCGTCGTGATTCCCCGACCTGCCGCAGGCGCTTTCGGGTCCTATGTCAAGCTCAGCCGGCGGAAAGGGAGCGACCTTTCTCTGGTTTCAGTAGCTGCCCTTACTTTCCCCAACGGCAAAGCTGCCAATTGGCGGCTTGCTCTTGGAGCCGTAGCACCCACTCCCATCCGCACTCCGGCGGCTGAGGCCATCCTGGAAGAAAGCAGCGATGAAGCTCACATTGAGCTGGCAGCAAAATCGGCTGCTGATACATCGAAACCAATCAGTGACGTGCGCGCCAGCGAGACTTACCGTAAATTGATGGTCGCAAATATGACCAAGCGCGCCGTCCGGATGACATTGAGCCGGCGAGAGAAAGGAGGCTGAAATGTTGCACGAAATTACCTTCACTGTAAATGATGAGCCAGTGACTCTCGCTGTCAAATCGCATCACACGTTATTAAGAGTATTGCGCGAGCAGCTTGGACTGACCGGCACGAAGATCGGTTGCGAGAACGGTGAATGCGGAGCCTGCACCATCTTGATGGACGGCGAGCCGGTCAATGGTTGTATGGTTCTGGCGGTTGAAGCTGATGGACATAAAATCGAGACTGTCGAAAACCTCAACAAATCTGGCGAGCTTCACCCACTTCAAAAAGCGTTTGTTGAGAAAAACGCTATCCAATGCGGTTTTTGCACACCCGGCATGCTCATGATGGCCAAGGGTTACCTTGCCAGGAATCCTCACCCAGCCGAGGACGAAGTTCGCCAGGCGATCGTGGGCAACCTTTGCCGCTGTACTGGTTACATACGGATCGTCGATGCAATCCTCGATGCCGCCAAGGAGGTAGCTTAATCATGGCCAACGATTGTACAACTGTTGGAAAGAGCGTCCCCCGCATCGACGCCGCTGAAAAAGTGACCGGCGCAGTCCAGTACGTGGATGATCTGCAGTTCGGCCCGAGCCTGCTGTGGGGAAAACTGCTGCATAGTCCCCATGCTCATGCCCTGATCAAGAGCATCAATGCCAGCAGGGCCCTGGCCCTGCCCGGCGTAAAGGCTGTTGTCTCCGGAAAAGACACTCCCAAACCGATCGGCCTCTACCTGAAAGATCGCACGATCTTTCCGGTTGACCGGGTTCGTTTTGTGGGCGAGCCCGTGGCCGGCGTGGTGGCTACCAGTGAAGAAATCGCCGAGCAGGCCTTGTCTTTGATCGAGGTTAAATACGAGCTGCTGCCCGCTGTTTACGACCCGTACGAAGCGGCCCAACCGGGAGCGCCCCTGCTCCACCCCGATCTCGGCAAGTATGAAGTCGTTAATTTCATCTTCCCCGAGCCTGGCACCAACATTTCCGAGCATTTCAAGCTGCGCAAAGGCAATGTTGAAGCGGCCTGGCCGCAATGCTCGGCAATCATTGAGGATATTTACTCCCTGCCCCAAATTCAGCACGTTCCGATCGAACCGCACGTGGCTGTGGCGCGCTGGGATAAAGACGGCCAGGTCACGCTCTGGGCAGCTTCCCAATCTCCCTTCGCCCAGCGCGATTTGATTGCCCAGAGCCTCGATATCCCTCACGGCAACCTGCGCGTGATTGCCCCTTATGTTGGCGGTGGTTTCGGCGGTAAAGCCGGGATTTCAATTGAAGCCAACGTGGTCGTGATGGCTCGCGCCGTCAAAGGCACGCCAGTCAAAGTCCGTATGACCCGCGAGGAAGAATTCCTCAACACGAATGTCCGCCAGAGCCTCTTTGGACGCTATAAGATCGGCGTCGATAAAGAGGGCAACTTGCTGGCAATGGAAGTCGCATACTATTTCGGCGGCGGCGGCTACAACGAATACGGCACCAATATTGCACGAGCAGCCGGTTATTCCTGCACCGGCCCGTACGACTGCTCGAATGTAAAAGGCGATTCCCATTGTGTCTATACGAATACCCAGATAGGCTCGGCCATGCGCGGTTTCGGTATGCCCGAAATCCACTGGGGCCTCGAGCAGATCATGGATCGCCTGGCCGACCAGATCGGCATGGACCGGGTTGAATTCCGCAAACGTAACTGCGTCCGTACCGGCGACACGATCGTCACCGGCATGAAAATGCCCAACATCGACCTGGTCAAATGCATTGACCTGGTTGCCAGGGGCATTGGCTGGGGCAAAAAAGAAGCCGCGACCGGCCTGAATAAATGCCGTGGCAAGGGCATCGCTATCATGTGGAAAGCTCCCGCCATGCCGCCCAACCCCGGCAGTTCGGCCATCATCCGCTTTAACGAGGATGCTACTGCCAACGTGTTCGTTGGCGGGCAGGAAATCGGCCAGGGTTCTTTTACAGTCATGGCCCAGATCGCAGCCGAGACCCTTGGCATCCCCTATGAATCGATCCGGATGACCGTGAATCCAGTCGATACTCGCTACAGCCCATACGAATGGCAGACAGTTGCCAGCCGCCTGACCTGGTCGATGGGCAATGCCGTCAAGGCCGCTGCCGAGGATGCACGCTTTAAGATCCTCGACACAGTCGCCAAGTACTGGAAGGAAGATATCAAGGATCTGGATATCAAGGACGGTGTGGTCGTTTCGTATAAATCGGAACGCGAACAGCCGCTTAAGAAAATGGTCGTTTACGGCCTGCCCAATGAGAATTTCGAGGGCTGGCAGGGCGGACCTATCGTCGGCAGCGGCAAGTTCATGCCCACCTACGTCACCAACCTGGATGCCGAAACCGGCCAGGGTACGCGGGCCGTGGTGCATTACACTGTTGGTGCCCAGGCCGTTGATCTGGAGGTCGATACCGAGACCGGCGTTATTGAAGTGCTCAAAATCGTCAGCGCCTACGACGTCGGCAAAGCCATCAACCCGGATCTGGTTCTCACCCAAATCGAGGGCGGCGCAGTCCACGGAATGAGCTCAGCCTTCGAAGGCTACATCTACAACGACAAAGGCCTAATGATCAACCACAGCCTGGTAGATTACAAGATCGCCGCTTCGATGGATGCGCCGCGCAAGATCCAGGGCGAAATCGTCGAGTCGGCCGTAGAAGATGGCCCGTTCGGCGCCCGCGGCGTCGGAGAGCATGTCATGGTCCAGACCGCGCCCGCCATGGCAAATGCGCTGGCTGATGCCCTCGGCATCCGGATCAATCGACTGCCGTTATCGGCTGAAAAAGTCTATCTGGCAATGCTCGAAAAGGGCATCGTTAAGTAAAATTCACTGCTCCTGGCCGCAAGCCCTGCCAGGTGCAGAAATTTATATCCTGTCAGGAGGAAAATATGAAACTCATCGATCTAACCATTCCATTGGGAGTTGCCACGCCTCCCTGGCCTACGTATGAGCCGCTGCAGGTTAAGTATTTCAAACGCCTGGCGCCGAACGGGGCTAACGGTCAGGTAATTACTCATTCGAACCACCTGGGCACCCATCTGGATGGCGAAATTCATTTCTATACGGCCGGCAAAGACATCGCCGATCTGGATATGGATTATCTCGTGCACGAGGCCGCTGTTGTCGACTTGAGCGACGTGTGCGGCGATTACGACGTCTACACCAGCAAAATGGTGGAGGAGCGGGTCGAGGTCAAACCAGGCGATATCCTGATCATCCATACCGGCTACCACCACTTCGGCTGGGATATGCCCACCGCTGACGAGGTGCGCTACATGGTAAAGCATCCCGGACCCGATCGCGAATTCGCCGAATGGGCCAAGGCCAAGAAACTGCGCTGGATCGCGGTGGACTGCGGTTCCGCCGATCACCCAATGAATACGATTATCCGCGATTGGATGCCCCGCCAGGCCAAGGAAGCCGATTACGTCTTCAAGAAGAAATATGGCATGCCCCTGGCCGATTTCTTCTCGGGCGATAAGTACCAATTGATGCACATCGAGATGTTCCCCTATTCAATCATCCATGCGGAATGCTTCGGCGGGCAGATCGACCTCCTGCTCAACAGGCGTGTCCAGGTTGGCTTTTTCCCATGGCGGTTCGTCGGCGGCGAATCCTGCATCGGCCGTGCTGTTGCCTTCGTTGACGATAACGAATACGACGAGCTCATGAAGAAGGCCGCCTTACTGCCAAAGTCCAAATTCGGAGACGCCTTCGAACCGAAGCACGTTGAGAGCCTCAACAAGCTTTCAAAAGCGAACATGGCCTGATCGATCTTAGATCTGGATTTTCCAATCCGTTTGCCGGATTGAACGAATCATCATTTTTTAGAAAAGGAGATTGATAATGAAATTTGATCTTCCTACCAAGGCATCGCAAGAAGTCCTAAATATCGATGTCCGTGAAGTCGAGGCCCTGCTGCAAGGACCTGCTTTGAAACTCAAGTCCTGGCCAGGAGCCATGATCCAGCTTAAGGATGGCAAAACCCTTTTCATTCGTGAAGCGCGCCTGGATGAAGTTCCAAAGATGCTGGCCTATCTCAAAGGTTTTTTAGACGTTGATCATGATTTTTATGATATCGTAGGCGCCCGCGTTTATTCCGAAGTCTTGGGCTGGTACCGTAAGCGCTTGAAGGACCCCTATACGCTGGTCGGCCTGATCGACGGCTTGTGGGCCGGTTTCGCTAACGGCCGCTTGATGAATGAGGATATCAACATCAGCCTGCATACCATGGCACTCGTACGTGGCGGCCGCATCGGCGCCGCTATGTACTATGCCAAGGCATTCTACGGCTTTGAAATCCTTGGCACCAAGGAATGGTGGGCTACCTATGAAAGCTACAACGGCTGGATGCGCTGGGGCCTGGGAATGGCTCAACCTTCCTATCCTTGGCCGGATGTCCAGCACGAGCTGGGCGGAGCCAAAGTCTACTACGTGACCAAGAAATACTGGGACGCCCTGATCAAAGATTACGTCCGCCAGATGGTCGGCGCAGAGTTAAATTTCGACGTGCCCGATTCAGTTCGCAAGGCTAACGAAGATATGCGCGTTCCAGACGAAATCCTGGTATAAAAAAGATTTACAGAAAGCCGGCCGGATAAACCCGGCCGGTTTTTTTATAGCCATTAATATTCATTGGGTATTGTTATGGGCTGCGACGCACGCTGAAACCACGCTCAATGAAAAAATTAAACAATGACTCTGAAGTTCAGACAAAAGTTCGGACATTTCCGGAAAGCAAAAGATCAAAAGCGGAAGCAGCGGCCTGTGTGACCGCCTTGAGCTGTTTACTGGATATACGGAGCTTTTGTTTCAGCAAAATAAACAAGCCAGAATAGAGCAACCATTTGGGATGAATATTTGCATCTACGCAGGGTTTATTGATCAGCGCCTGCTGGACCTGGGTAATGTCGAGGTTGCCATAGACAACATCCCGGATGGCTTCCCCTAACCAGACGCCCATTACATAAGCCAACAAGGAAAGGGCGATCATCTGTTCCAGTTGAGCTTGTTTTTTATTCATGAGTTTGGTCAGATGCAGGAGATCTTTACAATCGCGGATCGACTCTTCGATCTTCATGCGGTTGAGATAAATCTCCAGACCGTGCTGCGGATCCAAAGAGGTCATTACCCACAAGGGATTGGCCAGACTCTTGCGCCAATAGCCAATCAGGTTGACCTGGACCGTGCCAAGATAGTAGACCTTCGGGCGCAGGATGGTTTGGCCAGGTTGGATGAATAGCTTGATCGGCTCTCCACCTGCATCGATCAGGCGTGGCTGCTTGTGCTGGTCACCCAGGTTCAACCGAATCACAAACTGGATCTGTTCGATGGATAGAATTTCCATCAGTTCTTCATAGCTGAACTCACGGTCAAGCACCAGGGGCCGTTCACCCAGCAAACCTTTAACCGCTTCAAAGCAGCGAAAATGCTCCCAATTGCGAGAAGTAGATTGCTCTCCAATGGTTTTGGACGAATAGACCACGAATGCAAAGGGCAGGGAGCGCCCACGAAACGGCGTCGAGAGGATCATCAGCCAATACCCAGCCGTTTTTCCGTCCTTCAGCGTGCCTACATAAGGCGTTTTCGGCGCATGATAACGCTCCATCTCAGTTGGGTCCCCGATCACAAATTCTGCTCCCTCCTGGTAAAAGCGCATCAATAACTGCTTGACGTTGACTAGATCTAAAAAACGCTGGATGGTTTTGTAGTTTCGCTCGCTTTTGCCACTCATTTTCTCGGCAATATTCGTCAGACGAGGGGATTGTGCTTCGAGGAGAGCCTTAATAATTTCTGCTCCTTCTTCGACTAGACTCTCTTCATCCATCAGATATCGCATAAATTCGTAGAAATTGATACACTTGTCCATGGAAACCTCCTCTTGAGTATCCCGTTGCTAGCGGTTTTACTCAATTTAGAGGTTTCCATCTTTTTTGGCAAGTCCTTGTCCGATCTTTTGTCCGACGGTCAGTATTGCCTCTTGACAAATCCAAAATAAGTCATATAATACAAATAACACTGTAATGCAAAGTAAATAATAAAGCAAAGAAGAAGGATATGAACACACAACTCAACCTCAAAGAATTGGAGCGCAAAGCGTTCCTCACGACCTACCAGGATGGCCTGTGGGATCTGCTCTTCGGCTTGATCGTGATCTGCATGTCGGTCTCCTTCTACCGCCCGGCAAGCGGATACAGCCCGCTCAACATTGTCATGTTTTCATGTTCCGTGGTTTTGGCCAATGTGCTTTTCTGGGCAGGGAAGATGTTCATCACCTTGCCGCGCATGGGGCAGGTCAAGTTCGGAGCTCGACGCAGAAAACGCGTGCTGACGATGATCATCGTGCTTAGCGTTGTGGTCCTGGTTCAGGTGGCCCTCTTTTCTTTCCAATTGGCAGCCTGGGCCAATCCCGAGCTGGGCGCAAAGCTCAATGAATCCCTTCCGAAGAGCGATGCAATAGGCCTACTAATTGTTGCTTCGATTAGCGCGCTGATGGTCGGCCCAAGCAT
>DATKKB010000092.1:0-3184 GCA_035543095.1 Anaerolineaceae bacterium | reverse complement strand
GAACATGGCCGTTCCGGGTCATAAACGGCCTTCCCAAAGCTGACCGAAAGCTTGTAAGGCCGGTCTTCCTGTAAATTAAAGGCGTTCAGGTGTTCCTGCAGGCGGGCCAGGATCAATTCACCCAGGTTTCCCTGGGGCTCGATCCCCAGCCCGACGAATTCATCGCCGCCCAGGCGGGCAATGATGTCCGAGGCCCGGAAGGAATTTCTCAGGATGTTGGCGGTATCCACCAGGGCCCGGTCGCCCTCGTTATGCCCCAGGTTATCGTTGATCCATTTCAGCCCATCCAGATCGGCGTAAATCAGCATCACGTTCTGCCGCAGGCGGTCGCTGGTTTTTAACTGTTGGGTCGCCAGGAGCATGAAGCCGCGCCGGTTGTTCAAGCCCGTCAGGGCATCCACCAGGGATAATTCACGCAGCTTCTCTTCGACCAATTTGCGCTCGGTGATGTCGCGCAGGTGCACCAATTGGGCCTTTTTGTCGCCCATCGGTACCCAGGCCACGGCAACTTCAGCCATGAACTCCGCCTGGTCCAGCCGGCGGTATAGCCATTCGAATTGGGCCTGGCCTTCACTGGCCAGGACATGGTGGATGCCGTCTGCCTTGGCCGAGGACAGCTCATCGTCGAGCTGGCGTTCCGGTGAAAACTTGCTGTGCCGCTCTCCAATTACCTGCTCGCGGCTGGCTGCGCCAAAAATTTTTAAGGCGGCCGGGTTGCAGTCTATGATCCGGTTCGTGTCATCCAGCAGCAGAATTGGGTCGAGGGCTGCATTGAAAATGAGACGGAACTTTGCTTCGCTTTCAGCCAGGGCCTGCTCGGCCTGCTTGCGCGGAGTAATATCCCGCAGGACGGCCAGCTTTCCGTCCATGCGGCCTGGCTGGCTGAACAGGCCGGAGATACGAACTTCAATTTGGCGGACCACGGGTTGGTAGAGGCTGAATTCCTGGGGCGCATCTGAAATCTTCAGGGTGGACAGGTCCAAATCGGAGCCAAAGAGCTCGCGGGCCGGCTGCCCGATCCAGGGGCGGTCGCTCTCTCCCAGCAGACTGCGGGCGGCGCGGTTAAGGTCAACCACCCGGTCAGAGCTATCCAGAACGATCACCCCATCCTGGAGCTGGTCCACCAGG
This sequence comes from Anaerolineaceae bacterium, assembly GCA_035543095.1. Lineage (GTDB taxonomy): Bacteria > Chloroflexota > Anaerolineae > Anaerolineales > Anaerolineaceae > UBA700. The sequence continues at coordinate 2,056 of DATKKB010000092.1, read as the reverse complement.
GTCTCGCGCGCCACCGGAATCACGTCCAACAACTTCCAGCGCAGCATGTTGAGCGTAAAAATAAGGCCGGAGAAGGTTATCGTAAAGGCCGGAACATCGAGCCCAGGCAGGAATTCGGGCGAAAAATCATAGGCAACTTTGGCCATCAAAGGGATAAGGATGGCCGAGATGATAATAGTGCTCTGGTAGCGATACAGCTCGTGCGCCCGCAGGGCAAACCAGGCCAGGATGAGAGCAGCCAGCACAATCAGGACGTAGACATAAGGCGTGAAAAACCAGTAAAGCGGTCCGTGACTGTAGACCAGGATGGCAGGGTTATCCGAAAGGAAGCTGAACCCGTTCCACAACAGGTGATGCCAATCATTACTAAAAGCGGCGAAAATACTAAGGGCAGGGATAATCGACAGCAGGACGACATTCCGCCGGGTGACCCACCTGGTCCGGTGCGTGAACACCAGCGCAAAAAAGAAAATAATCACGGAAACGGGCGCGGACCCAAGGTAGGATATTTTGCCCCAGAAAATTTTATCGGTCAGGGTTACAGCAGACACTTCCAGCGAGTCTGCCAGCATCCAAATAATCACGGAGATCCCTAAAAAGAAAAGCCACAGGCCGCCGGGAACCGAACGCCGTCTCCAGGCAATCAAGGCCGAGAACGCCCCCACCGATGCCGCAATTAAGTAAACCAGGCTGTAGATCGAAAGCTGGAGAGCCATAATGTCCCATAATTATAAAACCATTGCAAGCAACAAGTGCAGATAGCTGCATCCCGCTTCCAATCCGGCTCGGGCGGCTGGTGCTGGCGGGTTGGCACGTGAATCGAAGTTGCGACCAGCTTCATCTTGTGAATGTAGCGCGGGCAGTTCGGGAAGATGCGCTCGGCCCGCACTCGCACGATCAACTGCGCGCCCGGGTGCTCCGCCAGCAGCAGGTCGTCAAAGTGCAGCGTGGCGACGCCGTTGACCAGCCGGTGGTCCTGGTTCTCGAAATCCACGAACAGCAGCCCGACGTGGGGGTTCACGCTGGTATTGCCCAGCAGCCTGCCTAAGTGGACCTGGTGTAAGCACTGTATGACCAGGCAGCACTTCACATCCTGGTTGAAGGTGTATGGACTTGCCAGGGGTGCCACAACCCCTGGCAGGTTTCAGAAGGGTAAAAAGTCTCCTTGATCAAAACATAGGTAGAATGATATTCGGCGACAAATTCTCAAGAATATGACCGAAAACCCTTTGCCAATATCAGAAATTGATTAATTTGATGATGTTGAATTTGCGAGAAATGAAGGGATTTACTTCATTTATTTTTTTGCCATAAAGTATTTCAAATGAAAACTCGTTTTGTCTTTGCGATCCTGATCAAAATCCTTCTATTGAGTTTTATAACCAGTTTTACGGCGGGCGCTGAAATGCACCCAATGATTTACAGATCCTATATTCCCGTTGTGGCGATTTCAATCGAATGTCCTGACGACATGGTTCCACCGCGGGAAACCGTTGACTGTATCGAGAACTGGTTCTTTTGTGTTTGCTCGAAAGGGGCGTAAATGAACAGAGCTGTAATTCGTAAAAAAAAGCAGAAGCGCCGTGAGTTACATTATCACGGCTCTTTTTATTGCACTAAGCATTCTGTTTTTTAGTGGTGCATTAATAAGAAGAGGGAGCCGGATCCATGTGTCTGGCCCCCTTTTTTTGTTTGCTCGAAATCATTTAAATAGATGATGTAACTACTCAGCCAAAGTCGAGTCAAAAGTCTAGTAAAAACAGGAAGAAAGATTCTAGCTAAGCGATGAGGAATGTCCCAAAATAGAGTTCATGAGGCCTTACCGCATTCCCAGCGAAGAAGAAGTTCGAGCGGCCGCTCGCCAAGGTGAAGACGCCGTGGTTTTGCTGGTCAATGATCTTGTTCAAATAATTACCGATCTGGCAGGGCGGGTACAGGCTTTGGAAGATCAGATTTCAAAGAACAGCGGCAATAGCAGCCAGCCGCCCTCCAGTGATGGGTTGAAAAAGAAGCCGAAAAGCCTGCGGCATAAAAGTGGCAAGCAAAGTGGGGGACA
>DATKKB010000091.1:0-7297 GCA_035543095.1 Anaerolineaceae bacterium | reverse complement strand
GCCCCCAGAAGTTCATTATTCCGATCGGTCCCCAACACCCTGCCTTAAAGGAACCCGGCCATTTTGAGTTTACGGTTGACGGCGAGATTGTCACCGGGGCTTCGATCCGCCTGGGTTACGTCCATCGCGGCATTGAAAAGGCCTGCGAGCAGCGCAACTGGATCCAGGATATTTACTTGCTCGAACGAATTTGCGGTATTTGCTCGCACGCTCACGCTTCGGCCTACGTCCTGGGCGTTGAAAAACTGGCAAAAGTGACCGTTCCACCCCGCGCCCAGGCTATCCGTACCCTCTTTATGGAGCTCGAGCGCGTTCACAGCCACCTGCTTTGGCTTGGGGTCGCGGCTCACGAGGGTGGTTTCGACACTCTTTTTATGTACTCCTGGCGCGACCGCGAGACGGTGATGGATATCCTCGAAAACCTGAGCGGCAACCGGGTGAATTATTCTGCCAATGTTCTGGGTGGGGTAAAGTACGACGTAGACGAGAAAAATTACGATGCCATCCAGAAAGGGATGGATTACCTGGAGCAGCGCACCCGGTATTATCTCAGAGTGGTTACGACTGATGAGACTTTCCTGGGCCGGACCCGGCACATCGGTTTGATGAGCCTGGAACAGGCCGAGAAGCTGGATGCAATCGGGCCCACTGGCCGCGCTTCCGGCCTGGCTCGAGACGTGCGAGTTGATTCCCCTTATGCAGCCTATGCTGATTTTCCGGTCCAGATTGTAACCGAACCGGGCGGCGATCTGGCTGCGCGTTTCATCGTGCGCATCCGCGAGCTGTTTGAAAGCTACCGCCTGATCAGGGAAATCATCGAGAATATGCCGGTTGGAGAATTATCCGTCAGGGTTCCCCGCCGCATCCCGGAAGGAGAAGCGATCAGCCGGGTGGAAGCGCCGCGGGGAGAGCTGTTTTACTTTTTGAAAAGCAACGGTTCCGATAAGCCCGAACGGGTCAAGGTTCGCACGCCCAGCCTGTGTAACTGGGCTTCCGTCCAGAATCTGGCGATTGGTCACAACCTGGCGGATATGCCCATGATCCTGGCCGGGATCGATCCGTGTTTTTCATGCAATGACCGCAGCGTGTCGATCCGCAAGGATGGCCAGGAACAGCTTTGGAGCTGGGAAAAATTGCGCCAATATGGGATTGAATACTATCGATGAATAACACCATTCCGCCATTAATTGCACTTTTATTCTTCCCGGGTGGTATTTTTCTGCTTGGCTGGGGACTGCTGTACGAGTTTGTTGACCGCAAGCTGGTGGCGCGCTTTCAGAACCGGATTGGCCCGCGCTGGTTCCAACCCCTGGCAGATTGGGTCAAGCTGCTGGCAAAAGAAGAAATCATCCCGCAGGGCGTTCATGCGGGCTTGTTTCTGGCGCTTCCAATTGTGGCCCTGGCAGGCGCCTTGACAGCAGCTTTATACGTGCCGGTCGCCGGATGGAATCCCTCCTACAGCTTTCGAGGTGACCTGATCGTCACGTTATATTTGCTCAGCATGATGACGCTTTGCATCGGCCTGGCGGGCGCGAATACCCTGGATCGTTTTTCGATCGTGGGAGCCACACGCGCCCTGACCCAACTATTTTCCTACGAGGCCCCATTCTTACTGGCCTTATTAGGTCCTGCCATCGCGGCCGGCACCTGGCAGATCAGCGAAATCAACAGCTACGCCCAGCACAATTTATGGATGATCACCACCCAACCCATCGGATTCCTGGTTGCACTGGTGGGGCTGATGGGAAAGCTCGAGCTGCCCCCGTTCGATGCCCCGGAAGCTGAAACTGAAATCGTTTCCGGCGCGTTGACCGAATACAGCGGGCGCGGTTTGGCGCTGTTTAAAATCGGCCGAAATGTGGAGCTTGTCATAGGGCTATCGCTTGTTTCAGCGTTTTACCTGGGCGGCATTTCCAACCCGCTCGATTTCATTCTCAAGACAGCTGTTTTATTGCTGGTTACAGCTCTGCTTCAATCGCTGTTTGCCCGCTTGAGGATCGACCAGACCGTCGGGCTGTGGTGGCGGGTTGGAGCCATACTGGCGCTTCTCCAGTTACTTGCCATTTGGGGCGGCCATGCGTTATGGGGTATTTTTTAGGAGGTTAGGATGCCAACAATTGGTGCTATGCTCGGACAAATTATGCAATCCCTCGTCACTGCACCGGTGACAGAATCTTATCCGTTTGTGCATTACCCTGAGCCGGAGCGACTGCGCGGCAAGCTGTTTTGGGATCCGCAGAAATGCACCGGCTGCCAGCTTTGCGTGAAAGACTGCCCGTCGGATGCGCTGGAACTGATCGTGATCGACAAGGTCAATAAACGCTTTGTATTAAAGTACCACGTGGATCGATGCACTTATTGCTCTCAATGTGTTGAAAATTGCCGGTTCAAGTGCATTGGCCTGTCGAATGAAGAATGGGAACTGGCTGCGTCGTCCAGGGAACCTTTCATGGTCTATTATGGAAGAGAAGAAGATGTCCAGATCCTCCTGGCGCGCTATTCTCGAGAGCAGATGGAAGCTCCTCAAAGAGAGTAAACCGGACCCCCGGCTGGCTGTTATTGGAATTGGCAATGAATTGTGGGGTGATGATGCTGCGGGGGTCATGCTGGCGCGCCGGCTCAACGCAAAGGACCTGTCCTTCGACGGTCTTTTAATCATCGATGCAGGGCCGGCGCCGGAAAATTATAGCGGGCAAATCCGCCGCTTCCGGCCTGATTTTGTGCTGCTGATCGACGCCATGCGCCCCGGCAGCCCGGTTGCAGCTCCCGGCAGGATTAAGTGGATCGAAATTTCAGATCTGGACGGCGTCAGCGCCCTGACGCACGGCATGCCGTTGAGCGTCCTGGGGGAATTCTTGCGGGCGCAGCTTGGATGTTCTATAGGTCTGTTGGGGATCGAGGGCGCGGTTTTCACTTTGGCTGAAGACCTGTCTTTGCCAGTCAAGGCGTCCGTTAAAAAAATCCTGCGTGAATTGACGGCTCTATTTTCTGCAGAATAAAACTTTATCCGAGAAATTGGCAGAGGGTTTAATTTCCAGCCGACCTCCCGAAATTAAGCCCTCTTAATTTTTAAAAGTTTCAAAATTAACCTGGAGAAAACAGGTCAGAATCTTGCACCTTTTGTGATTCGAGGATTCATTTGAGGTGTCAAAGGAGACATATCTTCGTAGTAACGACTTCAGTCGTTACTGTCCAGTAGTAACGACTGCAGTCGTTACAACGAAAGTTTACTTTGACGATTGACAAACTGCTATAAAAAAGGCAAGAATTGACCATAAGGTTGAGAAATTGCGGGGTAGCCGAGGAAACCCGATGCCTAAATTAAAAGGATGGGTTGCGCTCTTGATGGCGTTTATCACCGTCGCCCTGTGGTGTGGGGTGGCCTGGAATTACACCAACCGCCAGGAGGCAGTCCTGGAAAATTGGAACGTTTCGCAGATGTTGCTGGTTAAAAACGCGGCTGCCGCCGTTCAGGGCTGGAAAGACTTGCAATCTTCGAAAGGGGTTGGCGCGGTCCAGGCCGAGCAGGAGGCAATCCAGCGGTTCATCCAACCTATCCGTGTGCTTCAGGACAGCTATACCTGGGTTTATGCAGATGGCGCGCTGGTCTACGATCAAAGACCCGAAATTCCGGCCGATTACCTGGGAAAAACCATTGACCAGGTTTTTGCAATTCAAAAGCAGTCTGGAGCGTCTGATTATGAAACGCTCACGAACGATGTTATGAATGGCGTCGAAGGATCAGGTTGGTATGTCTGGCTTCCCCAGCGAGGGCGTGACGCTGCCGCCTGGACCTCGCTCAAGGTGGCTGATAAGATTTGGGTAATTGGCTTATCCACCCCAGAATCTGAAATCCTGGCTGGCTCGGGTATCCTGCAGGAGCTTCAAGGCGAAATCTTTGGGGTTGGCGCAATCACTCTGCTGCTCTGGGGCATCTTTTTCTTGATTCTACGGCAACATAAAATGGTCGAATCGCATTTGAAATTGCTCGAAAAATCAGTCGACGACCGGGCAACACTGGCCGAGCGGATTTCCAGCCAGTCGGTTGAGCTGGCTCAAATGAATACCGAGTTGGAAAATGTTACTGGCGTCCGGGAGGAATTTCTTGCCAAAATGGGGCACGAGATGCGCACGCCTCTTTCCACGATCATCGGGCTGACATACGCCTTGCAATGCCAGGTTTATGGACCTGTTACAGAAAAGCAGGCTAAATCCTTGGAGACGATCCTGAATACCAGCCAGCACCTTTCCTCTTTGGTTGCAGACATCCTGGATTTATCTCAGCTCCGAGCCGGTAAAATGCGGCTGGATATCCGGCCTTTCCCCATTTCGCTCCTGATCGAATCGAGCCTTGCATTTGTTGACCAGCAGTCGTTTCAGAAAAAAATCAAGGTGACTTTGAACAATGACGAGCAGGTCAAAGTAATTGAGGGAGATGAGCTGCGCCTCAAGCAGTTGATGATCAATCTGCTGAACAATGCAGTTAAATTTACGCCGGAAGGTGGGCAGATAGGAATCGATATCGCGGGCAATGCAGCGGACAATCAGGTGGATATCTCGGTTTGGGACACCGGAATAGGTATTTCCGGTCCGGATATGCCGCGCCTGTTCAAGCCGTTTGTCCAGCTCGATTCAGGCACCTCCCGCCAGTTTTCAGGCACTGGCCTCGGGCTTTCTCTGGTCGTCAGGATTGCTGAAATGCATGGTGGGAGCATTTCCTTATCAAGTGAGGTGGGTAAAGGCAGCCGGTTCACATTGCGCCTGCCCTGGCAGGGCAATGATTACGGCGGGCCTTCCAAAGGAAGCTCACGCATCATTGGCATCCTTGGCCAGATTCCAACCCAGGAAAAAGAATTTTCGATTCTGATCGCCGACGACCAACCAGAAAACAGCCAATTAATGTCAGATTTTTTGACGGCAGTCGGATACGAAGTGATTTCAGCCAGCAGTGGGGAAGAAACGATCCGCATATGCAAGGGTCGAAACCCCGATCTTGTCTTGCTGGATTTGCAACTGGTGGATATTGACAGCTTGAAGTTAATCGAAAGCCTGCGTTCTGATCCGAGCCTGGGCGATCTTCCGATTATTGCACTGACGTCCCTGGTCTTGCCCGGCGACCCGGAACGGATTCTGCAGGCAGGGGCAAAAGCCTGCCTCCAAAGGCCGGTCCAGCTCGGCCCTTTGGCAGAACTGATTCATTCGACCCTCGTTCATCCTGAAAAGGAAAGCTGCTAATGCTACCGGAACCTGTAACGATATTAATTGTGGATGACGATCGCGGCGGCAGGGAAGCGCTCGAAGCCCTTTTGCTTACCCAGGGCTACAACCTTATACTCGCCAGCAACGGGCCCGAAGCGCTTCAGAAACTGGAAGAAGCTCCGATCGACCTGATTATGCTGGATCTCATGATGCCGGGCATGGACGGATACGAGGTGTGCCGCCGGATTCGCAATAATCCTGCGGTCGCCGACATACCAATCCTGATATTGACCGCCATGAACGATTTTCGCTCGCGTCTGGCAGGAATTGAGGTTGGGGCTGACGATTACATCACTAAACCTTACGACAGCATGGAGTTGTTTGCGCGCGTTCGCACGGTTTCGCGCTTGAATCGCTATCGCCGCCTGGTCTCGGAGCGACTCAAGTTCCAACAGTTGTTTGAGCTTTCTCCCAACGGCCAATTGGTCATTGATTCCAACGGCGTGGTCCAGTTGATCAATAAGAAATTATTGCAAATGGTGAATATCGGCGCCCCAGATGAGATCGTCGGCAGCGCGCTGGCAGGATGGATTACCCCGGATCGACAGGCTGAATTTAAGACCCAGCTTGACAATTTCTGGAAGGATCCCGAGACGATCTGTCACCACGAGACCTGGCTGGCTGGTAAGAATAAGATGATCCAGCCTGTTGAAATGGTGCTCGGCCAGATTGAATTTAATAACAATATAATGGTGCAGGTAATCTTGATCGATATTCGTGAACGAATGCAGTTATCCGGAGCCCTGGCAAAAGAGCGGACGCTGCTCAAGGCGCTCATGGATACGTTTCCGGACTTTGTTTTTTGCAAGGATCTTGACGCGCGCTTCCTGATGGTCAACCCTGCCCTGGCGCAATTCTTTGGGATTAGCTCGCCGGAGGAAGCCATCGGCAAGACTGATTTTGACTATTACCCCAAGGAACTGGCAGTCCGCTATTTATCAGACGAGCAGCATTTGTTAAATACCGGGAGACCGATCCTCGACCAAGAAGAAGCGATGGTCGATTCGAAAGGCGTGTGGCATTGGGTATCTACCCTTAAAGCGCCTCTCCACAACCGCAGCGGGGAACTGATCGGGATCATCGGAATTGGAAGGGACATCACCCGCCAGAAGAATGCCACGATCGAACTAAATGATGTCCAAATTGAGCTGGAGGCCTCAAGGCGGAAGATTGCCGAATTGAAGCAGTCCGTTTCGGACCTGGATCGTGAACGCATTGATTATTTATCCTACCTGGGGAATGAGCTGGATCGCCTTGGGAAGGAGATTATTGAGGGGTTGAGGTTTCTCGATCAAGCCAATGAAGCGCAACATACATCGGCTTTGCTCGTCCAACAAACTGCAATGCAATTGGCCAGCCTCGCCCAGGATATCGTGACCTATTCGACGCTGGTGAAACAGGCAACTCCGATTGAAACGACGCGTTTTTCACTTTTGAATTGCATTCATTCGGCTGAACAGCAGGTTCGCGAAAGAGCACTCCAAAAAGGGCTGTCCATCGGGCTAAGCCTGGATCCTGAACTGCCGGAATTTGCCTCCGGCGATGGAAAGGGATTCGGGCAGGTGCTGGTGCGCTTGCTTGACAATGCAGTCCGATCGTCTGAAAGCGGAGTAGTATCGCTGCGGGTTGAAATGGAGAATTATTCTGTTTCAGTCCCGAATGAAGCATTTTACATCCATGCTTCTGTGAGCGACACGGGCCCCGGAATCGCTAAGGAAAGCATGGTTAATTTGTTCAAGCCGTTTCAAATGCCAGTCAGGGGTGTTATTATAAATGGAGACTCGGGATTGAGCCTTGCCATCTGCAAACAACTGGTTGAATTATCGGGTGGACGAATCTGGGCAGAAAGCAACGCAATTCCGGGCGTGGGCTGTACGTTTCATTTCAACTTTAGATTTCAAGCTGCTTGACTCAAAAATATAGCGCGTGTTTCGATTTTTCTGTAAAATGCATGAGTAGCTCGGCGTTATTCAAAAAAGAAACAAAGCCCCAATATTAAAATGTCATTTAGACCAGGTGGAAATTGACGAACCAGGCT
>DATKKB010000090.1:0-9060 GCA_035543095.1 Anaerolineaceae bacterium | reverse complement strand
CTCCCTGTGCAGCTAAATAATGGGCCGTGTCCGCGGCCGTCTCTGCCCCCGATCCCATGATAACGATCACTCGCTCGGCATCTACCGCGCCTTCATAATCAAACAGATGGTACTGCCGCCCGGTGATCTGGGCGAATTGGTCCATCTTGGCCTGGACGATCTCAGGGCATGCCAGGTAATATGGGTTTACGGTTTCGCGTCCCTGGAAATAGACATCCGGGTTCTGAGCTGAACCTCGTAAGACAGGATGTTCGGGCGAAAGTGCCCTTGACCGGTGCCAGCGTACTAATTCATCATCGATCATTGCCTGGATATCCGAATCGGTGAGCAGCTCGATCTTGTTCACCTCAGAGGAGGTGCGGAAGCCGTCAAAGAAATGCAGGAATGGGATGCGGGACTGGAGTGTGGCGGCCTGTGAAATCAGGGCCAGATCCTGCGCTTCCTGGACCGTGTTAGAGGCCAGGAGCGCGAAGCCGGTCTGGCGGGTGGCCATCACGTCTGAATGGTCGCCGAAGATAGAGAGGGCCTGGGCCGCCACCGCCCGAGCCGAAACGTGAAATACGGTGGGCGTCAGCTCCCCGGCGATCTTGTACATGTTCGGGATCATCAAAAGCAGTCCCTGAGAAGCCGTAAAGGTTGTGGTCAGGCTGCCGGTTTGCAGCGCTCCATGCACCGCCGCCGCCGCCCCGCCTTCCGATTGCATTTCAATGACCAGCGGTACACTGCCCCATAAATTTGGCCTTTTTTGGGCAGACCACTCGTCACAATGCTCACCCATGGTGGAAGACGGGGTGATCGGGTAAATGGCGATGACTTCGTTGGTTTTATAAGCGACCATGGCAGTTGCTTCATTGCCATCCATTGTTTTAATGGTTTTCTCCATCAGCGGCTCTCCTTTACCGGAACGATTAAATTTTTAAATGCTTCAATTCACCTGGTTTACGTCTGGATGGTCGGCTAGTTCTGGCGGTTCTCATTTGTGCCGCTGAACAGGCTGGTGCGGGTCACAGTGATAAAAGAGCCCAGCAGGATTAAACCAAGTGGGAAGATCCATTTTCCGTACTGGTGAATAGGTGTGGCTGTGAGGATCAGTCCCTCAAAAAGGGCCCCAAAAGAGAAAAACAAAAATAGAGCGATCTTCATGAGCCGCAAACCCGCTTTACTGGAAGATTCATTCCCGGAGATCTTTCCCGAGAGAAAATTCCCCAGTGCGACTGCGGCGACGATCAAAGCCCAGGCATATGCCCAGCTTTCCCAGGCATGAGTCAGGTTTTGCACGAACAGGACGATTCCAGTGACCGCGATAATGCTCCCCGGGATGGCGAGGCCGGCGCTTGCCTTACCCCCCAACATTATTCCCATGAAGAACAGGATGCCAAAACCAACGATGATCAGAGGCCAAAATGTTTTCGCGAAAGCGTTAGCTTGGAGTAGCTCACCGGACAGGGAGAGCAGGCCGAACAGGATCAGGATCCCGCCGGTTACGACTGATTGGATATTAAGTTTAGTAGCCATATACTTTCTCCTTGAAAGAAATCAACTTTTGTGAGTTTTCACGCATGCTGGGGTGAAGAACTTTTGTATTCCCGTAGAAGGATGATCATTTACCTCATCACCAATTGGTAATGGTAGACTTGCTGGTAATCCCGTTCAGTTACAATCTGAACCTCTCCGCTGGTGAGATCGAAAACGATTGAATATTGGGTCCACGATGGCAGTGAAACCGTGCTGAGTAAATCCATGCTTTGAGCCGGAGATAAGAGCCCATTGGCTTTTCTCAGCGTTTCCCAGGCAGTGACATATCGCCAATAATTCTTGCCGATTGAGTCGCCTGGGACCGTACCATCGGCCGTGACATGTGCTATCGCTGCATCAATCGTAGCCTGCGCCCCATAGATCCTGAAATTCGTCGAGACCTGCCAGGGCTGCTGGTTGCGGATCACCTTCATCTCGCCGTTCACCCACTCCAACAAAGCGGAATGACCGGACCGGTCTGCCAGCATGACATGTGAGACCGAGGTGCCCTGGTAGCTGACGTTTCTCTGGGAAAGCAGCGTAATGGCTTCCTCTACGTCTTTGGCATGGTCCAGGACAAATCGCCTGGCTTCCGCCGCCCCCAGGGTATCCTTTTCAGGATCGATGGCCCAACTACCGTTGGGATCTGTCATGGTGCTGACGGCAAGACCCATCTCGTTCATCCCGGCCTGGGTGGAATAGGGCGCATACAGCAGCAATGAACGATTGAAATCAGAATCAAATGGTGTAAACGACCTGGAGAACCCTGGAATGGTCCCACCTATATCCGATATCGAGATCGAAGCATACCCGTCGGACGGATCGGTGAACAAAAGCAATTTTGGTTCGTATACACCGTCGTTGTTATAACCGAGTAAGGCATGCCCCTGCGGATTTAGCACGGCAATACTTGTGCAGTGAGGTTTCGGATAACCCAGCGCCCAATAAAAACGATTTTTCATTTCAAGGTATCTGGGATAATCACCAAAAAACGTCATCTGGTAAAACGGGTGATCGTTAAACAATTGCAGGCTGGCCAAGGTTTTTTGTTCGTCAGCCGTTTGAGATTGGGGCGGAACGCTCATGACCCAGCGTTCGATAACCGGCAGGTTTGGAAGAACGAGGAAATATATTGATGCTCCTATCCCTATCAGAACAACCAATATCACACCAAAAACCCATATTTTTTTCATGGGATTGCTCCTTAGCGTAAGTTTTGTGCAACTATAAGGCAAAGTGCTTTACAGAAAAAAACCTGCACTTTAACAATTAAGACAAAATCCATTATGCTCATGAGATACCCAGGAGGGACCATGAGCGAAAATCAACCTGATACCATCACCCATCACGCTATGCTGGTTGCCTGGGGGCAATTTGGCCAGAGTATCGGCCTGATTCGGGCGATAGAAGCGGTCCAGCTGCGCCAAAAGAAAGTAGAACATTGTCCTCAGACCAAAATCCTGGAGTTTTTCGTCGCCATCGTGGCTGGATTGAAGCATCTCCAAGAACTGAGCCGATCCGCCCATCCCATCGATCAAGATCAAGCCGTTGCCAAAGCCTGGTTGCAAACCGGATGGGCAGATTACAGCGGGGTGAGCCGGACTCTAACTGGATTAAGTCAAGCAGAAGCCGATCAGATCGCCAAAATCTTGGAGCAAATTATGCAACCCATTCTGGCAGAAGAAGTCATGCAAGCCCTGAAGCAAAACGGGCGCCTGGTTTATGATGGCGATTTGACGGGACGACCGGTTTCGAATACCAGCACCAGTTATCCGGGGGTGGCCTACGGTCATATGGGGGACGGCTTGCACCTGGGATACCAGGCAGCAATGGTGAGTCTGCATAGTCCGACGTACGGTCGTTTCTGGCTTTCGGTCGTTGACCATCCGGGAAGCACCGTTTCCAGTATGCAAGCAGAAGCATTGCTCCAGGCCGCCGAAACGCGCACGGGGATGCGTCCATTGCGCAGAACCGATCTGTTGAGCGAGCGAATTGGTGTTTTGCAAGTCGAAAACCAGCAGTTCCAGGCCCAGGTAGCAACGAGCCAGAAAGCCTTGGAAGACTTTCAGGCCCAACGACTGGAGATCGAGGCCCAAATTACTCAGCAACAGGAAACGCTGGCGCAATCCGAGGCACAATACCGGGAGAAAAACCGTCCAGAACGACCGTACAGTGCCTTAGCCAAGGCCCGCCAGCAACTGGACATGTGGCAAGGCCGGTTGGAGCGGTTGGCGAAGAAACAGGCCAAGCAGGAAAAGCGCTTGAAGTTCGACCAACAGCAAGAACTGCTCTCACAAATGCACTTGCAGCGCTTGCAACAGCGCCTGAAGGGGTTTGAAGCAGACAACCAAAGCAATTCTTTCCCCATTCAAGCGGTTTTTCGGATCGATGCCGGTTTCGGGACGCGCGAGAACGTCGCCTGGCTCATCGAGATGGGCTATGAAGTCTTCACCAAACCCTATAGCGACTGGCTCACGCCCCGCCTGAAACTAGAAACCCATCCACAGACAAAATGGACGCAGGTGGGCGGGAATGCTGAAATGATTGCCTGGAAAAACAGACGGTTTGCCGATTTTCCCTATGCGCTGGATGTCGGTCTGGAGCGTTTCTATACCGGCCAAACCCAACGCTTTGGTACGCTGATCCATTTTGGGCTAGATCCGGTCACGACCGATCTGCCCGCCTGGTTTCATCGCTATAATGCGCGCCAAATTGTGGAAGCGGGCATCAAAGAAGGCAAAAACGTGTTTGCCATGCACCATTTGAAGGTTCGCTCCGCTCCGGCGATCTTTTTGCAGGAACAATTCGCTGTTTTTGCGGCCAATTTTGTCCGTTGGGCAGCCCGCTGGCTGGTCGAACAGTGTCCACAACTTCCGGATGATTGGCAGAACCCGGCCAAAACAAAAGTCAAAGAGCAAGTTCTGGTCGCGGCGCACACTTCTGCCTGGGTGATCTGGCAAGATCACGGTTGTTTGTTAAAGTTCACGGATCATAGCCTGTATGCAGGTCGATCCCTTTCTGTAAATCGGCAATGGGCGGTTCAGTTGCCTTTGCCCTTTGGTCAAAATGCTGTTTTTTGATGTCTAAACCACTTTGCTCGCTGATTGCACAAAACTTACGTTAGATAACTCCATTCGATTTTTTAACCTTGTTTCACCTTGCACCCACTGCAAGCCTGTTGAGATTTCAGGCAGAGGCCCCGGATGAAATCAGCTCCGCGATCTTGCGCCGTTCAGGCCTCAAGCGGTATGCCATACGTCCGAAGAATGCATCGACATAACAGATGCATTCGAAGACGGCAGGGTGCGGGGTGACGAACCCGCCGCCGTAGGAACCGTGGCCTACAAGACGGGTCTTGACTTTACGCGTTTCATCCAGGGTGACTGAGGCCACGATCACACCTTCTTCCAACTCACCCAACTGGCCGAGAATCTCACCATCCGGGTTGGCGATGGTAGATAGGCCGCCCATGCGCCAGGCATCCGAGCTAATCACTGCGCCAAAAAGACCATCCCATTTTTCCGGTCCACGAGGGCCGACCGGGTTGATGAATGCCGTTGGAAGACCGATCCGTTGCGCAAAGTTAGGTGCCATATTCCCCATCGAAGTACGCGCTTCCGGGATTTCCTTAGCTTTAATTGGGCCTCCGACCTTGAAGGGCAGTGGTGCCGCGTGCGGCATCAGTAGGAGATCGGCGGAATGCTGCTGCATGCGGATCAGGTTGGCCACGAAGAGGTTGTCGGCACAAATGCCGATGCCAATCTTTGCTAACGGCGTAGCGATGACGTGCGGGCCTTCACAAGATTTGAAGATATTTACCTCGGGATTGGATTTCCTCACGATGCCGGCAATCCTGCCATCCGGCGCCCCGATCGCATATGAGTTGTAGAAATCCGTCCCTTCTGCCTCCACAAAACCGATACCGACATAGATTCCCAGTTTCGCGGATATTTTCCCCAACCATTTTATGGTCTGACCGTTGCGAGGCTCGCCGCCCTGCCAAACGCGCGGTGAAAGCGAGTACCCGGAGGCAGCCAACTCAGGTAAAGCCACAAGTTGCGCTCCTTGAGAAGCTGCCTGTTCCACGAGGGAGGTAGCATGCTCCAGGTTTTCTTTGATGTGCCCCAGGACGGATTGCATCTGAACGGCAGCGATGCGGATTGTTCGAATTGGTTTACAGGCTTTTAACATGTTTTCTTCCATTTGTACTTTTCTCCTTTTCGATCTGTTCGACCAGGATGGGTAAAAGATTCATATCTCGAAGTCGATCCAGAATGCCGAACAAGGCCGGCTGGTCGGCGACGGTTCCGGTCAGGAGGGTGAAGAGAGCACCATCCTCCTTAACCATGGATATTTCCATTCCGCCCAGTTGGGCAGACCAGCCAGGGTCAAGCTGCCCGCAGATCTTAATCAGGTAATTCATTTTTCTTTGTTCCCTTTTCATCTGGTTTACCCATTGACGACTTTACTGTAGCCGAAAGCAGGTACAGGTTTGAACCAACGAAAGTACAGGTGTGGGTACAGTTTCAGTGTGGGAATCAAAAAACGCGGCCGGACGCCACGTCTTCTGGGGTTATACCTCACCAGCTCAGCAGACCCAGCTTGCGCGCCCTGGACACCGCTTCGCTGCGGCTTTTTACCCCCAATTTATTATAGATATTACCTGTGTGGAATTTAATGGTGCGCAGGGAAAGATATAGCTTGGTCGCAATTTCCTGGTTTGAAAGTCCTTCAGCCAGCAAGGCCAGTACTTCCTCCTCGCGCTCACTTAACGGCTCGACCAGCTTGCTACCAGGATGTGCGGCCAGGGTGAAAGTCTTCCTTTGCTGAGACGCCAATAAAAGATTCCTCGAAAACTCAGTTCCACCTTTCCTACGAATGTACTCGTGGATCAGACGGGCCATCGTCTTACCTTCGTCGAGGAAAGTCTGGATATACCCCTCCGGTTCAGCCAATTCCAAAGCTTTCCCCAGGCTTTCGATTGCCAAAGGTATCTCACCCTTTGCCAGCCTGAGCAAAGCGCGTATTTTGTAGATGGTGATTAAATATGCAACCTGGTCGGCGGATTGGCATACCTGGTAGAGGCGGTCGAGGATCTTTTCAGCCTCATCGTAATTTCCCTTTGCCAACAACAATCGGGCAAGACAGAGGTACAGATAGTGGTTTGGAAAATCGATCTCCCCTTCTCTACGAATTCCGCGCAACCGAAGCTCTTTTTCCGCTTCCGATAACTTTCCTTGTAGTATTAAGATCAGGATTTGTAAACCGGCTGTTCCTAGTACAAATTTTGGGGGAATATCATAATGTTCGATCAAGATGTTGAATTGTTGTAAATACGCTTCCGCTGATTGTAAGTCGCCGGTGGAAATCAACAAGCGGATCATTTCTTGATAAGCCCAGGCCTGGACATAAACATGATTGGTCGACTGGCTCAACTCCAGACCATGCTGAATGTAGATCGCCGACTGATCCAATTCCCCCCGTTCACAAAGGATGAATCCCCAGGTAACGAGCAGGCTGTCAATAATGGGCAGCTTCACTAAGCCTTGCTGTTCGATATAACGCAGCCCTTCCTGGCAGACCAGGGCAGCCTGGTTGATATGGCCCTGCGCCCAAAGGGCAACTGCTTTCTTTGTCATGGCAGTCAAAGCAAGGTCATAGTTATTACTGGCTATACCGAGTTCAAGGGCTCTCGAAAGGTAATCGGTCGCAGCTTCCCAGTTGCTCAACTGGAGATGCACGTTGCTGATAGAAATGTAAAGATAGCTGAGCCAGGGAATATCCCGGGGTCTTTCTTTTTCCAGGACCGCGAGCGCCTGTGGAGCATAACTTAACACCATCTGTGGATTCTCTTGCAAGGATGTTATCAAGGCGCGCGCAACGTACAGCAGCGCATGCAAATGAGCTTGTTCTGCCTGTTCAATTCTTACAAGTGAAGTTCTCCCGTCCTCGGGAGCTGATTTGACCTGGTTCTCCAGCAATTGTTCAGTCGATTCGAGCAGCTTGAGCGCTTCCCCTACGCTGCCATCATTTACCATTAATACTACCTTGATAACTTTCAATTCAAGACGAAGCAAAAGTTGTTCTTCTGTCAAGGAATTGATCCAATGCTTCATGGTATCGAATTCCCCCCTGGACCATAACGAATAGATATGAATATCCACAAGCCGACTGATTGAGTCCTGGTCGCCCGCTGAACGAGCATGTTCAAAGGCTTGTTCTGGCAATTGATGCTCTTCATACCATTGGCTCGCTCTGCGATGCAGCTCGGGGATGGCCTCAGGCATCTCCTGCTGGAGCTGTTTGCGCAGCAGGCCTCCGAAGAGGTGGTGATAGCGATACCAACAACGTTCATTATCCAACTGGATTGTGAATAAGTTAGCTTCTCGAAGCTGAATAAGAATTTGTTGCCCATTGGTCTGGCCAGTGAGAGCATCACATAAAGGGCCGCACATTTGTTGCAGGATGCAGGTTTTCAACAGGAAATTCTTTACGAGATCAGTCTGGCGGGAAAGAATCTCGCTGGCGAAATAATCCACGATGTATTCGTGACTTTCCCCAAAGTCAGCGATTAAACGAGAAATATCCTTCTGGTTTCGTATGGATAGTGCAGCTAATTGCAGGCCGGCGACCCATCCTTCCGTACGCTCCATCAAGGTGACAATATCATCAGCAGCGATGTCTATGCCAACGCCTTTTCGCAAAAAATCCTGAGCTTCATTATCCGTGAAACGAAGATCTGCCTGGCGAAGCTCGTTCAATTGTCCCCGCGCCCTCATTTGTGCGATCGGTAAGGGGGGATCTACGCGGGTTGCAATATACAGGTGCATAACTTCAGGCTGATGCTCAAGAATGAAAGCCACCAATCGATGGACTTCCGTTGAAGTAATTAAATGATAATCATCCCATACAAGGGCATAGGGGCCAGGAACATCGTCAAGTTGATTGAGGAGTATCGGTACAAGGTCATCAATTTTAGTGGGTTGAGGAGATTGAACAAGGGTAAGGATTTGCGTGCCTAAATTCGGTTCAATTGTCCGCAATGAAGCTATCACGTGGACCAGGAATCGTGTCAGGTTGTTGTCACCTTCATCTAAGGATAGCCAGGCTATGGGGCAGACACAAGAGGTAGCCCAAGCGCTTAGAAGAGTCGTTTTGCCATAACCAGCGGGGGCTGAAATCACCGTTAGTTTCTGGCCAAGCCCTTTGTCGAGGCAATTCAACAGTCGCGATCGTTGAACAAGATCAGGATGGACCTTTGGCTTGTTCAGTTTCGTCTTCAACAGCGTGGTTTCCATCGAGATATCCTAAAAGATCGTCGATGATCCCCGTTCGTAGAAGAAACCCCAAAAATATTAAGAGCATTTTCATTATAGCATTTCAGCGCAAACCAGGTATTACCTAGTGTTTGTCCCAAGATTGGTAGGCGAATTTGGAAAAATCGCCCAGGCAGTTTTCTCCCTTGAAAGAGGATGCTCAGCTAAGCCACCCCCACTCCGGCGACCATCAAGCCGCTGGTCATCCCCGGCCAGGTCTTGTAGCCCC
>DATKKB010000089.1:0-5089 GCA_035543095.1 Anaerolineaceae bacterium | reverse complement strand
TGTCCACTTTAAAATATTCACTGTGAACTGTGAATTGAATTTTGGGCTACCGTTTTGGCCGGCTCAATCTGGCGTCCTTCGATTTGCACCAGGCGGGCGCTGAGGGGCACGCGTTGGGCCTGGGTCATATGCTTGACCATCAAGGCCTGGCGCGGCGTACTCCTGGCCCCCAATTCGGTCAGGGTCGTTTCCATCCAGGCCTGGTAAGAACGCACCGCCATGTAAACCGGGCGGCCCAGCAGCGGGGCCAGGGAGGGAGGTAGCGCACTGATGAGGCTTCCCACGTCCTCGATGTCGGGATGGATCAAAGGATACAGATAAATGCCGCGCGGTCCGAAGACCCCCTCCACGTATGCCATAATTTCACTTCCCTGGCGATAAATCAGGCCCCGCTGGCGCCGCACCGACAGGGGTTCGGCGCTCTGGGCCAGGGGAGGGACCAGGTTCTGGAACAGGTTGCGCACCGCCCAGTCGTCTTCTTCGCGCACCGGCTGCCAGACCGCCTCGTGTGGACTGCCGCCATCGCTGCCCGGCCTGTATGGGGCAGGCAGGCGCGGCTGCCCGTTGGTTTTGCTGCTGGCGGCCTGAAACGGCAACTGCCAGACCCGCTGCCAGGCGTAGACAGAGAAGCCGGCCCGGCGCATGCTATCGAAGGCCGGGCAAATCTCTTCCAGCTCGCCCAGCACGTGGAACGCGCCCCATTCGCCGGCGTGCCAGGCCAGGCCTTCCAGCAGGCCGGGTAAATCCGGCGAATCGCAAATGGCATTGGGCGCAATGAAGGACAGGCGGGCCGAGCGGTTGCCCAGGCGGTAAATAACCTGGCCGATCAGCGGAGGATTGTCCTTGCTGCCTGTGGTCACACCGGTATAAAAGCCACGAGCCGGGTGCAGCCGTCCGAGGTTAGCGGTGAAGCCAGCCGGATTGCCGCGCGTTAAGAGCAGGGCGCTATCCATGCTGAGAACATCTTTGCGATAGCGCAGCAGCTTATAAACGTCGTACCAAGCAAACGGTCGGATTCCTATTGTGCCAGCTCCATAAAATAGCGGTGGAAACGTGCATCACCGGTCAATTCAGGATGAAAAGAAGTCGCCAGCAGTCGCCCCTGGCGGGCGGCAACGATCCGCCCGTCGGGCAGGCAGGCCAGCGAAACCGCCTCGCCATAAACCTGCTCGATCAAGGGAGCCCGGATAAATACGGCGTGGAATGGGGCTGACTGGGAATCGCCATTCACTTTATCCAGCGCCGGCACATCGAGGTCGATTTCAAAGCTGTCCACCTGGCGGCCAAAGGCATTTCGTTCGACCACGATATCCATCAATCCCAGCACCGGCTGGGAGCGGTGGATATCCTTCGAAAGAAAGATAGCTCCGGCGCAGGTACCCCAGATGGCATGCCAGCGGCCAAAATCGCGCAGGGGCTCCATCAGTCCGTAGGCCACCGCCAGCTTGGCGATGGTGGTCGATTCGCCGCCGGGAATGACCAGGCCGTTCAAACCATCCAGGTGTTCAGCCAGGCGCACCTGAACGACCTGCGCGCCCAGCCCCTCCAGCTTAACCTGGTGCTCAGCAAAGTCGCCTTGAAGTGCCAGGACTCCGATCTTCATAGAAAACGCTCAATTTGGCAAACCTGGGACCGGCGCAGCCCGCTGCGTGCCTGCCAAACAGGCCTACCAGCCTCGCCCTGCAATTAATTCACCCTCCGGGATGGCCGAAACCTGGCGCCCGACCATGGGCTCGCCCAGGTTACGGCTGACTTCCGCCAGGATCTTGGGATCGTTGAAGTGGGTGGTGGCCTTGACGATGGCGGCAGCGCGCCGGGCCGGATCGCCAGATTTGAAAATGCCCGAGCCGACGAACACGCCGTCGACGCCGAGCTGCATCATCAAGGCTGCATCGGCCGGGGTGGCAATGCCGCCGGCGGCAAAGTTGACCACCGGCAGGCGGCCCAACTTGCGGGTTTCCAGCACCAGCTCGTAGGGAGCGCCGATCTCTTTGGAGAAGGCCATCAGCTCTTCCTCGGGCATATTTTGCAGGTGGCGAATCTCGCCCAGCACGGCCCGGGCGTGGCGCACGGCTTCGACCACGTCGCCGGTGCCAGCCTCACCCTTGGTGCGGATCATGGCGGCGCCTTCTCCGATGCGGCGCAGGGCTTCGCCCAAATTGCGGCAGCCGCACACGAATGGCACCTTGAAGTTGTGCTTCAAGATGTGGTGGGCTTCGTCGGCCGGGGTCAGCACCTCGGATTCGTCGATATAATCGACGCCGATGGCTTCCAGGATCTGGGCTTCGACGAAATGGCCGATGCGGCACTTGGCCATGACCGGGATGGTCACCGAGTCCATGATCTTGAGGATCAGCTCCGGGTCGCTCATGCGAGCCACCCCGCCCTGGGCGCGGATGTCAGCCGGGACGCGTTCCAGCGCCATCACGGCGCAAGCGCCGGCGTCCTCAGCGATCCTGGCATGCTCGGGGGTAACCACGTCCATAATCACGCCGCCCTTGAGCATCTGAGCCAATCCCTTTTTGACAGCAAACGTACCTACTTGCTGTTCCATTCAATAACCTCCGTTGTGGGGAAAGGGTTGCGCCTGAATTGCGTTTCTCCGCACAGCTTAACCCGATCTTCCCCAATATGATTCCTTTTTGATTTTACCACGCACACGGGAGGGGAACAAATAGGATTAAAATGAGAGGATATTAAGGATTAGGCAAGGAAAAAAATATCTTTTCGCGTATTTGCCCTAGAATGTGGCATCTAGAGGACACCTACGTTAATTTAAAAATTCATCTAAATCAATATTGCCCGAATTTGACTCGACCAACTTAACCCAATTAATCGAGCCTGTTAGGGGATTACAATATTCGTCACAAAATTGCATTACAAGCAAATTTGAGATATTTGCTCTCGCTTTATTAAATTCATCATTGTGTTCTTTTGCACGAAACCCTAACGGTTCAATAATATCCGTGTAAAGAGTTTTAGACCCTGAGATCAAATACCAAAAATTTTGGCCAACAACTTTCATATACCCCCGGACAAAACTTGTTTTGGTTTTTCCATAACAAATACCTAAAACTGGTTTTGGATTAATATCGAGATGTGATTGCATCAATCGGGCTACTGCAGTTTGCAATGATTTTGCTAATTGTGTGTGTTGATCAGAATTACCCCATTTTGGGCCCGACTTGATAGACACCAAATAATGATTTCTTTCTCGAATAAATTCCAAATCAACTCCACTGGCTGTACTTTTGTGTCCACCACTCGTCTTTTCAGCGATAAAAATTGCCAGGTCCTCTAAGAAATTACCGAATTGCTTTTCTTCGCTGCTCGAAAGAAATGCTTCCAATACCAATTCGACAAATTGAGAGGCAGTATTAACATTTTTGGCACGAAATAAATACGGATTCTTAGCAACCAGAGCGTTTAATTTAAGACCACGTAATGATTCTATTCGTTTGTTGTGAAAAGCATCGATATTGGAATTGACGTATTCTTTTACTTCATCAAGATTGATCGGATTTATCATTTTTACTTATCTTTTTCCCGTTGCTAGTTCCGTTTTTATCTTTAGCCAATCTATCAAGCGCTAAATTACAGAATTGCTCATTGATATCAATTCCTAAATAATTTCTGTCTAATCTCTGTGCAGCAACACATGTTGTTCCAGAACCATTAAATGGATCCAATATTACATCGCCGGGTCTCGTAAAAAGTTTTATGAACCATTCGGGTAATGCCACAGGAAATACTGCGGAATGCTGCCGGTTATAACATTCAGTGGCCATATGCAAGACATTACTCGGGTAAACATTTTCACGCCCTACCCAATTTGAAATCTTTTTGCCAAAACCGCTTCCAACTTTAGAATTATCTCTACGTTTGTCCGTTTCAGAGAGATTCTTTAACCTCTCTTGAGCCCAATCTCCCACAGGGACCATTACTTCATCCTGGAACATTTGGAAATGGCGAGATTTTGTAAAATGGAGCAATCGCTCCCAATTATCTCTGAATCGATTTGGCCATTTTCCAGGATGACTGTTTTTCTTATGCCACATATATTCCTCTGTCCAAAACCATCCTCGCTTGCGCATTTCCAAAATTAATTCGATGACATACGTATGTCGTTCGCCATCAACAACGCGTTCTTTAATATTTAAAATAAATGATCCAGACGGTTTCAAAATGCGGAAGAATTGATCCGCTTTTGGAAGGAACCATTGGACATATTGGTCCGGTTTAATGCCCCCATAAGTCGAATTCCTTTGATCTGCATAAGGCGGTGATGTAAAAATTAGATCGATACAATCGTCTGGCAATGATTTTAATACTTGTTCGCAATCGCCGCATATTATTTTATTGAGAAAATCTGGAGTTGTCGATGGAGCTAGTACCTGGTTGTAGACAAAAGGCAAAGGCATTGAATATAAATCAATGCCTTTGCCTGGCGCATTGATTGAACCAGAAAGTTCGTCCTCAGGTGTATATTCCGAGTCTATCTTATCTTTCTGATTATTCTTTTCCATATTTTCATTTTAACATATTCGTGGCTTCTGTTAATCTCCAAACCTCTGGACATACCAGGTCTTGACGATCTGGGTCAGCACGATGTAGGCCACGAGCATGCCCAGCAGGAAGAGCCAGTAGAGCGTCGGCAGGGGCACGAAGCCCAGGGCGCCCGCCAGGGGGCTGATGGGCAGGAACGCGCCGACCGCTAAGACTGCCAGCGAGGTCAGCATGAGTGGGCGGCTGGCCCGGCTCTGGATAAAGGGAATCTTGTTGGTGCGGATGACGTGGATGATGAGGGTCTGGGTGAACAGGCTCTCGACGAACCAGCCGGTATGGAAGAGCGCTTCGTTGGTCCAGCAATTGAAGACGTACAGCATGATGTAGAAGGTCAGGTAATCGAAGATGGAGCTGATCGGGCCGATTAAGAGGATATAGCGCCGCAGTCCGCCGATGGCCCACTTGCGGGGGACAGCGAGCCACTCCGGATCCACGTCGTCGGTGGGGATGGCGGTCTGCGAGATGTCGTACAGCAGGTTGTTGGTCAGCACCTGGATGGGCAGCATGGGAATGAACGGCAGGA
>DATKKB010000088.1:0-9018 GCA_035543095.1 Anaerolineaceae bacterium | reverse complement strand
TTGCTTTGCAACTCACCCCTGCGACCACGCCAAAACCCAGAGACCCAATAATGAATTGCGCAGGTTATGGCATTGGCGTTACCAGCGGATTCAGGACGGGTCGCCTTTGGTTACCCATTTTCAAGAGGAAACCCATTGGCCCGAATCACCTTATGGAACCACTGACCGCTCTCCTTGATCGTCCGCTGAAGGGTTTTGTAATCGATATCCAATAGCGGTATCCCGTTTTCAGTGATCAGGATCTCGCAGGTTGGGCGGTAATCCTTCCAAATTCGCATCAACAGGTCATAGATCCCTTGCGGATAGACCTCCCACATCATCGAATATTCGCCATCTTCAAGCCTCGCCACTTCCGTACCTATGATTTGTACAAAAATATTATGATTTCTAGCTACTTCATAAGCAGCAAAATTATGGGAACCAAGCTTAAAACAAAAAATCTGTTCATTTTTGAACAGATTTTTTTGATCTCTGCGGGAGCGACGGGGTTCGAACCCGCGATCTCGGCCTTGACAGGGCCGCATGTTAGCCGCTACACCACGCCCCCGAACGATCTATATATTATCATAGGACCAGGGGACCGTCAAGATATCTTAGACAAAAAGAGGCTGAATTTCCTTTGGCCTTATACCCAGGGGTTCAGTTCTTTTCAAAGATCCATGGATCTGTTACCCTGCCCCAATCAAAGATCTCTTCAGGTTTAAACCATAACGCGACCTCTGCCTCGCCATTTTCAGGAGAATCGGAAGCATGGGTAAGGTTACGGCCAATTTCGAGCCCGAAATCGTGCCGTATAGTACCGGGTGCGGCCTCCGTTGGGCGGGTGCTGCCCATGGTTTGGCGCACGGCAGCGACGGCGTTCGGCCCAGTCCAAACCATTGCCATGACGGGAGCCGATGAAATGTACCGGATCAGGCCTTCGTAAAAGGGCTTTCCAAAATGAACTGCATAATGGCGGGCAGCCAGTTCCGGGCTGACGACTAAAAATTTCGCTGCAATCAATTTCAATCCGCGCTGTTCCAGGCGCCGGGTGATTTCTCCAACCAACCCTCTTTGAACGCTGTCCGGTTTGATCAAGACTAATGTCTTTTCCAAACTTGCCTCCATCCAACGAAATCCTGCCAATCCTCCGAGCTAGACCGGGATTATTTTAGCAGTTCCTCAGCCTTTGTATAAGCATCCAGGGCTTCCTGAATGTGATTGTTGCGAATATAGGCATCGCCAAGTGTTTGCCATATGGAAATTTCCACAGGGTAACGATAAAGGGAATCACGCAAATCGTGGACAATTTCATCCAGGTGCTGGCCTTGTTCGATCAGGCGGTTATAAAAGGCCAGGGCCTGGTCAATTTTTCCATCTTGCATTGCTGCTTGAGCCAGGAAAAGTACCGGGTCTTCGCCAGCTTGAGTGCCTTTCGAAGGCACCTGTTCTGCTTCAACTTTTTCTGGAGGCTGGAAGGTCGAATCTGGCAAAGGTGCAGCTTCTTCCACTTGCTCCGCCGGGTGAAATTTCACTGGCTGAGTATCATCAACCGCAGGTTGAGCTGCCTCCAGATGGTCGACGGCTGGTACTTCCTGATCCTTCAGCCACGAGGAAATTGAGATTGATTCGTCGCTGGCCTGGGTCAACGGCGCCTCGGCCGGGGTTTCGAATCCTTTCAACCAATCAGGCAAATCCTCTACGGCGGACGGCTTTATGTCCTCTAGAGGCTCAACTGAAGCCTGATCCAGCCCTTGCAGCCAGGCAGGTAGCGGTTCTACCGGTTCTTGCGTAGGCTGCGCTTCTGAAGGTATGGGCTGCTCGACAACAGGCGCTTCCGTGTTAAGTTGTGGTTCAGGCGTTTCCTGGATCCATTCCACCGGTTCAGGTGGTGGCGTGATTTCAGTGGTTTCTTCCACCTGAGATGCAAGAGGCGACAGTACCGAATTAGCCCAATCCTGTTCCAGATTGGGCTCGGCGCTTATCTTTTCTGGCTCAGCCGGTTCTTCCAGGGTCATTGCTCCCTGTAAGAGGTCAGACGCATCGGTCAATCCGGCCGGTTCAGCCGGCTGTTCGAGCACCCAGTCCGGCGCCGCGGCTGACCGATCCTCTGGCGGGGTTGTCAAGGTGCCTTCGTCGGCTCCCTGTTGCGCCGCCAGCGCCTCCAACCAGGCGAAGGCTGCATCCGCGTCCATTTCACTCTGGGGGCTTGGCTGCCCAGATTGTCCAAGAGGAGATGTTTTCTTTTCTGCCCGCGTAAATTGGTCCTCAACCGGCTGCTCTAAATTCTCGGATGATGTTAATTCAGTTTCAGCAGGCGCTTCTACCGATTTTATTGATGAAAATTCTTTAAAAGGATAAAGAGAATTATTCTCAAACGCATCCTGCGGAATCGATTGAGTCGTCTCAGAATCCATTTCGGCAAAGCGGGTGACCATATTACTGGCAGGCGGTTGGATCGAAAGGGGCTCAGGAGTCTCAGGGTTGGCAGCCCCAGTTTTTTCTTCAGCCGGTGCTGTGATTTCAGGTTCAATAGCAGCCGCTTGAGCCGCGACTGCAGTACCTTCAATGGTTTCAGCAGGTCCTTCTACCAGAGTCGCTGTTTCAACTACAGGCGCAGTCGTTTCGACCGGCGCAGCCTTGCTTTCAGGCTGCTCGATTTCGCGTGAAACCCATTCAGGAGGTGTTTCTGATCTTTGATCCTGCGGGGTGGATAAGGTCTCCTGGTCGGCGCCCTGCCTGGCAGCCAGGCTTTCCAACCATGCCATGGCAGCATCCAGGTCATTCAACTCTGGCTGTTCTTCGCGACCGGCAATGGGCATACCAGTAGAAGGAGCTTCACCTGTTGGAGAAATAGGGCTGGCTGTTTCAGCGACCGGAGATTGGAGTTCAGCCTGCTGTTCCTTTGAGATTTCTGCTACTGGAGCAGTAGATTCTGGGGGTTTTTCCTCAGGCCCTTCAGCTACCGGTGGTTCAACAGCTAAAACTTGCATCGATTCAATGGCGGGCTCCAGCTGGATGGGGCTTTCTGCTTCAATGGTTTGGGCAGATGGGGTAGAAATCATTTCCCCCGGGATAGCTGGAATGGGAGTTTCAATTCCAGCGACCGGACTGGCGACTTCCTCTAGCGGTTGGGTTGTCGGTGGCTGAATTTCAGCAACAGGAGGCTGACCAGGTTGAGTCTCTTCAGTGATGGCCGGTTCAATTTTAGCTTCAGCAGCCGGTTCCAGAATTGCTTCCGTTTCATGCGCTTCGAAATGCAGACCGGTAATCGGAGTCTGATCCTGGGCAACAAAGGCTGTTTCCGGTTGAGGAGTTTCAGCCGGTTGGCCGGAAGCCGGTTCAGCTTCGGGAGCCGTTTCCACAAGAACCTCGGTTCCGCCCTCGACCTCGGAAGGTGTGAAGGTAAGCCATTCCGGCAGGGCTTCCTCAGCAGCCGGGTGAATTTCTTCGACTGCCTGTGTTGCGGATTCTTGAAAAGCGACTCCTTCACCAGCGCCTTCCTGTCCCAGGACCTGCTCCGCTGCCAGCGTTGCAGCTTCTTCACCCTTCACAGCAGTCACGGGCGGGAGTATTTCGTCCAACCAATCCAGTTTTGATTCTTCGCCAAGGGGCGGAACGGTTTCTTCCGGCTGAGGAGCCATTTCTTTCAGCCAATCAGGCAATTCTCCCGGGGTTGCCTCTTCTTCGATTGCCTCACCTTCCGGAGTTGCGGCGCCGGCTTCAACCCACCCTGAAGCCTGCATCCAATCGGGAATCTGGTTGGCGGAGGCCTGCGGCATCTCGGACGGTTCGATCACCGGGGTTGGCAGAGTAGTTTGAGACAACGGAGGTTCTTTTTGTTCGGCAGGTTCAGGTTCGGAAGGGGCCGTGAGCCAATCAGGTTCGGTCTCGGTTTCCTTTTCTTCCCCAAGGGTGATGCCGACGTCTTGGGCCCAGGCGGGTTGAACCTCTCCTGAAATTGAAGGCTGCCATTCGAGCCGGTCAAGTGTGACTGCATTATCCGGGACCAAATTAACAGTAGGGGCATTCGGAGAAATGTAAGCCAGGTAGGGGTCAAGGGCGTATACTCGCTGCTGGTAAATCTTAGCATCTTCGGCCCTGGAGGTGGAGGGCAAAATATCCGCCAGCACCCGGTTTGCCTCCAGGCAGTAAGGAAGCTTTGATACCAGCCGGCTGGCGACGTCGGTGGCTTCAACTTTTTGGCCCAACAGGTAATACATGCGGGCTAAAATAACTTCCAGATCGTACCGGTTGGGATCTTCAGCCAGGGCGGCGCGGATTTCGGCAATTGCCTGGCGGTGCAGGTCACCCTTTGCGTACAGGCGGACCAGCGCGCCGCGAGTCAGTCTCAGGCGGGGCGGTTCAACCCCGTCGCGTCGACCGTAAAGACGGCGAAGCTCATCCTGGACTGCCACATTTGAGGGTTGAATTTCGTGGGCACGTTCCATATGGAAAATGGCTGCATCCAGGTTGCCTTCATCTTCACGGATGATGCTCATGCCAATTTGAGATACAAAGTCATCCGGCAACACAGACAGAATTCTTTGTAAGACATCGGCAGCTTCACTGTATCGCTGGCTTTCGATGTATGCTTTTCCGAGCAACCGATAAGTCTCGACATGTTTCGGGAAAAACCGCAGGATATATTTGCTGTGGGCGATGGCCTCTTCTATCTGACCACGCTCGACGAGCGTTTCAATCTCGCGGTTATAAGCGCGCAGCGCAATCTTGGCCATAGGTTTCCTCCCACTACAAGTATGCACCAATCCCTTTTTTTGTGCAAGTGTTTAAGGGTTGGCTGGACATCTTGCAATAATCGTACCGAATCGCAATAAAATCCGCTTCGTAAAAGAAGCGGATTTTTATATTGAGATTAATCACCCAGGTAGTCTCGCAGTTTGCGACGAATGGAAGGGTGGCGGAGCCGGCTCAATGCCTGCGCCTCGATCTGGCGGACGCGTTCGCGGGTGACGCCCATCTTGCGCCCGACTTCTTCCAGGGTGTAGGCCTGCCCATCCAGCAGTCCATACCTTAATTGCAGGATACGGACCTCGCGCGGTGGAAGCGAATTTAACACTTCTTCGAGGTGTTCGCGCAGCAGGTTGTAAGTGGCTGTATCGTCCGGTGGTGGAGCATCCTCATCTTCGATGAAATCTCCCAGGACCGAATCTTCCTCGTCGTCGGTCGGCGTTTCGAGAGACAGGGGCCGGCGAGCGACCTGGATCATGTTTTCCACTTTCTTGGGAGGGACATCGAGAGCCTCAGCCAACTCTTCAACGGAGGGCTCACGGCCCAGTCTTTGGGTAAGCTGGTGCTGTACCCGCAAGAGCTTATTGATCTGGTCGCCCATGTGAACCGGAACGCGGATCGTGCGGCCCTGGTCTGCTATGGCGCGAGTGACAGCCTGACGGATCCACCAGGTGGCGTAGGTGCTGAATTTATGGCCGCGACGATAATCGAATTTTTTGGTCGCCCGGATCAAACCGATATTGCCTTCCTGGATCAGATCCAGAAATGGAACACCGCGCCCCATATATTTTTTGGCTACGCTGATAACCAGGCGAGAATTAGCCGTGATCAGGTGCTCGCGTGCGCCCCAACCGTCTTCGATCAGGCGACGTAAATCCTGGCGACGGCGAGGACTGACATTGCCACGCGCAAGCTCCTCACGCGCCATCCGGCCACGTTCAATTCGTTGGGCAAGCTCGACTTCCTCTTCGGCAGACAGCAGGGGTACCCTGCTGACTTCCTTTAAGTAAAGACCAATTGTATCGTCGGTATCAATGTTAGCCAGGTCATCCAGCGAGACGTGTTCTTCCGGTTCTTCAACCTCTGCTTCTTCGGCCTCTTCTTCGTCGATTACAAGCTCTTCTTCGCTAGGCTCTTCAGGGGGAGTATCCTCAACATATGGAATCCCTGCGCTCATCAGCGCAGCAAAAGCTTCCTCGAGCTGCTCTACATCCTGCTCGGCCTCGGGGAAGAAATGCAAAATATCGTCGATCGTAACGTAGGATTTTTGACGTCCCAGCTCGATCAAACGAGCAATCGCAGGATATTCTTCATCTTCATCAACCACATTAATCAAAGCATCGTCCATCATAAAAACTTAATCACATACTTTAAATCAGCTTAATTGACTAAAAAAAGCTGGATCTTTGGGTTTTAGTGTGGTTTCAGGGGCAAAGTGCGCAGCACTTTGCCCCTGAAACCACGGCAACTCCTAAAGAGCCAAAAAGCTTCAATCAGAATACACTTTTTTAGTGTTAAAATCAATAGGCCGTATCAGATATCCGCTAAAAGATAAAATGGGCGGAAACAAGTTCCGCCCCGGGATAGTTCACTAGATTCCTGGCCTGAAACAGCCGTGTATCACTATACTGAAATTCTTAAAGAATGTCAATTAGTTTGTGAAATTCTAATCAAACGCTAATCTAATTGACAATTCGGCTTTATCGAGTAAAATTAGGACTTGTTGTTTTAATTATGCTTACAAGTAATTAAAACTGAAAATTCCTGTTTTTGCTGGAGGGAGATATGGATATCTTGGGTCTCGGTTCAAGGCACGGATTAAACGGCTTTGAACAAATCGCAATTATCGGCGTTTTGATAGTTGCGTTTATCAGTCTTTTATATGCCTGGTTGTTACGCGGGTCAGTATTAAAGCATGATAAAGGTACCAAGGTGATGCAAGATGTGTGGGACGCGATCCGGATCGGTGCTGACAGCTATCTTTCCAGCCAGCTAAAAACGATCCTGCCTGCCATCGGCGCATTATGCGTAGCGCTCTTCCTGAGCGTCTACGTCGTAAAGCCATCAACGGAGGCCGTCGAAGAATTTGGGGCTAACAATGCTCAGATTGTCATTGCAATCGGACGGGCTATCGCCTTCATTGTGGGCGCTACATTTTCCCTTCTAGTTGGTCAGCTCGGCATGCGCATGGCAATCCAGGCGAATGTCCGCTCCGCCTCCGCATCGAGGCGTAGCTTTAATGAAGCTCTTTCCATTGCTTATTATTCTGGCACAGTTACTGGTATGTTGACGGACGGACTTGGACTTTTAGGCGGAACAACGATCTTTATCATTTTTGGTAAGGCCGCTCCGGATGCATTATTAGGATTCGGCTTCGGTGGAACGCTGCTGGCGCTCTTCATGAGGGTGGGCGGCGGTATTTACACCAAGGCAGCCGACGTCGGCGCGGATCTGGTCGGTAAAGTTGAGAAGGACATTCCTGAAGACGACCCTCGTAATGCAGCCGTGATCGCAGACCTGGTGGGCGACAACGTAGGGGACTGCGCAGGCATGGCGGCAGACATCTTCGAGAGTTACGAGGTTACCATCGTCTCCGTACTGATCCTGGGATTGGCTCTGCGCCAGATCGATACCAGCGGCGATCCTTTGAGATGGATCGTCTTTCCATTAATAATCCGGGGCATCGGCGTGATCAGCTCGATCCTGGGTACTTTTACTGTCCCGATCTGGGAAAAATTCCCCATAAAATTCTTGCGGGCTCACGACGCGGAAGAATCGATGTTCCGCTCTTACGAAGTATCGAGCATCAACACCATTTTTTGGGCTTTTATTGCTGCCATTTTCTATTTTCATGATTGGCGCCTTGGGATGCTGGCTACGATTGGCGTCGGCCTGGCAGTGGCTTTTAACCCTCTCACTTCCTATTTCACCTCTACCAAGCGCACGCCCGTAAAGGAAATTGTGAAGTCTACCAAGACTGGACCGGCAACTACTATTCTGACCGGCCTTTCAGTTGGAATGGAATCGAGCGTTTGGGCGCTATGCGTAATCGCGATCTCTTTCATTTTCGCCCTACTCCTGTTTGGCTCTGAGCCAAACTCGACCTATGTGTTGTATGGAGTGGCGATGATCGGTATCGGCATGCTAAGCCACACTGGCAACAACGTGGCGATGGACTCGTACGGCCCAATCTCTGACAATGCCAACGGCATCGCCGAAATGGCCTGGCACGACCAGACAGACCAGGAAACTCAAAGGGCTCGCCAGATCATGGCTGACCTGGATGCGGTTGGCAACACGACCAAAGCGATCACCAAAGGTGTCGCAATCGCTTCGGCAGTCATTGCAGCGGTGAGCCTGTTCTCTTCCTATATGACCGACATAGCGAAGGTACAGGCCCAGCTAGGCTTTACACAAATCATCAGTTCCATCCGTGTTAATGATACGAAAGTGTTCGTTGGTTTCTTGATCGGCGGGGCGATGCCCTGGCTGTTCAGCAGCCTATCGATCCGGGCGGTGTCACGGGCTGCCGGACAGATCGTAGAAGAAGTCCGCCGCCAGTTCCGTGTTCCGGGCATTATGGAAGGTACGGTCCGCCCGGATTACGCCCGGGTAGTCGGTATTTCAACCCGGTCTGCGCAAAAGGAACTGATACCGCTGGCTACGATCGGCGTGGTGACGCCGCTGCTGGTCGGCCTGGTCCTGCAAGTAGAGGCGTTGGGCGGCTTCCTGGCAGGTGTCATTTTGAGCGGGCAGCTGCTTGCAGTCTTCATGGCAAACTCAGGCGGCGCCTGGGATAATGCTAAGAAATCAGTTGAAGATGAACCAAGGGACCTGGCAAGGAATACCGGTAAGGGTTCTGACCGGCATAAGGCTGCCGTTGTTGGCGACACGGTTGGGGATCCTTTGAAGGATACAGCCGGCCCGGCTTTGAACCCAATGATCAAGGTGGTAAACCTGGTGTCGCTGATCGCTGCGCCAATTATTGTGGCTACCAGGCCCAGCGATCCGGTGATTTGGATTGTGGCGCTCGTTTTAATGGCTGCGCTGGTCTGGGCTATCTTAACCAGCAGCAAATCCGTGCCCGAATTGGAAAGCCAATCCTTTACGGAATTGGAAAAGAAGGTCTAACCAATAACGTCCAGATGGATTCGAAGGTATTTTGATCAAGAATATGGCGCTCACCTGAAAGGTGAGCGCCATATTCTTGGAGCCACATTCTTCATATCTGCTCGAGCGCAGATTTAAAGTCGTCCGGATAGGGTGCAGAAAGGGACATATCAAGAG
>DATKKB010000087.1:0-5047 GCA_035543095.1 Anaerolineaceae bacterium | reverse complement strand
TGCATTTACGGTAATGATTTTGCGATCTCTGATTTTGATAGAGCTGGCTGGCGGTTTTTCCCATCCCTTCCCGCTTTTGGAAAGGGATGGGACTTTCACTTTGAAAAAGCCAGGAACTCAAGCCTTTCAGTGTTGGTTTGTGCCGCCCTGGTTTTGGCTCCATGGGTTGGCGCCAACCTGACCCTGGCTCGCTTGCCCTGGATTGCCCAGGCTGCCTGCCCATTGACCTGGATTACCGGTCCATGAATTTCCCAGATCCAGGTTTGGGTTTGTCGGCGGGGTCAGATTCCCCTCCGCGTCCAGGCGCCCATACTTCACGGCCATGCGGTCAGCGATGGCCATCAGTTGCTCTTTGGGGAGGCTGAGGTCGATCGGCTGGACCTGGTAATCGATTGGAGCGTTCACGTAGGTCGGCCAATAGATCTCAATGTTGTGGCCCTCCGTGTCATCGAAGTAGAAGGAAAACCACACCCCGTGGTTGAAGGTGAACTTGATGGTCACGCCCTTTTGCCTTATTTCGTGGTAATAGGCAAGAAATTTGTCCAGGTCCTCCATACGGAAGGCGGTGTGGGCAAACACCGGGTTGGAGAAGATCACCAGGTCATGGTGCCCTTCTACTTCTGGGTGGAGGCTGAGGAACACAGTGGTTCCCATAGGGGAATTCGGCGGGGTCTGGGCCACCACCGTCATCCCCATTACGTTTTGATAAAACTCCGACATCTTGATGGGATCCTGCGCGTACATCCCAACATGCCGAACACCAGTAATATTTGTAGCCATTTTAAAACTCCTTTTTGTTTGTAAATAGGTTTTATCCAATTGGTATCGCCAGATTAACTGGTTCTATTTGCCCGTTTCTGGCGGGTCGATCGGATCTGCACCAGCCACCTGTGGTCGGGCAGAAGGGTTCGTTTCGCCGCTTCCCGGCCAGCTTGCTTCGTTGGCTTTCGCCTGGCCGCTCTCGGCCGGTCTAGCCTCCCACTGGTTTTTCAGCGGGATATCTTTGAGGAAGAGGGATGCCAGGATCATCAGAATAGCGAAGGCCAGGATGACGATCAGACCGTGCTGGATGGCGACGGTCAGTGAGGTCTTGAGCGCATCGAAGACCTGGTTGAGCGATTGCTGCACCTGCTGGGAGATCTGGGCCGACACCGCCGCCGAGACCTGCCCGTGCTGTGCAGCGCCTTGTACAGCGAATTTCTGAGCGTTTTGCACCACACTGTCTCGATAGGAAGTGTTGATCAGGATCTGTGGGTCGGTAGCCACCTTGAATCCGGCGGGCGTCATCTGCTGGACGGTTTGGGCCGGGACGCGGGTGAGGATATCGCTGGCCAGCGTCTGGTTCACGACCGTACCGACGACCGCTATCCCAATCACGGCCCCGATCTGGCCGACGAAACGCACCGCTGCCGTCCCTGCGCCTAACTGGCTGCGCCGGATGGCGTTCTGCGCCGCGAGTTGGAGCACGGTGAAGAAGGGCGCAATACCCAACCCGGCGATCACCATGAAGATGATCATGGTCGGGACACTGATCGTGGTGGAGATGGTGGTGAGCAAAAAGATGCCTGCGGTCAAGACCACCGCCCCGATAATGGTAACCGCCTGATAGCGCAGGAACCTGGCCACCAGTATGCTGGCAATCGTGCCGCCAATGACTGAGCTGACCGTGAGCGGAGTGATCGCAGCGCCCGAATTAGTGGGAGAGATGCCCAGCACGCCCTGTAAAAACAGCGGCAGGTAGATGATCAAGCCGATCAGCACCACCAGCTGCAGGAACGAGAGCAACAGGGCCATTGAAAATACCCGGTTGCGGAACAGGTCCAGGGGTAGGACCGGCTCAAGGGCACGCCGCTCCTGGATGAAGAAGAGCCCGAAGAGCACCGCTGCCGCGGCCAGGATGCCGATGACCTGGGCCGAGTTCCAGGCGTAGATGGCGTTGCCGCCCCAGGTGAGACCCAACAACAGGGTAATCGCGGCCGAAGCGACCAGGATGGCTCCCAGGAAATCGATGCGGCGGATGGCCGCCCATCCCAGATAGGTGCTGGTGCGTTGGGAAATGTCGGCCGGCAAGTAAATCAGCAGGGCCAGCACGGCCAGCAGGGCGATCGGCACATTGACGTAGAACACCCAGCGCCAGCGGGTGGCATCGGTGACCAGCGTGCCCAGCAGCGGTCCGTGATCGGTCAGGAAACCGCCCAGGGTCGGGCCTAAGAAGTTCGAGACCCCGTAGACGACGCCAAAGACGCCCTGCCAGCGGGCCCGTTCGGCCGGCGGGAAGATGTCTCCGATCACGGTGAAGACCAGGGCAATGCCGATGCCGGAGCCCAGTCCTTGCAGCGCGCGGAAGGCGATCAGTTCGGTCATGGACGTGGCTGCGCCTGACAGGATGGATCCCAGCAGGAAGACGGAGGCGCCAGTGATGAGGAACCACTTGCGTCCGAACTGGTCGGAGAGCTTGCCGACGATCGGCACCATCGTAACTGAGGCTAGCAGGTAGGCCGTCACGACCCAGGTGTAGAGATCAAAACCATTCAACGAGGCAATGATGCGCGGCATGGCGGTGCCGACCACGGTCTGGTCGAGCGCCTCAAGCAGCAGGGTGAGCATGAGGGCGGCCAGCACACTGAATAGGGCAAAACCCTTCAAGCGGCGACCGGTTCCCTGCGCAGCAGGTTGTGAATCCCAGGTAGTAGAAGTTGGATTTTCCATCGTTTCACCTTTAATCTAATCTGTAATAAGGTTCCTTTTCAGAGACAGGCACGTAAATGCCAGTCCTGGTCAGGTCAGCCAGGCTTATTTCCTGGCGGCGACCAGGCTCCAACCGTAGGCCACAAAGGCAACGATAAAGCCCAGCGCCATGATCAGCGAATACAGGTCAACCTGGATGGTGGTGTACGTAACCCCACCGTAAATAGCGATCACGATCCCAACCAACCCGGCCACCGAGCTCGCGATCCAACCCCGGTCATGATTCCGGATGGCGCGGATCACGAACATGATGGCGCTCACCAACAGAAGTATGCCGATTATGATGTGTGCAAAGGTGGGGAGCTGGGAGCGGGCGTAGTCCCACAATAGATTTGGCTGGTCTGTTTGGGGAAACTGCACAAACAGGTTCGACAGCATGCCCAGGACATATTGGATCACCAGAACTGCAATCGTGAATATCGCCTGGGTCCATAAACCATTTTGCGTTTTTGAGATGTGAGTTGTTGTAGCCATTTCATCCTTCCTTTTCTTATGTTATTGATTAATCGACCAATTAATAACCAGGTAAAAAAATTTATTTGGGCAAAAGCCCATTCAAAGCGAGGGAGACCACGCCTTCGATAATCTCATCCTGGGAATACTTCAGCGTGAGCGGGTCGTGCAGCACCTGGCGGCGTACGACCATATTCATGACACCACCCATCACCAACTCCGTGACCAGGGCCGGATTCGCTTTGCACAATTCGCCGCTTTCCATCTTGGCGGCCAGGTAACCCTCCATAAACTGGCTCCCCTGGGCAATGATAGCGGTCATGAATGGGGCCAGCTCAGGATGGTAGATCGCTTCGGGGAGATATAACCGTAGCAGGGGTAAAAACTTTTCATCTTCAATCCCGGTCAGCATCTGCTTCACCACGAAGCGCAAGAACTGCTCCAGGGGTAGCGCAAGGATTTGTTCCGGGATCTCGCGGCTGATCCGTGAGGGCGAGCGCTCCTCGTAAATCGCCTTCAGCAGCGCCTCTTTGCTCTCGAAATAATGGTAGATCAAGCCGGGGGTGATGCCAGCTTCTTCTGCGATATCTTTATTGCTTGCACCGGCAAAGCCTTTTTTGGCAAAAACCCGGAGCGCTGCTTCCATGATCTGCTCGCGGCGGTCCTCAACGGTTGTTACAGTCCTTGACATAAATACATCATCCTTATTAATTAATCAGTTAATCAATATTATACTTACATAAACATTTTTGTCAAGAACTTTTAATTGTTCTAATGAATTACTTAGCTGATTCAATGGGCAAGTTTTTTGATATTCATTGTCAAATATAAGTGATCTTCCTACCTTACACGCTATTTATAGCAAACCTTTATCGGTAAGGAGATCTCTGAATTGATGCTGCCCCCATTTATGATTACCGGGTTTTGTCTGATTGACGATTGGCTCGATGATCAAACATTGTGCCAGCGAGGACCGGCGCCCCGGATGCAGGTTAGCGAAGTCTTGACCATAAATGGCAATGATATGGATGAAGGCGAATTTTATTCACCATGGTAATTAATGTATTCGCACCATTATTTGATTTATAACATTTTCCGCTTGTCAGATAAATCAGTGCCGCTGTATGCTGTCAAATCGTAAATCTCTCCCTGGTTAAAGAAAAATCCACATTACTGCTTATAGCTCAACTTAAATATGCTATCTTTTCGGTTCTTCAGGAGCGATTATTCGTCACAATTTTCGGGACAAGTGTCCCGCCCTCGACGGGACACCTGCCCCTAGTCTTTCAATCCGTAATCTTGTTTGATAACTATAGTCTGAGCAATTAAACACGGTCTCTACCGAGCCAAGGCAACCCACTCTTAATCTGCCTGGCGTAATGCACGCCGCACACACGTTGGCCGGATACTCCTGCTGGAGAAGTATTCCGGCCGCATTGTTTTAAATACCTGTCAAATGGAGGCTGTCATGATCAACGATCATCCCCGGCGCAAGCCGTTTTTGCCTGGGTCGGTGCATTTCGAGGGGTCTGTGCAAAACCACCGTCCACTTTTCCACAGATCCTACGACGGCGGCGACGTCTGCCACTACTCAAACAGGGGACATTTCTATTTTGGCTTGACAGTCATACTCTTAGTTCCGACAGTCATTTTGAGCTCTCGATGTTTTCCAATTTGACGGGCTTCGTTGGGTAGAAAAGATTCCCTACAATTGCCACCCATCACGGCAACTCCGACTGAGCCGCCATTGGTTAACGAATTAATGAAAAGAAACGGGTTATAATCTTGCTTCGTAAATCCCTGAATATATCGTCCTAATCCTTCCCTCGAACGACTCAAGAGGGAA
>DATKKB010000086.1:0-18023 GCA_035543095.1 Anaerolineaceae bacterium | reverse complement strand
ATGGCCCAGACGCGCGTCATGCCGAAGGTTTGGACTGCGCCTCAAACTGAAGGATTCAGCCAGGTGGGCAAGCCCGAGAAAAAGGTGGATGCGATCAAGCTGGTGCAGGGCAAACCGGCTTACACAGCGGACATCGAAATGAGGGGCATGCTGGTGGCAAAGGTACTTTTCAGCCCGGTGGCGCATGCCATTATCAAGAAAATCGACGCCGGCAAGGCCAGGGCTCTGCCAGGGGTGGCGGCGGTTTTGACCTGGCAGGATATTCCACGGGTAGTTTACTCGACGGCAGGCCAATCCGACCCGATTCCGGGTCCGCTGGATGCTTTCTCGCTTGATAAGAAAGTTCGATTTGTGGGAGACCGGGTGGCGTTTGTGGCGGCTGAGACCGAAGAGATCGCCGAGAAGGCGCTGGAATTAATCGAAGTGGAATACGAGGAGCTGCCAGCTATCCTTGATTCACGCCAGGCCATGCAGCCAGGACGGCCGCGCATTCACGACGAGCCAGAATTCGTTAATTACGCCGATTCGGATCCTTCTAAAAACCTGGCTGCAAAAATCCGGATCGATATCGGCTCGGTAGAAAAAGGGTTCGCTGAAGCCGACCGGATCTTCGAAGGTGATTATGAAGATCCCAAGGTACAGCAATCCGCGATTGAACCCCACGTGGTGGTCACCTATTGGGACGAGGATGACCGCCTGGTCATTCGTACGAGCACCCAGGTTCCGTTCCACGTCCGGCGGATCCTGGCGCCGGTTTTGGGCCTGCCGGTCAAACGTATCAGGGTAATTAAGCCCCGCATTGGGGGCGGATTTGGCGGCAAGCAGGAAGTGCTGATCGAGGATGTGGCGGCGCACCTGACGATCGCGACCAGCCGCCCGGTGCGGTTCGAATACAATCGCGAGCAGGAATTCATAGCGTCGCGGTCGCGCCACCCAATGAGAGTGCACATGAAGACCGGTGTGAAGCTGGACGGAACGATCACAGCCAACGAAATGTACGCCCTATCCGATACCGGCGCCTACGGCTGCCACGCGGTGACGGTAACCGGTAACACAGGTCAAAAATCGATGGCGCTGTACGTCGGCGATGGACCGTACCGCCTGGCGCCGAATATCCGGTTTTACGCCGACGTGGTTTATACCAACACGCCGCCGGCAGGCGCGTACCGTGGCTACGGCGTGCCGCAAGGGTTCTGGCCTTTGGAGCGGCACATCGAACGGATCGCGGCCGAGCTTGGAATGGACCCGTTGGAGCTGAGGTTGAAGAATGCGATCCATGCCGGAGAATACCAACCTTTCAGCACGTCCTGGAACGAAGGGCGTGAGCCGCATCCCGAGACTGTTCTGACAGTCGGACTGGAAGAATGCGTGCGCCAGGGTCGGGCTGCCATCGGTTGGGATGAAAAATATAATAACCCGGCCTGGCATACCGTTCCGGGAAAGCCGGCCTTACGACGTGGCATCGGGGTTGCAACCGTCATGCAAGGGACCGCTATTCCATACCTCGACATGGGCGGCGCAAGCATAAAAATGAATGAAGACGGGTCTTTTAACTTGCTGGTAGGGGCGACCGATCTTGGAACCGGATCCGATACAGTCCTGGGTCAAATGGCAGCAGAGCTGCTTGGTGTTCCATTGGAAGACGTAATCGTTTATTCCTCAGATACCGATTTTACGCCGTTCGATAAGGGGGCCTATGCCTCAAGCACGACGTATATTTCCGGCACAGCGGTGGCGCACGCGGCTGAACAAGTGGCGGAGCGAATTCGCGTTCGGGCGGCAAAAATGCTAACCGAGAAAACCGGCGCGAAGGTTTCCCCAGGAGAAATTCGGCTTGGCGAGCGGAAAGCCTTTGCAGCCGACGGCAGTTATGTCACGCTGTCCGAAGTGGCGCTGAACGCATTGCACCACACCGACCAGGAGCAGATCATGGCGGTGGCGTCGTACAAATCGCCGGTTTCCCCGCCGCCGTTCGCAGCCCAATTCGCAGAAGTTACAGTCGATATCGAAACGGGGCAGGTGAAGGTCGATAAGCTGGTCATGGCAGTGGATTCGGGCATCATCGTCAACCCGATCACCGCCTCCGGGCAAATCGAAGGCGGCATGACGCAAGCACTGGGATATGCAGTGTGCGAGGAAATGCTTTATGATGAGCACGGACGGGCGCGCGAACGGGATTGGAAGGATTACCACATCTTCCGGGCCAATGAAATGCCCGAATTAGAGACAATATTCGTAGAGACTTACGAGCCTTCTCACCCATTCGGAGTTAAGGCAGTGGCAGAAATCCCGCTGGATGGAGCTGCGCCAGCCATTGGCAACGCCATTTTTGATGCGTGCGGGGCCGATGTA
Organism: Anaerolineaceae bacterium; assembly: GCA_035543095.1. GTDB lineage: Bacteria > Chloroflexota > Anaerolineae > Anaerolineales > Anaerolineaceae > UBA700. The sequence goes on along the minus strand of DATKKB010000086.1, from coordinate 15,671 downwards.
AGGGTAATCCCGGCCACACCGGAACGGGTCTGGAATGCGATTAGATCAAAACAAACAAGCTGAATGAAAGTGAACGGGCCCAGATGGCTTCTCCAGTATACGTAGTAGGACATGTTAACCCGGACACCGATTCGATTGCAGCCGCCATGGCTTACGCCTGGCTGCTGCGCGAGCGCGACGGGATGGATACGGTGGCCGCAAGAGCGGGCCCGCTCAATCCTCAAACTTCCTGGGTGCTCAAATACCTTGAGCTCGAGCCGCCGATCCTCCTGACGGATGCTTCCCCTCGGTTTGGGTCGGTGATGCGCAGGCTCGATTCAACCTTGCCGGATAAACCGCTGCGCGAGGCCTGGGCAATAGCCAGCCGGACGGGCGGGATTGCACCTATCATCAACCCGGATGGAACCCCGTACGGACTGATGACCGGGAGGAGCCTGTTCAACCTGATCAACCAACTGGTGGGGCCGCAAGCGCGCAACCAGGAAAAGAAAATCAGCGAAATCCTGGATATGCCCTGCCAACAGGCTGCCGATACCCACATTTCCAAAGTCCAGGAAACTACGCGCATTCGCGACGTCCTGGAGCGGCTCCTACGAGAAGAGGGCGATGAATTCTGGGTAGTAGACGAGACCAGAAGATATGTTGGAATCTGCCGGCAGCGCGACCTGTTGAATCCGCCCCGGATTAAGGTCATCCTGGTGGATCACAACGAGGCTCAACAGGCCATCGCAGCGCTGGAGGAAGCAGAGCTGCTGGAGATACTGGATCACCACCGGCTCGGGAATCCATCGACGCACATCCCAATCAAGTTTACAGTCGATATTGTGGGCTCGACCAGCACGATTATTTCCGAGCGAACGGAAGACGCCGGTTTGAGCGCTCCACCGCCGCTGGCGGGGATGATGCTGGCAGGGCTGCTGTCGGATACGCTGGTGCTGGCTTCACCCACGACGACGGCGCGTGACCGCAGTGCGGCCGAGCGGCTGGCTCGCTGGGCATTCGTGGGCGGCAGTAAATTAGTCAACGAAACTATCCAATCCTTCGGCGACAAGGTACTGGCTGCCGGGACAGGCCTGGCGGCCAGGGCGCCCCGCGAAGTGGTGTCGTCAGATATGAAAATCTACCACAGCGGGCAATACCAGTTTGCGATTTCGCAGGCTGAGGTGAGCGATGAGAACGAAGTGACCGAGCATCTGAAAGCGCTCACCAATGCGCTGAAGGAACTGCGTGAAAGCAAGGGGTTGGACTTCGCCATGTTAATGGTGACAGATGTCGTGCGGGGATCCAGCCGTCTTTTGTTGAGCAATCCTCCGCCTTTGCTGGATAATTTACCCTATACACCGCAAGCAGATGGTACATTTCTGGCGGAAGGGGTCGTCTCGAGGAAGAAGCAGCTCTTGCCTGTGGTTCTTGGGCTTTTGGAGGCGTAGATGACGTCCATATACCGGGCGATTGTGGAGCTGATCGAAAAAGGTGAAGCAGGTGCGGTTTGTTCGATCATCGAGAGCAGCGGATCCACGCCGCGCCATGAAGGCAGCAAGATGCTGGTTTACGAAGATGGGCGGTTCATTGGCACCGTCGGTGGCGGAGAGGTCGAGAGTAGAATTTATTCTGAAGCCCAGAAGGCGATCCAGGACGGAAAAAGCCGGCTGTTGAGGTATTCGATGGTCGATCCCAAGCAAGGCGATCCTGGAATCTGCGGGGGCACGCTGGAGGTATATGTGGAACCGATCCTTCCTGCGCCGGTATTGGTTGTGGTGGGCGGTGGGCACGTTGGCAAGGCGGTGGCCCACCTGGCGAAATGGCTCGGGTTTCGCGTAGCCATCAACGATGACCGGCCCGAGTTTTGCAACAAAGATGCCAATCCAGATGGGGATGATTTTTATCCATATCCTATGGCTGAGCTGCCAGAACACTTAAAGATCAATTCGCAGACCTACATTGTGCTGACCACGCGCGGTTCTAACATCGATGTTCTCGGCTTGCCTTACTTGCTCAATACGTCCTTTGGCTACCTGGGAATTATCGGTTCGCGGCGGCGGTGGCTGACGACCAGAAGTGCAATGGTCGCAGCGGGGATCCCCGAAGAGAAACTCTCCCGCGTTCATTCTCCCCTGGGGTTAGAGTTAAAAGCAGAGTCACCGGAGGAGATCGCGGTCAGCATTATGGCAGAAATAATCATGCTCCGCAACGGCGGCACCGGCAAGAGCATGAAAGCTTGAGGTTTGGAGGAGCTATGTGGCAGAGTTACATTATTGCAAGCCGGATGGACGAGGTTATCCAAATTCTGGCCGAAGAGGGTCAAAAAGCCCGCATCGTCGCCGGCGCCACCGATCTAATCCTCGAAATTGAGCGAGGCGTGAAAAAAGGGATCGAAACCTTAATTGACGTAACCCGGCTGCCGGATCTCGACCGGATCACTCTGGATGAGTCGGGGGTTATCCACCTGGGACCGCTGGTAACGCACAACGATTGCGTCGGCTCAAAATTGATCCGCGAGCGCGCCTTTCCATTGGCCCAGGCGTGTTGGGAGGTTGGATCCCCACAAATCCGCAACCGCGGCACGATCACGGGTAATCTGATCACGGCTTCTCCGGCGAACGATTCGATCACCCCGCTAATGGCGCTGGGAGCAAAAGTCATCCTCAAATCAGTCCGGGGGACACGCGAAGTGCCTTTAAGCCAGTTCTATACAGGCGTGCGGAAAACAGTCATGCAGGCCGATGAAATGCTGGTCGAGATCAATTTCCCGGCGTTAGAAACCAATCAAAAGGGTATTTATATAAAAACCGCACTGCGCCAGGCGCAGGCTATTTCGGTGGCAAATATTGCGGTCATTTTAAAATTTGCAGGCGAGAAAATCGAAGATGCACAAATCACTTTGGGCGCCGTTGCGCCGACCATCATTCACGCGGAAATTGCCGAACAGTTCTTACGAGGGAAAAGCCTCAACAGCCAGGTTGCCGACGAGTGTTCTGCGCTGGTGAGAGACGCCGCCCACCCGATCAGCGATATTCGCGGGTCTGCCAGCTACCGGCGATACATGGTAGGCGTTATGGCCCGCCGGGCACTGACCAGGATCGCCGAGGGCGAGGAAAGCGGCAATTTCCCTGTTGCGCCGGTCCTTTTAAGAACCAGGCAGGGCATGCGAACTCCTGGAACAAGCGCGCGGATCGATAGAAATGCGCCGATTGAGACAGCGATCAACGGGAAGAAATTCGTCTTTACGAGCGGCCAAAACAAGACTCTGCTGCGATTGCTGCGAGAGGATGCAGGTTTGATCGGGACGAAGGAAGGCTGTGCAGAAGGCGAATGTGGAGCCTGTACGGTTTTTCTGGATGGGGTCGCGGTGATGAGCTGCATGGTTCCAGCTCCAAGGGCGCATGGCGCCGTTATTACGACCGTTGAAGGCGTCAGTGCGGGCGGAAATTTGCACCCCGTTCAAAGCGCCTTTATTTCGGAAGGTGCTGTACAATGTGGATATTGCACACCCGGATTCATTATGTCCGGAGTCAAGCTACTCGAAGAAAAGCCAAATCCAACGCAGGATGAGATCAAGCAGGCGTTGACCGGTAACCTGTGCCGCTGCACAGGTTACTATACGATCATCAAAGCCATCGAAAAAGCCGCTGTGGGAGGTTGAAATGGGCAAATACAATCATTTCCAGGGAAAGCTCGAGCCATCTTACATGAATCGCAAGATTCATCCGATCTGGAGGGGAGTGGGTTTTGCTTTTATGATCCTGATTCCTATCTTCTCTTACGTTTCGGCAACCTTATTTTTGACCGAAAATGAGCGCAGCCGGTGGTTGGTATTTCCGACAAACTTGATCCTGGTAGGCCAGCCTGATCCGAACCTGTTGATCCGGATCATCATTACGATTGTGTTCATGCTGGTCTTGTACGCCATATTGACATTCGTGTCACTGGTTGTCATAAGATTCTTTGCGCCGCCGAGGTATGGCCCATTGGACGTTCCCCAAGCCAGCTACCGCGGCAAGCCTTATAAAAGGTAGCGGCTATCTATTTAACTGCAGGAATTTCTAAAGGTTAGCTGTGAATGGCACCGCTAACCTTTAATTAACTTGCTCCCAGAAGGTGAAACCGGTTTATTGGTCGATTTTGGAGGGTAAATGTTGTCAGTAGGTGAATCCGTTGCCCGTATTGATGCGGATGGAAAAGTAAGAGGACAAACCAATTTTCCTGGGGACATCAACCTGCCCAACCAGGCGTATGCAAAGATCCTGTTTGCGAAACAGCCGCATGCCAGAATTATCTCTATTGATGCCTCGCCTGCCGAAGCAGTCCCTGGGGTTCTATTGGTATTGACCTCGCGAGACGTTCCGGTGAACGAATATGGCCTGATCATGCCGGACCAGCCGGTGCTGTGCGGGCCATCCAGTAAGCCGTACACCGACCGGGTGCGCTGCATTGGCGACCAGGTTGCGATGGTGGTGGCTGTAAGTGAGGAGATCGCGGCCGAGGCGTGCAAGATGATCAAAGTGGAATACCAGGATCTGCCGGTTGTCACAGACCCCCGCCTGGCGATCGAGGAGGATGCCGTTCTGCTGCACCCCGACCGCGGCTCAAACGTCTTTTGCCATTACCGTATTCGAAAAGGTGTAATCGAATCTGGTTTCGATAAGGCCGACGTGATCGTTGATGGTGTGTACCAGACGCCCGTCCAGGAGCATGCCTTTCTTCAGCCCGAAGCAGGCCTGGGGTACATCGATGAACAGGGCAGAATTACGGTTGTGGTCGGAGGCCAGTGGACTCACGAGGATCAAGAACAGATTGCGCACGCTCTCAATCTGCCGAAGGACCGGATCCGGGTGATCTACCCGGCCATCGGCGGGGCGTTCGGCGGGCGCGAGGATATGTCAATCCAAATCGTGCTGGCGCTGGCAGCCTGGGAGCTTTCAAAGCGCGGCAACCCTCGCCCGGTCAAGATTATCTGGAGCCGGGAAGAATCGATCATCGGCCACCACAAGCGCCACCCATTTTATATTAAGGCAAAGTGGGGCGCGACTCGGGCTGGAAAAATCGTAGCAGCCGAGATCGAAATGATCGCAGATGGGGGTGGGTATGCGTACACCTCCACCAAAGTGCTGGGAAATGCGACGCTATTGTGCACCGGGGCCTACAATATTCCAAACGTGAAAGTGGATGCATACGCAGTTTACACGAACAATGTGCTGACCGGTGCATTCCGAGGTTTTGGCGGGCCGCAGGCTCTATTCCAGGCCGAAATGCAGGTGGACAAGCTGGCTGAAAAACTCGGCCTGGACCCAGTGGAACTCCGCATGCGCAACCTGATCAAAGAAGGGGATTTGCTTTCGGTTGGGACTCCCTTGCCGAAAGGCGTCACAATTGATAAGGTCGTCGAAAAATGCGTCCTTGCTGCCGGCTGGGTGAAAACCGAAGCCGGATGGAAAAAACCGGAGCTGGCGCCGTCCGCAAAATCGAATATCCGCCGAGGAATTGGATTTGCGTGCGGTTACAAAAATGTCGGATTTTCGTTCGGTGCGCCAGAATTGTGCGTCGCCAGGATCGAGCTTTACGGGACGGCGGAGATCGAACAAGCCGTCGTGTACCATTCAGGCGCAGACGTCGGGCAAGGAGCCCATACCGTCTTTGCCCAGATGGCGGCGCAGGGATTGAACCTGCCGATCGAGAAAATCAAGCTGGTCGTATCGGATACAGCCTTTACGCCGCCCTCGGGAAGCGCATCTGCTTCCCGCATGACGTTTATGGCTGGCAATGCAATCAAAGGCGCGGCCGAGAAAGCACTCGAACGGTGGAAAAATGAAGAGCGCCCAGCCGTAGCGACCTACGAATATCGTCCCCCAAAAACGACTCCGTTCGATCCGGAAACAGGTAAATCAGAGCCTAACTTTGCTTATGGTTACGTGGCCGAGGCGGTCGAAACCGAGGTAGATATCGAGACCGGTGAAGTAAGGCTGGCCAAGGTCATTTGCACAGACGACGTTGGGCAGGCGATCAATCCTGCCCTGGTGAAGGGCCAGATCGAAGGAGCCGTCGTCCAGGCTGCTGGATACGCCATGTTGGAGAACTTCGTGCAGAAAAACGGCGACGTTCTGACGCGTTATCTCTCTACTTATTTGATCCCGACCGTGCTGGACATACCGGGCGAAATCCAGGCGGAAATCCTGGAATACCCGGATCCCATCGGCCCCTGGGGCGCGCGTGGGATGGGTGAGATGCCCTATTTATCCCTCGTTCCAGCCATAACCGGCTCGGTCCATGATGCTACCGGGGTTTGGTTCGATAGCTTTCCCCTCACGCCCGAAAGAGTGCTGCGTGGAACGGGCAAACTCGAAGAAAACGATCGCCAAGAACATGTCTGAAAAAGTCCTAATTCGGGGCGGAGGCGACCTCGCAAGCGGGGTAGCCTTGCGGCTTTTTCACGCCGGAATCAAGCTGGTTGTGACCGAAATCGGCCAACCCATGGCGGTCAGGCGGCTGGTTTCGTTCGCCGAGGCAGTCTATTCAAACAGGGTCATTATCGAAGAAGTGACTGCTCAGAAGTCAATTGGGCTTCAAGAAATATTGAACTGCCTGGCGGCAGGGGTTGTTCCGGTGGTCGTGGACCCAGAGGCGCGCATCCGGATGGCGTTAAACCCTCTGGTCGTAATTGACGGGCGGATGACTAAGAGAGCGCCAGAATATGACCTGAGCTACGCCCCTTTCATTATCGGTCTGGGACCCGGGTTTGAAGTTGGCAAGAATTGCCATGCGATCGTTGAGACCAAACGAGGTCCATTCCTGGGGCGGGTTTACTGGCAAGGATCGGCAGAAGAAGATACCGGCCTGCCTGAAATGGTTGGCAATTTCCAGACCGAACGGGTGCTGCGGGCGCCCGGCGACGGGATATTTAGAGCCCGGTTACAAATCGGAGACGCGGCCAAAAAGGGCGAGGTGGTTGCCGACGTAGATGGAAAGCCGGTCCTGGCGCATTTCGATGGGATGGTGCGCGGCCTGCTGCACGATGGACAGGTTGTACACACAGGCATCAAGGTTGGCGATCTGGACCCGCGCCTGGACACGCGCTTGTGCTCTATGGTGTCTGACAAAGCGCTGGCGGTAGGAGGGGGGGTTCTGGAAGCAATCCTGGCCAGGCCGGAGATCCGGTCAGGCCTGTGGAGGAGTTAGTCCATGAAGCTGGCAGACGCATTCCAGGTAAAGGGGCGCTTCGAGGCAGCCCTGGTGGGGGCAGGCGGAAAAACGACCGCCATGTTTCGCCTGGCGCAGCAGCTTGAGGGAAAGGTCTTCCTTACCACGACCACACATTTAGGACTCGACCAGGTCGCGCTGGCCGACCAGCATTTCGTCGTTCGAAATCCGCTGGAATTGGAAGCGATTCTTCCTGGCCCTGCCGGGAAAACGATTTTATTCAGCGGCCCTGCGACGGACGACGGCCGCGTTTCGAGCCTCAATCCGGAGACCTTAAACAGGTTACATGAATTCAGTAAAGAAAAGAATATCCATTTGCTGATCGAAGCGGACGGCAGCCGCGGTTTGCCCCTGAAAGCGCCGGCGGACCACGAGCCCGCCATCCCATCCTGGATCGAGAGAGTGATCGTGGTGGTGGGTATGAAAGGGCTGGACCAACCGTTGGGCCCTGACTGGGTGCACCGGGCCGAGCGGTTTGGAGCCATCGCCGGGATTCTAGCAGGGGCGGCGATCACAAGCGACGCAATTTCAAAGGTGCTGGTTGACTCTGAAGGAGGACTGAAGAACATCCCTTTCAATGCAGAGCGGATCGTTCTATTGAACCAGGCGGATACGGCGGAACTGCAGGCCCAGGCAGGGAAAATTGCACAGGAAATTCTTGGCAAATATCGCATAGCCATGATTGGATCAATGAATGAACCCGAAAATGAAATTACCGCCTGTTTTAAACCCGTTGCCGGGATCGTTTTAGCAGCGGGTGGATCGACCCGTTTCGGCAAGTCGAAGCCATTGCTGGACTGGAAAGGAAAACCGTTCGTCCATAAGATCGTTCAGACGGCGATGGATGCCGGACTGAATCCGATCCTGGTAATCACCGGGTATGAAGGGGAGGCAGTTAGAGATGCTGTGATAGACCTGGGCGTGAAATTCGTTTTCAACCCGGATTGGATCTCTGGACAGGCCAGCAGCGTAAAAGCCGGCCTCCAGGCTCTTCCTGATGAGACCGGTGGAGCCATATTTCTACTGGCAGACCAACCCCAGGTGACTGTAACCCTCCTGAAGGCTGAATTGGACCTTTACCGCCAGCAATTGCCGCCAGTGATTGCTCCCATAATCGATGGGAGAAGGGCAAACCCGGTATTGTTTGACCGGGCAGCCTTCCCGGCGCTCCAGACGATCAGTGGCGATTCGGGGGGGAGGCAGGTGTTTTCACAATTCCAGGTGAGCTGGCTGGAATGGAACGACCGCAGCCAGCTGCTGGACGTGGATACACCTGAAGATTACGAACGGTTATTAAGAATCCAATGAATGCTTCCCGACCTTCTCTTGCAGCGATCGTTCTTGCCGCTGGATTGTCGGTTCGCATGGGCCGGCCCAAGATGCTCCTACCCTGGGGAGATAAATCGGTCATCCAGGCGGTCGTCGACACGCTGATAGAAAGTGGGATCGAGAAAATCCTGGTCGTGACCGGAGCCGTCCACGAGCAGATCGGCAGGCTTCTGGAGGGGTACCCGGTTGAGCTGGTCTTCAATCCGCGCTTCCAGGACGGAGAAATGCTGCATTCGCTTCAATCCGCCCTTACTCATCTGGATCCGGAGGTTGAAGGTTTTTTTATTGTGTTAGGAGACCAGCCACAACTCTTGCGATCCACGGTTATAAGCTTGATGCAGGAATTCGATGCCCACCCGGCGCGTTTGATCATTCCCAGTTTTCAAATGCACCGCGGCCATCCCTGGCTGATTCACCGGACTTTGTGGGAGGAACTTGTGGCGCTCCAACCTCCGTATACCCTGCGGGATATCTTGCAGAAGCATGCGGGTGAAATTCATTACGTTAACCTGGATACCCCTTCCATCCTGGCAGACCTGGATACACCTGAAGATTACCAAAAATACCGGCCCGAAACCGGCTGAAGGAGAGAAATTTGATCCTGGCTGTAAAAATACCGTGCAATGGTCCATTATTCGAACCTGTTTCCGGTTTATCGGACTTATCCTCGCTCGATCAAGTTTCAACAGAATTGCCTCGGGGAGTTTATACGACCTTCCGGACTTACCTGCGAAGTTACGCTTATGATTTGGAGGATCATTTTCAGCGCCTGGTAAACAGCGCCTCTCTGGTTGGAAACCAGATAACCCTGGATTCGGGCCGGATTCGGGCTGCCATCCGGCAGATCTTACCGTCGCTCGAAGGAGAGGAATTCCGCATCCGCATCTCGATCGACCTGGAAAGCGAATCTTGCACGGCCTTTGTATTAATCGACAAACTAGTGCAGCCTTTAGAAGAGGATTATCGCAATGGAATAAAAACTCTGACGCGCATTTTTCACCGCGAAAACCCAGAAGCGAAATCGACCGAATTCATCTCGAAATCGAAGAATTTTCGAAGATTAATTTCAAGCGAAGTAAATGAAGTGCTGCTATGTGAGCCAGCCGGTGAAATCATGGAGGGGCTGAGCAGCAATTTTTTTGGGGTTATGGAAAATAAGATATTTACGGCTGGCGAGGGCGTCCTGTCTGGAATCACACGCGCTTTGGTTCTTGAAGAAGCAGGGAACTATCACATCGAAGTGGTATATCGCCCAATTAATTTAAATGAGATCAGCCGGTTGAGCGAGGCATTCCTGACAAGCACCAGCCGGGCTGTGCTGCCGGTGAGGCAAATTGATGAGTGTATGATCGGCTCGGGTTCTCCAGGGTCGGTTTCGGAAATTCTTGCCAGAGCTTATCTCGAGCGCGTAAAGCGCGGTCTGGAAGAAATTTAGTACCCGAATTCTTCACCGTCATCCTCATCCTCGACTGACTCGCCTTTAGAGAGGTCCTCGTCGGTTTCCAATTTGCCTGACTGCATTTCAACGATCAATTGCATGGCTTCTGAAAACTGTTCAACCGGAACAAGGACCAGAGCCTGCCCTATCGGGCCGACCGACACGCTGTAGCCAGACATCCCGATACTTTCCTGGTTCACAAATGCCCGGATTCCAGATGCTTCGAGAAACAAGCGGATTTCTTCGGCGTCAAGGGAGCCATTTCCGACATAAACAACCCGGTAATCAGGATCCATTTTCATTTCCTCCTTTTATCGATATCCGTTTTTTCAGCCTGGCCTGCCGATGGGAAAGGTCACCCAACAGAGCTTTCTTTCGCCAGGCCGGAATTGCGAGATTTTCAACGCTCTGCATGGCTGCTTCTGTCCAGGCAATGGCAGAGGGATAGTCTTTGGCCTGGTGTTCGTAGAACTTTGCCAGCTCCACGAAGGCATCGATCCATTGGTATTCAGCGGCTCTTTTCCAAAGGCTGACCGCATCCTCCCAGCGCTGGTGCCTGCGGTACATGTCAGCGAAACGTTGAATGGTATCGATGTAGAACTGTAAGGGAAGATCGCCCTTTTTCAAGCTTTCTTCGTACACCGAAACGGCAAATTCAAATTGCTCCATTTCCTCATACAGGCGGGCGACAGCCGCCAGGTCCAGTCCAGGAACGTCTTGAAGCTCAAGGGGCCGGTAGAGAAGCTCTGAACAAAAGTTAAACAACGCTGCCAGGGAGAGAATATCCATGGCATTATGGTAAAAGACGCCTGCCATCGGGCGAGCGTCGCGGGTACGCAAATAATCAAAATAAATCTCAGGGATCATCCAACTGGGAACCTCTTCCTGCGTGCGGGGAACGTGCAGAATTTCGACTTCAAGATCTTTCAAAGCCCGGCTGGAAAGGCGGTTGCGCCACAAACGCCGGGCGAGGGGCAGCAGATCGATGTGCTCCATGATGGGAAAAGGTGTTTGAAAGCTGTTCAGCACGTGGCGCGTGTTCAATAAAGGAATGTCGAAACTTTTACCATTAAATGTGACGACCTGGTCAAACTGGCTGACGATTGAATTGAGCGCTTCCAGCAAGGCTTTTTCCAGCGCCGGGTCCCGCAAAAAGAGCTGACAGACGGTGAATCCCCCGGATGACCGGAAACCCAGCCCGATGAGAAATGCAAATGTGCCGGTTCCACCGGCCAATCCGGTGGTTTCGGTATCCAGGAAAAGGATTTTATCCAGGGCTGAATCTTTGAGTGCAGCCGCTCTGGCCCAGGTTCCGATGAATTCAGGATTGATTGCCGATGAAAGGGCGACATCCCCATGAATGTAATCAAGCGGGTAGGTGTTTTTGACCTGGAATACGCTCCCAGAAGGGGTGTTAAGTTCCATTCCATCCAGCACCTGTTCAATGGGGTAATCCTCCCCCTGGGGATCAGGCTTGGGCAGATTTTGTGCGCCAACCTGAACACCCAGCGATTTTAATTTATCGGAAAGCGATTCGCTCATTGATTTCTATCCTGCAACCGGTTGCCGGAAAGGATGGATAGGATTGCCAGGCTCTCTTCTTTACCGCCAACGCCGTTTTCACCGCCTGGGCCGACACAAGCGGGGCAGCCGTCCTTGCATCCGCAAGACGATACGTGCGCCAATGACTGGCGAACAATCTCGGCGAATATCCTGAAGATATGCTCGCTCAAGCCAATCCCGGCTGGAATTTCATCGTACAAGACGACGGTTGGGTAGCCATCCGCAAGAGGAGACTGCGGATCAGCAGCCGAGCCCAGGTCGCCATAGTCGCACATTAAAAACAAGGGCGCAAGCTGGTGGAGCACGTAAGACAGGCCGGACAGGCCGCTGCGAATGCGCACATTTTGCTCGACTTTTTGATGGCAGGCGGAGCACAGGGTGATCAAATTGTCCAACCGGTTGGCTTCGAGATAACTTGAAAACGTGCGGAAAGGCACTTTGTGATGGACCTGGTGCTGCACGCCATTTTCAGGCCGGCCGCACACCTGGCAGGTATAGTGGTCCCGCTGGCGGGCAAGGTTGCGCTGGTGGTTCCAGTTTGGACCATACACGTTGGGATCGTTCCGCCATAAGCCCAGCTCTTTTAACGCTTTTTGAGTCGATTCGTCCAAGGCCAACCAGCAAGCAGTCGTCCTTAATTGGGTGGGCGGCAGATCCAGCGTTTCGAAACCCAGCAGCTCGTTTGTCAACCAGCGGATACGCTTGAAACCCTTTACCTGGGTGGTGACCAGAATCTCACCGTAGGTCGATTGGGCGCCAGGCAAGGCGGCGTGGTCGAATTCTGAAATCTTTTCAAAGGTAACAACTTTCTGTGGATCCGTATAATAATCCACGTCGACGGGATGCAGGTGGGCCTGATTTTCTTCCAGGTTCAGGTCATCCACCAGGTAAGAACGGCCTTCGTGCAGGTAGATTGCTCCCGGGTGAACCATCCAGCGGGCACTGGTATGGTCAACCTGCCCGATCGTGCTGGCGGTGGTTTCGTCGACAGCCAACAAGACGACCGGAGCCTGGTCCGTGCTGCGCAATGAGACCTGGTCAGCCGGATATTGATCCGACATCCAAAAATATTTGGGGCCGGAGGCGTGAATCAGGCCGTTTTGAGCCAGGAATTCAAGCAACTGCTGAAAAACGTCAACCGGAACATTCCCAAAGCCCTCGCCTTTGTAGAATGGCAATTCGAAAGCAGCGCAGCGCAGGTGCTGCATGAGGATCAGCAAGTTGTTAGGGTCAATCAATGCCCCTTCGGGAGAGCGATCGAAAATGTATTCCGGGTGCTGGATCAAATACTGGTCTAACGGGTTGCCGGAAGCAACCAGGACGCCGAGGGCAGGCTCGAGACGGCGCCCCGCGCGCCCAAACTGCTGGATCGTGGAGGCGATCGTACCCGGATAACCGACCAGAACGGAGGCATCCATTCCGCCAATGTCAATGCCAAGCTCGAGGGCATTGGTGGCTATGACCGTTTTAGCCTCGCCAGAACGCAGCCTTTGTTCAATCTGGCGGCGCTCGCCAGGCAAATAGCCGCTGCGGTAGCCGCGCACATTTTCGGATTGAAAGGGTTCCTGGAAACGCAGGCTCATCAGGATACGCTCGACCGTCCGGCGCGCCCTGGCAAAGAGGATCGTCTGGACGTTATACGCCAGCAGGTCACGCGCCAGGCGAACGGCTTCAGAGGAAGCACTGGCCCGCAAGCCGAGGTCGCGATCGACAACAGGGGGGTTGTAAAGCAGGTAATTCCGTTCGCCGCGTGGAGAGCCGTCATGGTCGATCAGCTCGACAGGCTCTTCGATCAGGCGAGCGGCAAAATCAGCCGGATTCGAGATAGTGGCCGAAGTTAAGACAAATAGCGGTGAAGAGCCGTAGAATTTCAAAATTCTTTTCAAGCGCCGGATCACGTTTGCCAGGTGAGAGCCAAAAATGCCACGGTACATATGGATCTCGTCGATCACCACAAACTGCAAGGACTGAAAAAGGCCGGCCCACAGGGTGTGGTGGGGCAAGATGCCCATGTGGAGCATATCCGGATTGGTCAGCAGGAGCCTGGAGCTGGCGCGAATCGAGCTGCGCTGGTTGGAAGGCGTGTCGCCGTCATAAATGGATGCCGATACCAGGGGGACGGCAGTCATACCGGAGGAGGTAGAGAAGCGGCCGGAAATTGCCTTGATGGTCTTTAATTGATCCTGGGTGAGCGCCTTGGTAGGAAACAGGTACAAAGCCCGGGCGGCATGATCTTTCAAGAGGCGATCAAAAATGGAAAGGTTATAACAGAGTGTTTTTCCGCTCGAGGTGCCAGTTACGACGACGACGTTCTTTCCTGATTGGAGCACGTTCCAGGCTTCTGCCTGGTGTGAGTACAGTCGGCGGTATCCGGAATCGTTCAACGCTGAAGCCAGGGCGGGATGGAGATCGGCGGGTAGGTCGGAATAATTGGCCGGCCGGGGTGGAATCTTCTGCCAAAACGCAATATTCCCGCCCACTTCGGGTTGGGATTGCCAGAGATGCAGGAGGCGCTCTACATTCGATAGTTGATCTTTGGCCGACATAATTACTCGAATTTATGTTTCATTTGTTTTTACCGCAAGTCACTTAAAAACACAAGTCTCATTCTTAATTGCCTGCAATAAAAAAGCATAATATACTAAAACGCATCGAGGAGCGCATGGAATTTATCGGGATTGTCTTACTTGGAATCGCAAGTGGGTGGGTCATTAATTACCTGGCAGATACCTTACCGTTAAAACGCAGGCTGTCAGGCCCCATCTGCCTGAACTGTCACGAAGCCCTGGCATGGCAGGAATATTTCCTGATGCGGGCGTGCCCGCATTGCGAAGCGAAACGAAGCCTGCGAACCTGGATCGTTCTATGTCTGACGCCGGTCGTGGCGCTGTTCTTATACCTTTTCCCGCCTGCCAGGCTCGGATTTTGGATTGGTTTCGGACTGATCATTTATTTTGCAATCATCGCAGTGATCGATATAGAATACCGCGCCATCTTATTGATTATTAATATCCTGGGAGGGATCATCGGTCTTTTAATCGGCTTGAAAATTCGCAGCGTGACCGACACTCTCCTGGGAGGCGTGGCCGGGTTCGTCATCATGCTTGGCCTGTATTATTTCGGGATCCTGTTTAACCGGCTGATCGGACGGATCCGGAAAATTGAAGTGGAAGAAGTTGCGCTTGGCCTGGGAGACGTCTATCTGATGGGGGGATTGGGGTTGATGCTGGGTTGGCCTGAAGTCGTTGGAGGTATGCTGATTGCGATCCTGTTGGGCGGGATTGTCAGCGGGTTGATCATTCTCGTCTCCTGGCTGGTCCGGCGTTACCGGCCGATGCAGGCAATTCCGTATGCGCCGTTTTTAATCATCGCAGCGATCATTATGATTTACATTCCAAAGCAATAGGGCTTGCTAGTACTGACATAATATTTTTTGGCGAGCTCTGGAGAAAGGTTTATGGTTGTGATGGGCTTCTTAGCGGCCCAACACAACCATATGCCTTTCTCCAGAACTGAAAATATTTTATTTATTTATGAATGGAATAAATAGCATATGGAACTTTTTATTAATCCAGATATGCTGGCGATCAGATGTGTTGCCGGCAAGATCATTCGCCTCAACATCGATTTCATTGAAGCCATTTAATAGAACAGTCGAATCGAGCACCCACTGATAGGGAGATGCATACACGTAGCCAATATCGACGAAACGTTTAGCATTGTAATCCCACCTGAAGAAATGTACACCTGCGACGCCGACATTGTCCGTGGCGTTCGCAGCCAGGAGGGTGTAACGGGAGAATAACGGATACACCTGACCGTTTGTTGCCGGCGATACCCAGCTAACTGTAGGTTTTACCGTATCCGGGATCGTCGTATTGGTAGGGGTAGCAGTTACGGTTGGTGTCGTTGTTGGGGTAGAAGTCACAGTAACCGTTGAGGTGGGAGTTTGGGTTGAAGTGCTGGTAGGCGTGGCGGAGCTGGTCGAAGTAGCAGTACTTGTAGATGTGGCGGTGGGCGTGGGGGTTTGAGTTGAAGTCCCGGTTGGCGTTCCAGTAGCAGTACTGGTTGATGTGCCAGTAGCAGTTCCGGTCGGTGTTGGGGTACGCGTGGCTGTTCCGGTTGGAGTTCCGGTTGGCGTCCCAGT
>DATKKB010000085.1:0-7111 GCA_035543095.1 Anaerolineaceae bacterium | reverse complement strand
TGTAAAAACCACACTAAGTACGCCTGCCACCGTCCCAATAATATAAAGGATTCCCACAATCATAGCGGTCTTTCTGTTTGCATTCATTTCTTATTTTTTCCCAGCGACCAGACAGTTTGAATATAAGGGCCAGAGCAGCCCTGATGAGACAGGTCTTCTCACCTGGTTTGCCTTTGCAGGAGCAGAATTACTTCTTTTCGAGGAATACGAACAGCCCGTAGACCAAAAACGCTGGCCAGAACAGGCCTTTGAAGAAAACCCGGATGCGCTCCTGGTTTGTCGTAGCCCGCCGGAAGTAATAGACCCATGCGCCGATGAGCCCGATTCCATAGACAGCATCTGAACCGCCGCCCGCGTGAATCACGGTTGTTTTCTTGGGTTCTTGTTTCGTTAGGGTTGATTCCGTAGTCATTCGATCCTCCTTTTATGAATATTCACCTTTTGTGTATTTTACGTTATTCAGCCATCATTTATTCGCCAGGCAGCACTACTGCTCCAAAGTAAGCTGGTTTCTGATCCGCCGCCACTATTCAGGCAGATGCATGGCATCTTACTGGTCGGGATTAACGCAATTGACCGAGAGCAGCGGCATACCCAGATCACGAATTTTTTTGAGCAATCCATGCAGCGCTGCCTGATCGACCACCGAGCCGGTAAGTAACGTTTCCCCGTCTTCTTCCAGAGTGATGGACATGCCCTCAAACCAGTCCGTCCATTGAGACCCCAGCTGACCCAGGACTCTTATTTGATAAACGATAGGTTCTTTTGGGGCAGTTTTTGAGTCGAGTTCGTTAGACATTATCTTTTCCTGTTGCAGCTGGCTTGATGGTGGATACAGCCAATGCAGAACATACTTAGCATATCGTCAATCCGGTGTGATCGAATAGACACTTAAGTGTTTTTATAGGGTGTTGTTTTGGATTAATTGAGGGGAGAGATGGCCTAAAGCCTTGGTTACAGCTTTCGCTTCATTGACCCAATCAGCGCAAACGACTACTCAAGCAATTAGGCCGAGTTCGCGGGCACGGACCACGGCTTCTGTGCGACTTTGAACCTGTAATTTTTCGAAAATCCTGCGGTTGTGCCCTTTGACTGTGTCCAGGGCCAGGAAAAGCCGCTTGCCAATCTCGCGATTCGAGTGTCCCTGGGCAATGAGCTGCAGGATTTCCAGCTCACGTTGGCTGAATGACTCAACCAAGGGCGGGTAGATGGGTGAGGAAGGAAAATTATACACTTGCTTCCTAAAGGCAGCCAGTATTTTGTGAATGTACGCCCTCTGCCTGCTCTTTTCTTTCCACATTTCTGTTAATAATTCCGCCATCGGCTCGCCTTCATCTACGAAGAGACGGATAAAGCCGCCCAGTTCGGCAAGAGTCAGCGCTTCATTCAGCACCTGGAATGCCTGGAACTTTTCACCGTACAGGTAGAACGCAACCGCCTGCAGAACCAACGTCCTCAACCGCTCATCGGCCCAACCCCTGGCTTCCATCTGCCGGCGCAATAGCTCCAGCACTGCCAGCGCGGCAGATGGGTCTTTTTGGGCGACGAGTACCCTGGCGTGGCTAAGGGGGAGTTCATATTGCCGGGCCAGCTGAGCCGCTGCAGGTAGATTACCCTGTCGAATCAGGATCAAGACCTGGGCAGCAGCAATCTCTGGCAGTCTCAGTAGAAAATTTTGCTGGCGCGCGGATTGTTCGATCTCAGCCAGCAGCGTCGCTGCATTGTCCACTTCGCCCTGGGCCAGTTTCAGGCGGGCCAGGAACACCTCACTGATGATAAAACGATCGATCACGCGGTCATACTGCCGTGTAAGCTGCAGGCTCTGTTGCCCATGCTGTTCTGCAGCCTCCAGGTCATTCCACTCGTAATAGATACGAGCCAGGCCAAGATGCACTTCTCCGGCATTCGGATGAGGATATTCGCCGGATAACAGCAGCACACGCTGATAGGTTTCGGCTGCCTGGTAAAGCTGGTTTTCCAATTCCTGTACCTGCCCCAGGCTGGACGTCGACAGGATGGTGGAGAAGATATCCCCAGATTTTTGACTGATGGCAATACCCTCTCTCGAGGCCCGAGCGGCTGTGACACGGTCTCCTTGCAGGAAACTGGCGGTCGCGAGCGCCCAGTTTGCCGTAAAGAGGAAAACCAGGTCATCCGCGGGCAGGTATTCCAAAGCGCGGCGTGCCTGGATGATCATCGTGTCCGGGTCATACCGGGTGAGCGCCAGCGTGGCTCGGGCGCAGGCTATTTGCCCGATCAGGTCCCGGCTTTTGTCATCCGGTGCGGCGTTTTGCAGTGCTTTTTCAGCCGCCTGCAGTTTCTCCTCTACACCGGTGGTTTGCCCGGCCATCAAAGCCACTGTGGCAGATCGTACCCATAGCGAAGGCCTGGCGTCCAGCACTGTCCCTGGCAGGGAAGCCAACCAATCCAGAACGGCCGTTGCGACGCTGTGAAAATGCAGGCCCATATCCTTGTTTCCTATCAGGCGCTCGGCGCGCTCGACATCCTGGGCCGCGGCCGCATGCCGAAAGGCTTCAAATGCAAATCCGTTGTTTTCATGCCAGGCGCTGGCACGAATGTGCAATTCGGTGATTTCTCCAGGTGTCAAGCTTTGACCCAGCCGCTGGCGTAGTAACTCCCCAAAGAGATGGTGGTAGCGAAACCATCTCCGCTCGTTGTCCAGAGGAACAATGAACAGGTTGGCGTGTTCAAGATATTCCAGGGTTTCCTGACCGGAGCCAGTGGGGGTAAGCAATATGGCCTCGCATAGGGACCCGCACAGACGATCGAGAGTGGAGGTACAAATCAGGAAATACTGGACATCTTGGGTTTGGTGTTGCAGAACCTCTTCAACCAGATAATCCAGCACGAAATGGTGGCTGCCGGTGAAAGATCGGATGAAACCGGCGATGTCTAGATGTCCCACCATGGAAAGGGCGGCCAATTGCAGTCCAGCAATCCAGCCTTCGGTGCGGTTTTCCAACGCAGATATGTCCTCGACAGAAAGGCCCAATCCCATTACCCGGTTGAGAAATTCGGCGGCTTCGGAAGCGGTGAAACATAAGTCAGCGGCGCGTAATTCTGTCAATTGACCACGGACGCGGTAGCGTGCCAATGGTAGCGGGGGATCCTCGCGGGTGGCAATGACCAGATGCATCTGGGGAGGCATGTTATCAAGAAGAAAGGCCAGGGCATCTTCGATCGCTTTGGTATCAATGGCATGGTAATCATCAAGGACAAGAATGAAATCGTGCGAGATATTGGTGATTTCATTTAGTAGGGCTGTCAGAATTGAGTCGATTGGCGGTAGTTGTGGAGATTGGAGCGCACCTTGCACCCCTTTTCCAAGGTTCGCTTCAATGATCTGCAAAGCCACGACAAGATAGGTCAGAAAGCGGGCGAGGTCGTTATCCCCTTCGTCCAATGACAACCAGGCTGCCTTTTGGCTGCAGCCAGCAAGCCACTCGCTGATCAACGTGGTCTTGCCAGAGCCGGCCGGGGCCGAGACAAGCGTCAATTTGCGCCCCGGAAGAAAACCCTCGTTCAATCGCTCAATCAAGCGCGGGCGGACGACGATCTTGGGTCGGGGCGGGGGAATATACAGTTTTGTAGCAAGGATCGGCGCGGGCATACCCTCATTATACAGCCAGGGATAGTGGGGTGTTTCACACTGACGGGTTGAGAAGTTTCCCAATGATTTTCCTTGAAAACAAGAACCTCATCCCTAAAGGAAATTGATGGCTGCAATCCTTGCCCAAAATGGATATCCCGCCATAGAATAGGTGTATCTATTCTTCAAAACCGCAATAAGGATTTGACGTGAAACCGGGCACTCTCGCAATCCTTTGCAATTCGACAGGCCTTGGTGACCTTTAGATCAAAACCGAAGCGGACGCACAAGGCCACATCCGGGAATTCCTGGCTGATTTTAAAACAGGACAGCGTTTCCATATTCGAGAGGGCATTCCGATTTTCATCCCTGATGGGAGCATCACTGGATCTAATCTTAGATATCAGGCAATGTACGATCGCTTCGCACCATTTTACGATTTCTCGACGTGGGCGTATTCAATCTGGAAAGGAATGAGCGTCTAGTCCCGCCTGGGCGAATGGTCAGAGTGAAAATGCAGATACTTACCTTACAATGAAATCGGTAAGGAGTTGAGGAATGCCTCAGATTTATACGCTTCCACTGGCTGATCTGCAAGCTACAATCGAAACCGTCGGCGGCAAGGGTGCTTCCCTTGCTCGTCTTTCCGAAGCAGGTTTTCCTGTGCCAGAAGGTTTTCATATCACCACGGCAGCCTATCGCCAATTTGTGGCGGGACACGGGCTGCAAGGGCTGATTCTGGCGGCTGTTTCCGCGGCTACGCCGGATCAGCCTGAAACGCTCGAAGAGGCATCTGGGCGGATAGGCACGCTTTTTGCCGAGAGTGAAATGCCAGTGGATATTGCCGCGGCTATCCGCCGGGCGTATGCTGAACTTGGAGATGAGCTGCCCGTAGCAGTTCGCTCCTCTGCTACCGCGGAAGATCTGCCGGAGGCATCATTCGCTGGCCAGCAAGAGACGTATCTCAATATTCGAGGCGAGGATGCAGTGCTGGAAGCGGTCAAGAGATGCTGGGCGTCCCTGTGGACCGGGCGCGCAATCGGGTACCGCCTACGGAATGGCATCTCCCACCAGGAGGTGAGCCTGGCGGTGGTTGTGCAGAAACTTGTGCCTGCCGAGGCAGCCGGGATCCTGTTCACCGCCAATCCACTTAATGGCAAGCGGGACGAGATCGTCATCAACGCGGCCTGGGGGCTGGGGGAGGCAGTCGTCTCGGGAGCGGTCACCCCCGACACGGTGACAGTAGAAAAAGCCACCGGCCGTGTGCTCCATCGAGCGATTGCTGCCAAGCAGGTCATGACCATCCGGACCGAAGTGGGCACGCGCGAGCAAGGCGTTCCCAACTCTAAGGTGAATGTCCCTGTGCTGAGTGACAGCCAGGTGACTGAGCTGACAAATTTCGGCACCCAGATTGAAGCCTTGTATGGGAGACCAATGGATATCGAGTGGGCAATGGCAGGAGGAAAATTTGCCATGCTCCAGGCGCGTCCGATCACAGCGCTGCCCGAAGCACCTATGGGATGGAAGCTGCCTGATCCCAAGGGGTTTTATATGCGTGCCAGCATCATCGAACAGCTTCCCGAGCCGCTCACTCCCCTGTTCGCTACCCTAGGTGGTTCCATCATCGACTCTGCTACGCGTCACTTGTTCGCCTTCATGACAGGTGGAAAGGGATTGAACCAGCAGATTAAGCTGTTTACAACGATCAATGGTTATGGTTACATGAACGGAAATTTCGGCTTGTGGAACACCGTGAAGGCAGGCGTGAGCCAACTTTTTAAGATGAATTGGATTTTCAAACAATCCGAGCCGCGCTGGCGTCAAGCGCGTGAGCATTATCTTGGAATGATCCGTGGCTGGCAGGCCAGGCCCCTGGGCGACTACAATGCTGTCGAGCTGCTTGACGGCGTTCGATCTCTTTTCGGTGAGACAATGGAGTTGTATACAGTGCTGCAAACCGGTCCCATCGCAACCGCCCTCGGTAGCGAAACGATATTCAGCCAACTCTATAACCGTCTCATCAAGAAAAAGGGCGATCCAGAGGCGTCGGCGTTTTTAATGGGCTTCGAATCCGCACCTATCCGGGCAGAGCAGTCGCTCTACAGCCTGGCGGAATGGGCGCGAGGCTGTGACAGCCTGGCAGCCCACGTAAGCGCAACCTCGTCAGTGCAATTGGCGGCCGAATTGGAAAGAGCCGATCCGCCGGCTGGCGTGGAGTCCAGGGAGTGGAGCGAGTGGCAGCGCCGCTTCCACGAGCATCTGGCAAACTATGGGCACTTCACCTACGATCTGGACTTCTCAAAGGCGGTAGCAGCGGACGATCCCGTCCCCTTGCTTGAAACCTGCCGTATGTATCTGCTGGGGAGGGTTGGCAGCCCATATGCACGTGTAAAGGCTCTCGCTGACCAACGGGAGCAGGCCACCGGTATAATGCTGAGGCGGCTTCATGGTCCGCTACGCAGCATCTTCCGCCGGCAAATGCAAAGCGCGCAGAAATATGCTCCCCTGCGGGAGGACGGCCTCTCGGACCTGGGGTTGGGTTATCCTCTGCTCCGAGGGATGCTGCACGAATTGGGTTGCAGGCTGGTTCAGGCAGCTGCGCTTGACCAAACTGAGGATGTGTTCTGGTTGAAGGAACAAGAGGCCGTCGAGGCGGCAGAGGCGCTCGACCAGGGCCGCTCCCCGGCCTCCATGAAAGCAGCCGTTCGGGATCGCCGGGAAGCTTGGCAAGCCGAACAACGCGTATCGCCCCCGGTAGTGCTACCGGTCGGCTCAAAATATATGGGGATGGATGTTGAGAAACTTACCAGCGGAGGCCCCACCGATAACCCACATGTAATCAAAGGTTTCGCTTCCAGCCAGGGCAAGGTGACCGCGCCGGCGCGAGTTTTACTTGGGCCCCAGGACTTTGACCAAATGCGCCCGGGCGATGTGCTCGTGGCGCCGCTAACTACACCCGCCTGGACACCTCTCTTTGCTATGGCCTCCGCCATTGTCACGGATATCGGGGGTCCCTTGAGCCATAGCTCTATTGTGGCGCGGGAATACGGCATTCCGGCGGTACTTGGCACCGGTGTAGCGACCCGTCGCATTCGCAGTGGCCAGACTATCACGGTAGATGGCAGCGCCGGGACTGTTACCTGTTAACAACCGACAGCCCGGCAGGAACCAGAACAAAGCTCAATTTCTCTGGAAAAGAATCCTTAGTCATGGAGAATGGTGAATAGGACCAACCTATGCGTCCAAATCAATCCAGCCTGACCGCCATGGGCACCGCAGCAGAACGGGCTCTCGAGATGGAAAGGCCTGTAGAAGACCGGATTTGCTGCGACCCCTTCGCCCGGCAATTCCTACCCTCCAGGTTTTTTGAATTCATGAAGTGCCTGACCGCCACTGGTTACGCTCAAAGCCGCGCAGCTGGAGATCTTGGCTTTATCGTTGCCCGCTGCCGGTACATGGATGACTTGCTGTCTGAGGCGCTGGAGCAGGGAATTAAACAAT
>DATKKB010000084.1:0-10501 GCA_035543095.1 Anaerolineaceae bacterium | reverse complement strand
CAAAACAACAAAAAACACTCCAAATCTCCCTGGCCTGAGCAATTACCTACTTTTTTACCTGCGCCTGCGCAGCAACCGCTTTGGCTTTGGCCTCAGCCGCCGCCTGGTCGCCCAGGTAGTAGTGCTGAATAGCGTTTAGCTCGTCATCCAGCTCGTAAACCAGCGGGATGCCGGTGGGAATATTCAGTTCCGGGATTTCTTCATCAGAAATATGATCCAGGTGTTTTACCAGGGCGCGCAGGCTGTTGCCGTGAGCTGAAATAAGCACTTTTGTACCGCTCTTCAGCAGCGGCACGATCCGGCTGTACCAGTAAGGCAGAACCCGCTTCAGAGTCAACTCGAGCGATTCGCAGGCCGGAAGTTGTTCCTTGGTCAATGAAGCGTAGCGTACGTCGAACCGCGGGTGGCGCTCGTCGTTCCAGTCCAGGGGTGGTGGCGGCACATCGTAGCTTCTGCGCCACAATTTGACCTGCTCCTGCCCGTATTTCTCGGCGGTTTCAGCCTTATTCAGTCCTTGCAGCGCTCCGTAGTGGCGTTCGTTGAGCTGCCAGGCATTTTCAACCGGGATCCACATCAAATCCATTTCATCCATGGCAATCCACAGTGTCCGGATAGCCCGCTTGAGGACAGAGGTCAAGGCGATTTCAAACGTATACCCGTCGGCCTTTAACAGCTTGCCGGCCTGGTGGGCTTCATTGATACCGGTTTCCGACAGATCGACGTCCGTCCACCCGGTGAATCGGTTTTCCAGGTTCCAGGTGCTTTCCCCATGTCGTAAAAGAACAAGTTTGATCATCTTAGCCTTCCTGTTATTCCATTGAATTTCCTGTATAGTATTTATTTTACTCGAATCTAGAGAGATCAGGGGCGTATATTTATTGATTTGCGGCACTTCAAACACAAGAATCTTTGAAATCACACCCTTTGACACACCACTGTATTAAAAATAGCGCAAGGTGAACCTTGCGCTACTTTTTTCTCAATGGTTCCAGAAAATTTACCGGACAGCGGGTGGATTCTCTTTATCCACAGCCGGATCGAAGATGTGGAAATTCTCCATATTGAAGACAACCTGTACCGTATCACCCATTTGGAAGCGGGTGCGCGGGTCAACCCGGGCCACAAATTGTGTGTTCCCGGTGATCAGGTACAGCAGAATTTCGTTGCCCATCAACTCCGTCACATCCACTTTCGCTTCTACCGGTGCGGCGGAAATGCCAGGAGGAGCGAACATCGGGTTAATGACATTCTCAGGTCGGACGCCGAAAATGACCTCCCGATCGACGTATGGCTGGTAAACCGTGGCGCGTTGGTCTGGGATCTTAACCTTGAATCCGCTCGATTCAACATACAGGGCAGAATCCTCTTTACGGATCTTCGCCGGGAAAAAGTTCATTGCCGGTGAGCCGATGAAGCCTGCTACGAACAGGTTGCCCGGTCGGTCATACAAGTTTTGCGGCGTGTCTAGCTGCTGCAATACGCCTTTATTCATGACCGCAATCCGGGTGGCCATGGTCATGGCCTCCGTCTGATCGTGCGTGACATAAATAAAGGTGGTTTGTAGGCGCTGGTGTATTTTGCTGATCTCGGCGCGGGTTTGCACTCTCAACTTGGCATCCAGGTTTGACAGAGGCTCATCGAACAGGAACACCTTCGGCTCGCGCACGATGGCGCGCCCGACTGCCACACGCTGGCGCTGGCCGCCCGAAAGCTCGCGTGGCTTGCGTTTCAACAGGTGTTCGATGCCAAGCATTTGGGCTGCTTCTTCGACCCGTTTCTTGATATCGGCCTTAGGCACTTTGCGCAATTTCAGGCCGAACGCCATGTTATCGAAGACGGTCATGTGCGGATAAAGCGCATAGGACTGGAAAACCATGGCAATGTCGCGGTCTTTCGGAGCCACGTCATTCACCACCTGGTCCCCAATCAACACTTTGCCGTTCGAGACCTCTTCCAGACCGGCGAGGCAGCGAAGAGCAGTCGTTTTACCGCAGCCTGACGGACCTACCAGGACAAGGAATTCCTTGTCTGCAATCTGGATATCCAGGTCATTCAACGCGGTAAAATCTCCAAATTTCTTCCAAACATGTTCAAAATTTACACTGGCCATACAATCCTCCTTCCTGAGTGTATATAGTGACTAAATTATAAGGCGTGCCGTCCAAAAGTGCAATCAGCAATACCTATCAACTTACTGTTTTGTTATTTTTTTGCTGTAAAATAGGGATCGGGCTCGCAGTTGAGCCTGAATCCTGGTTTATAGGAAACCCCATGCCTGAGTTGCCCGAAATTGCATCGCGCGCTCGCGAAATGAACCAGCATCTCTCCGCAAAGACCATCTCTGGGATCGAAATCTTCCAGCCAAAAAGTTTGAACGTGCCGGTGGACGAGTTTAAGACAGCCCTGACCGGCGCGGCCATACGCGGCGCAGCCCACCATGGCAAGTGGATCATCGTGGATACCACCCGGGGTTGGCTTTTATTCAACCTCGGCATGGGCGGTGAGCTGCTGTTGGTCACCCGTGCATCCCTGCCTGAAAAACGCCGCCTGATTTTCGATTTCAGCGATGGAACCTGCCTGGCAGTCAACTTCTGGTGGTTTGGCTACGCCCACTTCGCCCGGACCGGTGAGCTTGACCGCCACCCAATGCTGGCCAGGCTCGGTCCGAACGCCCTCGATCTATCGCTGGAACAATTTTACGCACTCCTGGTGGGCCAGCGTTCGACCGTAAAATCATTTCTGTTGGACCAGTCTCATATCGCCGGCATTGGAAACGCCTATATCCACGACATTTTGTTTATAGCCCGCCTGCATCCTCAGCGATTGCTTTCCTCCCTCTCCTCAGCCGAGATATCTTCGTTGTACAACGCCATCCACCAGGGGCTTGAACCCAGCCTGGCGAAAGGCGGCGCATTTTATGAAACCGACCTGCTTGGGCAGAAAGGCCGCTTTCTTCTTCAAGACATTCTGGTAGGGTATCGCGAAGGCCAGCCCTGCCCGAACTGTTCGACTCCCATTGTAAAAATCAAGACCGGCTCGACGAGCAGTTTCATTTGTCCCACCTGCCAGCCCAAGGATTTACTTTAGCGGCTCTTGAGGAGTCCCGGCTGCAAAAGGACTTTTCCGGGGGACTGCTTTGACCTGGGTCGCAACCACCGCTTTTTTCACTTGCGGGCGGTCTTCCCTGTCAAGGCGTAATGCCTGTCCTGCAGTCGAAACGAAAAAAGTCGAAAAGAACATCACGATCAATCCCAAAACGATCAGCTCAGTAACTGTAAAGCTTCCAAAAAACACCTGCACCAATCGTGGCCCATCAAAAAAGGCCCAGATGCTGGCAATAACCGCGATCAATCGTACCTCAGTAGGCCCAAGATATGCATACGATAGTTTGAATTCACCTGCCACGTAAGTGGACAGGCTGGAATAAAGTGTCAACAGCAGATAGCCGACCAGGGCAATTGCCGCAATTTCAAAATGCACGTAGGAAGACATTCCCAGGCCGAAGAATATCAGCATTTCATTCAGTGCATCCATGCTGTGATCGAGAAAATAGCCGTAACGAGGTCGCTCGATTCCCCGGAAACGAGCCAACGTTCCATCCAGGCTGTCGCCGAACCAGTTCAGCCCAAACCCCGCCACTGCCAGCCATAGAAAGCCAGGCGCCTGTTTCGCCAGGATATAACTGGCCGAGATAATCAGGGCGCCAGCAAAGCCGGCGCCCGTCAGCATGTCAGGCTTTACCCAGCCAGGAAGACGCACTGCCAGCCATCGCAGCATACGCCTTTCCATTGGCCCCGTCAGTGTATCGATCACACGTTTATGGCTGAACGACTGTGCTGGTTTCTTCCTGGTTTTTCTCATGGGGCCTCCAAAAAACGACGAGGATTTAGCCAAAATCAAGCATCGCTGTAAATCTGGCTAAATCCTCCTTTTTATTTGAGACTTATCTTTATTTTATCCGAAATTTAACTGGCTGGATTAAAATTTAGAAAGTGATTTCCACCGTAAAACCAGCCACTTTTATTTCCGGGTAGCTGTTTATTCGTACCGAAGAGCTTCTACCGGTTCCAGGTTTGCGGCCCGGTTTGCCGGATAAACTCCGAAGAACAACCCCACAGCCCCTGAGAAAAGGCAGGCAAGCAAGATTGAATCGATCCCGATGACGGGGTTAATGGCCGTATTACTGGCCGCAGCCACGTTCGATATAACCTTGCTGACCCCCGCTGCAACGGCCACCCCGATCAGGCCTCCTAATAAGCACAGCATGATACTTTCCATCAGGAATTGCAGCCGGATGTCCGATTTATGTGCGCCCAGGGCCTTGCGTAGACCGATCTCGCGCGTTCGTTCGGTCACCGAAACCAGCATGATGTTCATGATCCCGATCCCACCAACCACCAGTGAGATTGCGCCGATCCCGCCCAATAGCAGAGTCAAGGTGCCTGTCACGGAGTTCGCCGTGTTCAGGATATCCTGTTGGGATAGGATATTAAAGTCATCCGATCCGATGCGGGTATTGTGGCGCGTCCGCAAAATATTGGTAACCTCTTCCTGGGCTGCGGTGACGCCTTCAGCCGAGCTTGCCTGCACCAGGATTTGATCGATCCGGCCGGAGCTGCTGCCGCGGTTTTCCAGGCGCGATTGCGCCGTCGTCAATGGCACGATCACCTGATTGTCCTGGCTGCCCATCGCCCCACCGCCGACGCTTTGGAGCACTCCCACGATGCGGAAAGGCTGGTTATTGATCCGCACCACCTGCCCGGTCAGGCCGGTGGTTTCACCAAATAAGGTCGTGGCTACGCCCGAGCCTAACACAACTGCAGCCGAACGCCCGCTCACATCCGAATCGGTGATGAACTGGCCTTCCTGGAGATTGAAATTGCGCACAGCAGCATATTGAGAAGTGGTGCCGATGATCGAGCCAGATGTCGAATTCCCACTGATCGAGATTGTACCGCGCGCATTGACCACTCCCACCGCCGCCGCCACATCCGGCGCATTGACCGGGTCGACCAGGGCCTGTGCGTCCTGTAACGTCAGCGGCTTCGGAGCCACCGCTCCACCCCCGCCTCCCTGGCCAAAAAATCCTGAGCTGACAAACAGCAGGTTTGAGCCGATGCTTTGAATTTGGGCATTGACGGCTGCCGAGGCGCCCTGGCCGATTGCCAGCATCGATATCACCGAAGCGACCCCGATCACAATTCCCAGGATAGTTAATCCTGAGCGCAGCTTGTTCGAAGTCAGGCTTTCAAGACTTTCCAGTAAATGCTGCCAGATACTCATTTAAGCCTCCACCAACAGCCCATCCCGCAGGTGTAAGATCCGCCCTGTTTGAGCTGCTACGTCCGGAGAGTGGGTTACGATAATCAGGGTGGTCCCGGATTGCTTGTTCAGATCGAGCAGAAGTTTCATGATATCCTCGCCCGATTTCGTATCCAGGTTGCCGGTCGGTTCATCCGCCATGATGATAGCCGGCTGGGTTACCATAGCCCGGGCGATCGCCACCCGCTGCTGCTGACCGCCGGATAACTCATTCGGCCGGTGATTGACCCGATCCTGCAATCCGACTGCTTCCAACGCCGCCATTGCCTTTTGCTTGAGGTGGTTGCCGCCTGAGTACCGCAGCGGCAGCTCCACATTCCCGAGGGCAGAGATGCGGGGCAGAAGGTTGAAACTCTGAAACACAAAACCGACTTTCCGGTTTCGGATATCTGAAAGCTCATCGTCTGAAAGGTTAGCCACGCTTTCACCATCGAGGATGTAATCACCGCTGGTGGGCACATCCAGGCATCCCAGGATGTTCATCATGGTCGATTTCCCGGAGCCCGAGGGTCCCATGATTGCAACAACCTCGCCCCTGGCGATCGTAAAGGATACACCTCTCAAGGCCTGGACTTCAACCTCACCCATCTGGTAGATTTTGGTCAGGTTGGTGGCTTCAATAACCCATTCACGCTCATCACTCATAGCACGCCTCACTCCGATTAATCGCCGCCTGTCCCTGTTCCACCTCTGGCACCGCCTGTACCTCCGGTACCACCACCGGTGCGACCACCGTTAAAGTTCCCGCCCCCGCCGCCAAAGCCACCAGTGGCTCCGCCGCCCACACCCGGAATTCTGATTCCACCGCCGAAACCACCGCCATTGTTGCCAGTGAGCTGTGATAGCGGATTGGTCACAACGATGTCGCCGTTCTGAAGCTGGTTCGAAATCACTTCAACTTCGGTATCAGATGAAAGTCCCAGCTTTACATTCACCTGTTGGATCGCTCCATTGCGTAGAACCAGCACGTAGTATTGGCCGTTGCTCACCCGCACTCCCCGGCTCGGGACCGTAAGCACGTCTGCAACCTGGTCCAAAACCACGTTTGCCGAGGCGGTCATGGCAGGAGCGATGGCTGTGTCAGCATCGGTTAATTGGACTGTTACAAGATAGTTTACCGCACCTGAGGAAATAGTTCCAGCGCCGTCGATATCGTGCACGAACCCGTTATACGTTTTCGTCGGGACGGCATCGAAATTGATCGTCACTTTCTGGTTGGTTTTTACTTTTGCGATATCTACTTCCGAGATAGAAAGGTCAACGAACATGGTTGATAAGTCATCTACTCGGGCGAAGTTCGTGTTGTTTGAAACCAGGTCGCCCACTTTTCCATACAGAATAGTTACTGTGCCGTCAAACGGGGCGGTAATTTGGGTCTCATTAAGAACAGCCTGGGCCGCGTCCACCTGGGCCTGGGCGGAAGCCAGGTCTGAGGCTGACGGTCCATTTTTCACCTGGTCATACGTGCGCTGTGCATCCGCCAGCTTGGCCTTAGCCACAGCCAGGTTGGCGTCTGCCTGGGCGATATCGTTAGCAGTCGGGCCTCCGGTGTACCAATCCACGATGGCCTGCTTTTGCTGCATCGCTTGCTGGGCGTTCACCAGCGCTGTCGTGGCATTTGCCCGGGCTGGATCCGTCGGGGCCAGGTTTTGAAGCTTGTTATACCTGTCTAAGGCCTTATTGTAGGTATCCTGGGCAATGTAGAGCTGCGCCCAGGCTGCATCGGCGTTCCCGTTCTGGCCGCGGCTGTAGTTAAGCAGGTCGCGCCCAGTCTGGGCGTCGGTAACTGCCTGCTGAGCCTGAGTCAATGCCAGCATCGCGTTGGCCTGGGATACGGTTGAATCCTGCAAATTTTGCAGGTTTTGTTGGGCTGTAATCAAATTCTGCTTTGCCAGGATAACGTTATTATCCGTCAGCGAAGTCGGATCGAGGGTGGCCAGCACCTGGCCGGCCTTTACTTTGTCGCCTTGCTTCACGTTGATTGTCCCAATCCGGCCGGCCGTTTTCCATTGGATAGTGGTCGTCTGATTGGCATACACATTTCCGGAAGCGCCCACGGTTGCCTGCAGCGACCCAAGAGTCACCCGTACGGTCGTCAAATTTGAGGCTGCCCCGCTGGCGTTTTTGGCATTAACATAGCGATAGGTAAAAAATGCGCCCGCTGCAACAAGAACGATTATTAATAGCGTGAGCGGCAGAGACCACCACTTGCGTTTCCTTTTATTAGTTACAGCCATTTGCTCCTCCTAAATTGATATTACTTCAATTCATAGTAAACCTGGATTTCACTCGAATGCAGCTTTTTTCCGAATTCACTTATACCCTAGCTCGCACTGACATTCTAGAGAACCCAGTCATGACATGGCATGACCCACGCCACACGCTGATGTGACCCATGTCATGCTTTCTGGTTACCCGGCTCATGCACACCGGTTTTATCTCATGCTACAATAAATGCGTGAAAAACCCCCAGGTTAATCCGGCGTTAATCTCGGCTTTCCGAGTATTTGCAGGTGTCATGCTTTTACTTGGCTTGTTTCCGATTGTTTCTCAATTCTTTGGCCCGCCCAGCCGCTTCCTTCGCTTTTTAGGAAACCCTTACGTCACGTTGATTGAAGCTGCCGTTTTATTGGCATATCTCTCCTGGCCATGGCTTCAAAGTAGATTAGGCCGACTTTATTTACCCATTGCTATCGCCATCGCCACCCTCGCCCCGATCATCGCTAACTTTTTGGGGATAGATTTCACCCAGGCGGACGAGCTCGCCCAGGTCCGTTCGCTCGCAGGCCAATGGCAGGTCATATTCTTGCTATTTGTTCCGCTTATCCTTATCGCCTGGCAATACAGCTTCCGAATCGTTGTTTTTTACTGCCTGGCTCTGGCTGCCATTGATCTGGTCTTAATCCTTATCCCAACCCTCGTTGCAGCAAATGGAAATACGCTCCCGCCGGCTTTTGGAAATCCGGACTTTCCGGTCAACGGCATCCTTCGTCCCTGGCTCGAAATCGGTCCGGTCGTTTTGCGCACGGCTGTATATTTGCTCATCGGATACGTGGTCTCCAAACTGGTCGCCAGCGAGCGCGAGCAAACGGCCCGGCTCGAGCAGGCATATCGCCAGCTCGCCAACTACGCGACCACTAACGAGCAATTGACCCTCAGTCATGAGCGCAATCGCCTGGCGCGCGAGCTGCACGATACCCTGGCCCACACCCTGAGCGCAGTCGCTGTCCAGCTTGAAGCGATCTCTTCTTTATGGGAGAGCGATCGCCCCAAGGCGCACGACCTGCTGGTCCAATCCCTCAAATTGACCCGCGACGGCCTGAACGAGACTCGCCGCGCCATCCAATCCCTGCGCGCTGCTCCCATTGAAGACCTCGGCTTAGTCATGGCGCTATCAAATCTGGTTCGCTCGGTTGCCGAACGCAGTCATCTCAGCCTCGAACTTTCTCTGCCCGAAAGCACCAACGGCTGGAGCCCTGAAATCGAACACACTTTTTACCGTATTACCGAGGAAGCTCTTCGCAACGTAACCCAGCATGCCGGAGCTCATCATTTAGCCGTATCCCTTCAAGAAAAAACTCACCATCTTACCCTGACCATCCAGGACGACGGGCGCGGTTTTTCATTCGACAACATCGACTCGGAACAGCGTTTTGGCATACAAGGGATGCGCGAACGGGCCGAATCGATCGGAGCAAGCTTCTCAATTAAAAGTGAGCCTGGCCGAGGGACAACCCTCAAGGTGGCTTATCCCCCCGTTTCACCTGAGCTGGTTGCTCCAAAGTCAGCCAATTTACCTTCACCCGAACCGGGCAGTCTGAAAGCGCCAGGGGAAAGGATCGGTTGAGGAATATGATTCGAGTGTTGATCAGTGACGATCAGGTTGTTGTTTGCGAAGGACTGCGCGCCATCTTAAGCACTGCCCCTGGAATTGAGGTCGTCGGAATTGCCAACGACGGGGAAGAAGCCTTGAAGCTGGTTGAAAGTCTTCAACCGGACCTGGTCTTGATGGATTTGAAAATGCCGGTCATGAACGGCATCGAAGCTACCCACTTTATACGGGAGCGCTTTCCCAGCGTGCGCGTCCTCGTTCTCACAACTTATGATTTTGACGAGTGGGTTTTTGACGCGATTCGCAACGGCGCTTCCGGATATCTCTTGAAAGATACCCCCCGCGATGCCCTCGTTGCCGCTATCCAGGGGACCGTCAGTGGAAAGACGTTTGTTGATCCGGCTGTAGCCGGCAAATTGTTCACCCAGATCGCCCAGACCACCGCCTCCCCTGATCCCGACCTGGCCCAGCTCCTCAGCGAGCGCGAGCTGGCAGTCTTACGTCTGGTCGCGCACGGCCTTAACAACACCGAGATTTCCCAGAAGCTCTACCTGTCCGAAGGCACCGTCCGAAACTACGTCAGCTCGATCTTTGCCAAATTGGGCGTCTCCGACCGCACCCAGGCCGCTGTCCTCGCCATTCGCTCCGGCCTGGCCCAGATCAACGAACCTTGATTTAAAACGGATCTTTGGGTTTTAGCGTAGTTTCAGGGGCAAAGTGCTGCGCACTTTGCCCCTGAAACCACGCCAACTCCCAAAGGGCCTTTAAAACATCAAAAGTTGGCACTAATCATTTTGCGGGAAGGGCGCAGTTCGACTCGTTCTACCAGGTCCTGCCGGATGCGGGCGCCGGCTTCCCATTCGATATTGCGCAGGAACTCGACTTCTCCGGCTACAACCTCGAAGACCTGGGTGCTCTTGTGCGTCTTGCGCTGCTGGATGTGGCCGATCACTCCCAGCCGGCTGTCTTTACGCACATGGCCATAAACCAGCTCGGCTAGCGGCCCATACACGCACACGCGCACCCCATTGACCGACGCTGCTCCGACTACGCCTTTGATCATCAGGTACAGGCGCAGATATTGGACATCCTTCGAGTCCACGTGGAAGTTGTCGTAATAAATGTCGCCGGTAATGTCGCCTTTGATCCAGGCCAGGTTATTCCTTGCTACGCCATTCAACTCCTTGCTGGGGTAAGGTCGTGTGGTTCGTGTATAGTGATTTTAGAAGAAATGGGGGAGGAAGGCGATGGACAGGTGTCCCGCGGAAGGGGGGCAGGTGTCCCGTGGAAATAGGGACAATTGTCCCAAAATGCAAAATGTCAGGGATTATTCAGTATCAGTGAGTG
>DATKKB010000083.1:0-13762 GCA_035543095.1 Anaerolineaceae bacterium | reverse complement strand
TATTAATTGACTTAATTATTTCCAAGTGATATATTTTCGTCCTGAGAATTTTTAAAAGGAGACATTAATAGGCGAAAATACAGCTTCCGCCTCCAGTGAGACGCGAAAAGACATTGTAGATATTCTCCTGCGCCTATTTTACCTGCGACGGCGCTTCCGGGGAAAACCGCCAGAGCAGATACCAAACGTCAAAGGTAGTATCCAGGAACACAACCTGCTCGAGAAGATCGAGCAGATCAATGATCGGAACGTCTTTTTTATCATTGGTTTTATTTTTCTAGCCATTCATAGCCGATCACGATGGGCGATCTGAGACGCATCCTGGGGATGCCGTTCAGCACCGCGACGCGCCCGGCGGACTGGCTGGTGGATTACGGCTGTGCCCGGCGGCTGGTCGACCTGGAGGACTGACGCGTGGTGCGCGCGTGGGGTTGACCAGGGTCGGAAAAGAGCTTTATGGAGCTATGAATGACCTTATACTGGAGGGCGGGGAACAATTCCTGCACAATTTCTCCCTGGAGGAGTGCAAGGAGCTGGGCTGTCTACTGGGCAAGCTGGTGGATAACCTGGATCAGTACCTGATTTGACCCGAAATTGCAAAAAAGGCGACTTGACGATCTATATCAACATCAATGGCGCCGGCGCTCGAAGCGGTCAGCGGTGCAGGCCCGCCAGACGACCGGCATTTTTAACCAGGTGAACAATATTATCAAGCCACATCAAAAGACGAGGCGCAAATGATCATGGTAATGGAGTATATGTCGGAATATTTCAGCATGTTATTGGGAGCCCTCGCGCTTTTGGTAGTACAGGCAATCTGCGACCTTTCGCTGCCGGATTATATGTCGGATATTGTAGACACCGGTGTCCTCAGCGGGAACGTCAATTTTATTGTGCAAACCGGCGTTAAGATGGTTCTTATTACCTTGCTAAGCGCCGCATGTTCCATCGCAGTCGGGTATTTTGCAGCCCGGATTGCAGCAAATACCGCACGGGATATGAGAGCGGATGTATTTAAGAGAGTGCAGACTTTTTCGAACCCTGAACTTGACAAATTTTCGCCCGCATCCCTGATTACCAGGACTACCAACGATATCACTCAGATCCAGTTGCTGATTGTCTTGCTGGTGCGCATGCTATTTTATGCAGCCATATTAGGCACCGGCGGTGCGATCAAAGCAGTTTCGGAAAGCCGCACTTTATCCTGGACGATCGTAGGAGCGATTCTGGTGTTGGTGATTGTCATCATCATCCTTTTCAACCTTGTGATGCCCAAAATGCGAAAAATGCAAACGCTTGTGGATCAGGTGAACCGTATCAGCCGCGAGAACCTGGAGGGGATGCTCGTGATCCGCGCATTTAATACCCAGAAATTTGAGGAGGCCAGGTTCGACGCCGCCAACAGGGCGCTCACGGAAAACAGTCTTTATGTCAACCGCGCGATGACGATCATGATGCCGACCATGATGTTTATTATGAACGTTACGACCGTGCTGATCGTGTGGGTCGGTGCACATCAAATCGCGGCCTTGCAGATTGATATCGGGAAGATGATGGCATTTATGCAGTATGCCATGCAGATTATTATGGCGTTTCTCTTGCTTTCCGTTATGTTTATTTTGATTCCGCGGGCAGCGGTAAGCGCAGGAAGAGTCAAAGAGGTGATTGAAACGGAAACGGTGATTAAAGACAAGAAAAAGGCGGTTCGGCCAAGAGCGGATTTTGTTCCAGATATTGAATATGAAAACGTGACCTTCTGCTATCCCGGTAGCGACCAGCCGGTGCTGAAGAATATCAGCTTTCAAGCGAAACATGGGCAAACGACTGCATTTATCGGGGTGACGGGGAGTGGTAAATCAACCCTGATGAACCTGTTGATCCGCTTTTACGATGTAACCGAAGGGCGCATCCTGGTGGACGGAGTCGACATACGCGATATGAAACGAAGCGATCTGCGCAATAAAATCGGCTATGTTCCTCAAAAAAGCATGTTGTTCTCCGGAACAGTCAAAACCAACATGCAGTATGCGGACAGCGGCGCTACCTTCGACAACGTCCAACGTGCGGCGCGGATCGCCCAGGCGGAGGAATTCATCTCAACGATGCCAGATGGATATGACGCGCACATCGCCCAGGGCGGTTCAAATTTATCGGGTGGGCAGAAACAGAGGCTGTCGATTGCTAGGGCCCTGATGAAAAACCCACCCATTTACATATTCGACGATAGTTTTTCAGCCCTGGATATGAAAACCGACGCCGTCCTGCGCGAGGCACTTCACCGGGAGACGGTTGGGAGTACATTGTTGATTGTGGCGCAGCGCGTGGGCACCATCCTTTCCGCAGACCAGATTATCGTGCTCGAAAATGGCGAAATTGTCGGCTGTGGAACACACCGCGAGCTTCTTCACATTTGTGGAGTCTACCGCGAAATTGCCCTATCGCAACTCTCGGAGGATGAGCTTGAACAGGCCTAGGTTCATTTTTAACCCGCAGGACGCAAAGGCAAAGGATTCGCGGAAAACGCTGAGAACCCTCCTACTCTACCTGCAGCCCTTTCGGGTGAAAATCGTCGTGGTGATGGTTTTTGCTGCCCTATCATCTGTTTTCTCCATCTTAGGCCCCAAGCTGTTGGGAAAGGTGACCACCAAGCTCGCCGAAGGGCTGATGGCCTACTATTTTCATACAGGGCTGTATATGGATTTTGCCTACATGGGCAGGCTGATCGTGCTCCTGATCGTCCTGTATTCGATCTCCATGGCATTTTCCTACGCTCAAAGCTTCATCATGTCTGGCGTTTCCATGCAGGTCACCTATAATCTGCGCAAGGAAATCGATCAGAAAATCAGCCGCCTGCCATTAAAATATTTTGATACCACCACACACGGCGAGGTCCTTTCGCGGATTACGAACGATGTCGATATGATCAGCCAGTCGCTGAACCAAAGTCTTTCTCAGCTCATCACCTCAGTTGCCACCATTATCGGTGTGCTGGTGATGATGGTGAGCATCAACTTGCTGATGACCGTGATGGCAATTCTTACGGTGTCGATGTCGTTCGGACTCATCGGCACGATCATCAGGACATCACAGCAATTTTTCAGGGCTCAGCAAGCGTCGCTCGGTAAAATGAACGGGCATGTGGAAGAGATGTATGGCGGACATGCCATTGTTCAGGCCTTTAACCGGCAAGATGATTCCATTGAACGATTCTACCAGATCAACGAAACGCTTTGTGATAGCGCTTGGAAGTCGCAGTTTTTTACGAGCATTATGCAGCCGATGATGCAGTTTGTCAGCAACCTCGGCTTCGTCCTCGTATGCATCCTGGGTGGTTATCTGGCGGTAAAAAAGATTATTGAAATCGGCGATATCCAGTCGTTCATCCAGTATATGAGAAATTTCACCGCACCGATCACGCAGCTTGCGTCAATATCCAATACGCTCCAGCAGACCATCGCTGCATCAGAGCGTGTGTTCGAATTTCTCGATGAACCGGAAGAGAGCCCGGACCGCAGTCTTGCTTCTGCAAGCGCGGTAAAGGGAGCCGTATCTTTTGAACATATGGCATTCGGTTATGACGCTGCTAAGCCAATTATCCATGACTTTTCCGCCTCCGTGCAGCAAGGAGAAAAGGTGGCAATTGTCGGCCCAACAGGCGCGGGAAAATCGACGATCGTTAAACTTTTAATGCGT
Organism: Anaerolineaceae bacterium; assembly: GCA_035543095.1. Lineage (GTDB taxonomy): Bacteria > Chloroflexota > Anaerolineae > Anaerolineales > Anaerolineaceae > UBA700. Next base: position 10,069 of record DATKKB010000083.1, on the reverse strand, counting down.
TTTTATGATATTAATAGCGGTGATATCGAGATCGATGGGCATAGCATATACGAATATACCAGAAACGATGTGCGATCTATATTCGGCATGGTCCTGCAAGATACATGGCTGTATAACGCTTCCATTCACGATAACATCCGTTACGGGACTTTTAGCGCGACCAGGGAGCAGGTCGTTGCCGCAGCGAAGGCGGCCCATTGCGATGAATTCATTCGAACGCTGCCACAGGGATATGATACCATCTTGAACGAAGAGTCGGATAATATCTCACAAGGGCAAAAGCAATTATTAACCATTGCCCGTGTTATCCTGGCGAATCCGAAAATCTTGATACTCGACGAAGCGACCAGCTCAATTGACACCCGTACGGAGATCCTGATTCAAAAGGCAATGGATGCCTTGATGAAAGGGAGGACGAGTTTTATTATCGCACACAGACTTTCAACGATTAAAAATGCCGATCTCATCCTCGTATTGAAAAATGGGGACATTATTGAAAAGGGAAATCACGTGGAACTGCTTACAGCGGGCGGTTTTTACGCCGAAATGTACAACAGTCAATTCGAAAGAAGGGCGATAGAACATGGCCAGCAATGAAAAAACAGGCGATTACGAACAAGATTTTACGCCTAAAACGGCAAAAAGGAAAATCAGTAAAACGATGCTCATCAGTGCTGCGATTGTGATCGTGCTTGCCGGCTTAGGTATCGCAGCGTACTTTTTTTACGAAGGTAATTTCTATTACCAGACGGACAATGCCAAGGTGGACACGATGATATACCAGCTTACCGCAGACGCAAGCGGAAAATTGGTAAATGTGTATGTATCTCAAAACGAAACGGTAAGTGCGGGACAGGTGCTTGTGCGGGTGACTGGCGGCTCTGAAATAAAATCACCGATCAATGGCACAGTGATTGATATTAAAATGGAAGAAGGAGACTATGCTACCCCATCGGATGTGGTCATGATTGTAGCAAAGACGTCAGATATTTTCATTACGGCGAACGTGGAAGAAACGGAAATTTTAAAAATACATAAGGGGCAGAGCGCAACCGTTACGCTGGATGCATATGGCAGAAGTTTTGATGGTTATGTACAAGAGGTCAATACTGTAACCTCGACAAAACTCACCGGTCCAGTAACCAGCTTTACAACCTCCGGTACGTATACCAAGATTACCCAATTGATCCCTGTCAAGATCAGGCTGTTCAAAGATTTAGATCTTGCAGATATCATTGGCACGAATGCAACGGTAAAGATTAGAATTAAGTAAACTCAAATAAACTTTAGTATCCGCCAAGTGCTGAAACGGATTAAACGGGCAATGGGCCCGAAACATGGTAAGCTTTGTTTCCAGAACATAACTCCATGAGGTGAGCCCATTTCCGTCATCGATCATACCATAAATGTATCGGACAATGGAAAGATGGATCCCGGTGATCTTGTCGATCGGCTTCATGGTTTCCGTATTTCGCCGGTTCCTCTACCGGAGAAGCCCATATTTGCTGGCCCGGTCTTTTGGGCTGTTCCTTTACGGTCTGGGAACCCTTTCCGAAGCGGTATTATCGATCACCTTCAGCGGGTTGATGCTGAAGCTATGGTACTTATGTGGAGCGATGCTTACTGCAGCCTGGCTGGGGCAGGGTACTATTTTCCTTCTAGTGCGAAAGCGAGGGGCGGCGCCCGGGTTGGCAGGATTAATGGGGCTGGCGACCCTGGCTGCTTTAGGCCTGGTCCTGCCTGCCCCCCATTACTGCGTCTGCCGCAGGCTATCAGGTGAACGTTCCTATTTCTACCCAATACCAAGCAATCTTAACGCGCAATGGCGGGATGATCGCCCTGACCATCCTTTTGAATATTTATGGGACGATTGGTCTGGTAGGTGGAGCGATCCATTCTGGATTCCTATTCTGGCGCAAAAAGGTTCTCCCTAACCGTGTACTGGGAAACCTCCTGATTGCCGCAGGAGCGCTCATGCCGGCAATGGCGGGTTCATTGATCAAAGCAGGGCTGACGGATGTTCCCTATATCAATGAATTTGTGGGCGTTGTTTTGATGTATTTAGGTTTCCTGCAAGCGACAACCAGGCAGGTCGTGGCCCCCTTAGCCATCCATTCGACGGCAAAATAGGCTACTCTTCAATCATCGAAGAAAGATTTGGCCGGACTCTAAAAGGACCTCAGAATCAGCGGATTTTGACTGAGCCAGGGTAATTGTGTGGGATCACCCTTCTATCCAGCCAGTAAAATAATAGCGAGGATGTCGAAGCCACTCAGTTACGCTTTCCGCAGCGCCTCTCTCGATTAATCCCCGGATCAGACGGCGCTCACCGATTTTGGATAATCCAACGCCATACAATCAGTCATCTCATACAATCAGTCATCTCGCGAGAAAGAAAAACTAATATTTCGCCGGAATGACCACTGGTGCAGTCATGTTCCAGCGTAATCGCGGGTCAGTTTTTTCCAGTTCGATCTTGGCGGTATACGTAATGTCACCTTGCTGGTTTTCTCCCAAAGGCTTGATATAGACGATCTTTCCCGGAAGTGAAGTCCCAGGCAGGGCATCAAAACCGACCTGAACCGCGGTACCCACCGAAATTTTGGAGACGCTCAATTCGGTCAGATTGGTGGTTTCGACGTACCATTTCGAGAAATCTGCCAGATTGATCACGATTGTCCCGGGATCGAGGTACTGCCCAACTTTGAGATTCATACTGATCACCGTGCCGGCCATGGGGGCTTTCAAAGTCATTTCTTCCAGAGCAGCCTGAGCAGCAGCAATTTGAGCGTTTGCGTTCTCGAGTCGGGCTTCCGCAATGGCGAGTTCGTCAGGATTGGGCCCTTTTTCATAGATACTCAACCGCCTCTGGATATCATTCACCTTCTCGATGGCCAGTTCCAGGCGCGTATCGGCTTCGGCGATCTCAGATACAGACGCCTTTCCTTTTTTCCAATTCAAATTTGCCAGGGCTGTTTCGCGTTCTTTCTGCGCAGCTAATAGAGCGTCGATTGCATCCATTTTGTTTTTAGCGTGGTCATAAAATTCTTGAGCTTTGTCAAGCTTATTTTGCGCATCAATATATTTATCTTCTGCAAGGTCAATCATCACCTGTGTCGACCTGGGATAATCCAACGCAGTGCGCTTTTTCTTGGCTTCATCGGCTTCTTTCCTGGCCTGGGTAAGATCATAGTGAAGCTGCGCGGCGATCAAAGGAGCGCTGTTTTTCAGGTCATTAATCTCTTTTTGAGCATTGGCAAGCTCTAGTTTCGCGGCGGTAAGATCCACCTGGATTCGTTCCTGGCTGTACAGTCGGGCCAGAATTTGACCGGCTTTCACCTGTTGGCCTTCGCTTACCAGGACTTCTTTTACCATTCCGCTTGTATTAAAACCTAAATCAACGAACTGTCCGGGAACCAGGCGCCCCTGGACATTGACTTCATTGCTTGCTTTGACTGCAGGAATCACCTCTGCGCTGGTGGCAGGGGGTTGAGCGCTGTTCTGGCTCCTGATAATTGCGGACGCCAGGCCAGAGTTAGTGAACAGGAAACCCAGAACGGCGAGAATTGCAATACCTAGAACAACAAGCGAAATTTTTTTCATCTGACACCCCATTTCCGATTCAAGATCGTTGAAGAACAGTGTTTCTTACTCGTAGGCAAGCACGGCACGAACGGATAACCTGGCAGCATTCAGCGCTGGTAAGAAACTGGCCAGGGCAGATAGGACCAGGACGATCCCAAGCCAGGCAGCAGCGCCCATAAAAGAGTACCTTGCGATTAAGGGTCCCTGTAAGAAGCTGGTCCCGATCAAGTCGCATAAAAAAGATCCCAACGGCCAGGCAGCCAGAGCGCCCAACGCCCAGCTAAGCAAGCCGATGAAAGCACCTTCGAATATAAAAATTCCAAATATCGATTTGTTCGTGGCCCCGATCGAACGCATCACTCCGATTTCTCGCGTTCTCTCGACCACGTTTAAACCCATCGTACCCGATAATCCCAGGCAACCGACGATAGCTATCAAGATAGCCATCATCAACAAAAAAAGAATCAGTACATTGAATTGGAGAATAGCTGCCTGGCGAAGATCGCTGACCCGCGCTGTTGAGTTGATCCTCAGGCCAGCCTGGTCGAAGTGCTGCTCGATCTGGCGCGAAATAAATTTAAGGGAAGCCGGGTCGTGCAGTTGCGTAACCAGGTAAACTGCGCTGCTGAGGTTGGCTTTATTGAGCCGGTAAGCGAAATAGGGATAATTGGTATAGATCCAGGGGCCGATCAACACGCTCTGGACGATGCCAACTACCTTCCATCTGGTCTTTACACCTTCCACCTTTAGAACCAGCTCTGAACCGACTTTCAGATCGGGATTCTCGCGGAGCACATCCGTATTGATCACCACAGCATTTTCATCCTCCGGGATCAGCCAGCGTCCCTGGATCAGGCTGGGCTGGATCATTTCTGTCCCGGTGGGGGGAGCTACCAGCAGTATGTTGTCGCTTTCGCTGGCGTCCGGAAGAATCCGGTGAGAATTGGCGACCCCCCAGGTCTCCGCGGCGGTGACCGCTGGTATCTTGCGCGATTCAGCCAGAACCATTTCTTTCCGGTAGGGGCGTTCGAAGGAGACCAGGATATCGAATTTGTAGTACTGAAGGGTCTCGTCGAGAGTTTTGATCAACGAGGATTGGACAGTGACCACTGCGATAAACACGGCGCTCCCCAGCGTAAGGGAAACCAGGGTGAGCCCCAGGCGAGCCTTCTTCCGGAACGTGTTTCGCAAGGAAAGCAGCATCGGACGGGGAAGGGTTTGAATTCTTCCAACAATCCGGTCAATCCAGTCCGAGCGAAAATACGTTTGGCCAAGCCCGGTGTAAGCCAGCGCTTCGCGAATGGAGATTCGAGTCCCTGAAATCACCGGGAAAAGTGCAGCCACCAGAGGAATGAGCAGTCCAAGAGCCATTTGGAGAAGGAAGATCGAAGGGCCAATCTGGTACTCTGGCGGATCAAAATTGATATAACCTGCCAGCAAGTGAACGCTCAATCTGGCCCCCAGGACCCCCAGGGGTACTGCGAGAACCAATGCAAACACTCCGAACAGTCCAATCAGCGTAAGGAACATGCCTACCAACTGCAGGCGGCTTGCCCCGATGGTTTTCATAATGCCAATCTGGCGCACCTGTTGGGAGAGGAGCGCATTGACCGTGTTGATGACCAGAAAACAGCTCAGGATAAGAGAGAGCACTCCAAGCGTCCCCAGAATCGACGTCATCGGGGTCAGGAGTGGCTCGAACCAGTGTTGGTTCGGATCCTGAACCGTGGTCCAATATACCAGGCGGCCACTTTTCTCCATTTTGTTGGCGACAAGATTAGCGACCTGCTGGTAATAGGCCCGGTCAGGTCGATCAAGTTTGGTCAGGATTAACATTTCGTTATACGAACGTGTATAGCCCAGCCACTTCAGCGTATCGAAGGTGATGAACCCGCTCGCCTGGTCTGTGAAAGTGCCTGCTGGTTCGCTCAAATCATGAGCCAACCCGGCAATTTTCATCTCCCTTTGTTTCCCTTCTGGGGTTTGAACCAGCAAAGTACCCCCGACCTGGTTACCAAGCAAGGGCAGTGAAGCTCGTTCAATAATTAAGGAGCGGTCAGGAGGGGGCCACGCCTCGCTTTCTGGGTAGATTTTATTGATTTGAATGTGAAGATAATCCGGAACGACGGTTAATTTCAGGGAACGCCAATCATCTTCTCCTTGCCGGACTCGCACTGTCAGAGTGTATCGCCCTTCAGCGGCGGCGACGCCTGGGATCGTCCTGACCACCCGGACGAGATCTTCGTCGAAAGGTTCGGCCGTAATGCTCGCTGCGGCAGGGTTGATTTGGGCGTAGCTGGCGCTCAGGTTCTTCGACAGGTTTTCGTGGGCTCCTAATACAATGCCCACGGCAGCCACTCCCACAGCAATGGAAAGCACCACGAGGAGACTTCTTCCCATGTTCCCAAAACAATCACGAAAAACCTTCGTCCAACGCGGCCCAAACATCTCTTCCTCTCACTTTTTAACCGGCAATGACAGGGTATGGAAAATGGTCTTGCTCGGGACCGGCTGTTAAACTACGTGCTGCTTTGCAAAATTGGAATACACCTTATTCTTGATCCGTCATTGTAAAGGACGGTTCCGGGTGAGGAGTGCTCTCAGGTTGGTTCAGAAATTGAGATTGCTGGATCTCTCCATCTATGATTTGAATGATCCGGAAGGTTCTTTCGGCAAGATCCCGGTCGTGAGTGACGACGAGGACGGTTTTTCCTTGCATCACCATGTGTTCGAAAAGCTTAAAAACCGCATCAGCCGTTGCGCTGTCGAGGTTACCCGTGGGTTCATCTGCGATCAGAATAGGCGGGTCGTTGGCAATGGCGCGGGCTAAGGCGACACGCTGCTGCTGGCCGCCTGAGATTGCCGAGGGAAGCTTATCAGCACAGTCTTGCATCTCTACCTGTTTCAGTATCTCGATGGCAATTTGTCTCCGCTTGCGAGGTGGGTATTTGCCGCAAAAATCCATCGGCATGAGCACATTCTCCAAGACCGTCAGGGTTGGCAGCAGTTGAAAGAACTGGAAGACTACTCCGATCGTAATCCCACGCCATTTTGCCAGTTGATCTTCGTTCAGTTTGGTGAGTGATACACCCGCTACCAGGATTGCTCCTGATGTTGGCCGATCGATCCCTGTGATCATATTGATCAAGGTTGATTTGCCGCTCCCTGATTTGCCAACTACAGCGACAAATTCGCCAGCATGAAGGGAGAGGGATATATTTTTCAATGCTAAAAAATCTCCCGCTGGCGTCTGGTAAGCCTTGGTCACCTGACGTAACTCGATCAGAGATCCGTTCTTCTCTTCTTCACGAGAAAAATCCGGGCTTTGCCTTTTTTTGCGGAATGCGGGCATGGAAAACCTCACCTCATTGACTTCTGTCGGTAACCATTTACGGCTCTTCAGGCGGCCAATCGGGATGTGGAAAATCAGGGAATGAGGGGATTTTGGTGGTGATATCCTTTGGTAAAGAGGGGATCAAGGTTTCTATTTTTGAATATATGGTCGGAATAGCCGTTGCCATTTGCGTGGGCAGCGGTATCATGGTGGACCAGGGCTGATTGATTTCCGTCCATTGCGTGTCAGGCCCAGGTGTCTCTTCCAGCGTAGGCCATTCGCTGGGCCATTCTGAACCCCAATTCCACGGCTCATGCGTTCCTCCTACACTATTCGAAGCAGCAGTATTTTTAGGAAGGGGCGTTGGGGTCCGGGTGGTCGTTCGGGAGGGCTCTTCAGTTGCTCTGATCGTAAGGGATAGGCCGGGGATCCAGGGCGTCTGATCCGGGGGCAGCGCTATCCAGAGTTTATCATGAGCCAGTTTGCCCTGGATAAGAACCAGGAGGTTGTTCAGATCCCTTCGGTAAGCATAATCGGCGCGGATTTCGTGAAGTAATGCCTGCAGCTCCTTTTCCTCCTCTTTTAAATCCCCATAAACCCGGCTTGAAAGGGCAGAACGGTCCCGGTCTGAGATACCTTTCGGGGAATCGACGTAATTGAGCGTTGTCTTTAACTGGTCTTGAAAATTAGAAGATGCTTTAGCCAGCTCTTGTTGGGGTTGTGTTTTGGCTAAACCGACGACCTCGTTGAATCGTTCGCGAGTATGTTTTGCGGAGACGTTTCCCTGGGCCGCGTTGCTCCCTGCCAGATCGTACTCGACGTTTTCCAAGGTCCGTTTCAATGGATACAGCCATTGCCCTGGTAGAGAGTTGGCCGATGCCTGAACCGAGGATACAGCCATGAAGAGGATGAGGATCATTGCAAGCCCGGCTAATCTCCAACGGAGAGTTACCTGTGGAGCGGGAATGGCTGGGCGCAGGCGTTTGGCGATTCCTTGGATGGTTCCGGAAAAACTGTGGTTATGCTTGTGCGACCTGGGGTAAGCAGCGATCAGGTTTTCCATCCGCGTCTGGGCAGTCAGACGAAAATCGGCCGGCGCGCTGATATTCTGGGCAGTCTGTAAACAGAGGGCCAGTTTCAGCAGGGGTTCGAGACTTTCTCTCTGGTCGGGGTACTGTGCCAGACAATCGGTCACAGTGTGGCCCTCGCCGGTTACAAATTCTAAGCAGCGGTCCAGTATGAGATCGAAGGGTGAGATATGTTCGTCCATAGCCGCTTTACCCTTGCATGCCTTGTAAGATTTGATTGAGGGCTATTAGCGCCCGGTTTTGTAACATTCTGCATGCTCCCTCGCTCTTTTCCAGAATTCGAGCGATTTCGGCATGGTTATATCCTTCCACGAAGCGAAGCAAAATCACTTGCTGCTGGTCAGCGGTCAGCCTGGAGATCGCTCTGGCAAGAGCGCCTGCTTCTTCCGCTTCGATAACTCGTTTGAGCAGGTTGCTTTCAATTTCTGGCCATTCACCAGGGTGTACGCTCCTGTCGATAAGATCGATTTTCTTGCTTCTCCAATAATCAATGACCAGATTGTGGGCAATCCGGTACAGCCAGCAGGAGAATGGATTACCGATGTCTCGATAATCCGGTAAAGCCTGCCAGGCTTTGAGAAAGGTTTGTTCAGTAAGATCCTCAGCATCATTCGTGTCGTTTATCCGAAAGTATATATACCGGTAGATTGGGTCCAGATGAAGCATATACAATTCACCAAATGCATTACTATCTCCATCGATAGCACGCTTCAGAAGTGGTATCTCGGTATTGTCTACAAAAATTTTTTGCACTTACTCCCCCAATTCTTGGATCCATCCACTTAATCATGCTCGATGGCCAATGATCTCCTCCTTTTTCTAGGACCCAATCAATTTGGTTTCCTTGGCCTTTCTCCCGTCCCGTACAGGCGGCGGGAGAAAGCCATGGGGACCGGGAAGGAGTTATCTTCTGACCAAAGGTAAGTAGATGGCACCAGTTGAAGGGGTACCTGGGCCATTGACGCCAAACGGGTCTACGCCGATGACGCTGAAGATGGGTTCATGAGTCAGACCATCGCGAGACATTGCGTTGGCAATCAAATTAGGATGAGCTGTTAGGGCAGGCAACACTGCGCTTGCCGGTGAAGTGCCGCCTCCAGGAGTAATGCTTAAATCATAGGTGGAGGCTTTATAGCCGTAGACCAGGAAGATATAGATCCCTGACTCAGAAGTGGTGAATTGGACTTCGTCGACATCTGTGCCCGAGTGAATACTGGAGTGATCCGGCAGAATAAAATTGCCTGGCTTCCAGACGTAGAGATCCGCATCGCCGCTGGTTGAGGTCAGAACTGCATCAACATCAACGCCCTTATCGTAGTAGACCAGGTACGGAACCAGCCCATATTGTTCCACTTTGGATCCGGACACCAGCAGGCTGGCGAAATCAAAGGAGCTGCGGGTCCAGAGGGAGATATTCTTGGCGCTGTCTGCCACCCAAACCGTCACAAAATGGGGTCCGGGTTGGTCGCCCAAGGTCCAGGGATAATCCGCCTTGAAATCGACCCAGCCGCTGGATTTCACCAACTGCCAGTGGGGGAAGGGGGTAGGATTGATCTGCCATTCCCGCAGGAACATGGTGGCTGCGTCGGCAGGGTTCGTCACCTGTGTGTGCAGGACTACGTCTGGATCCGTCAGGACATCCGCGTCGCCAATCGTAAAGCTTTGAACCACCGGCCGGGTGATATCCTGCGACAGGTGCGGTTTCCCCAGGAGGATCACGACCGACCGATCAATGCTCTCACCGTTCTGAGTGATCGTCGCGGTATCGATCGCCGGGGTTGGCGTGGTCACAGTCGTTGTGGCGTCAAAGGTCAGCGAGATATCTTCTCCAGAAGGAACCGCTACGCCTGTCCAGGTCAGCGTATGCTTGGTGGAAGAATAGACGCCGCCGCTTGCGGTCCCGGTCTTGTAATCCAGGCCCTCTGGCAGCTTGTCGACGACATCCGCCGTTACGTCCTCTGTCCCGCTGTTGTGCAGCAGGATCGTGATGGTCAGGGTCTCCCCTGGCTTGAGGGTAAACTGGGACGCGGTCACATAAGAACCCAGCAGGGGATTGATCTCC
>DATKKB010000082.1:0-13995 GCA_035543095.1 Anaerolineaceae bacterium | reverse complement strand
AGAAGGGATTAATGATCCCTGCTGGCACCGGGAGGACTGCCTGGCTCAGGAAAATCAGGGTGCCAGAAAGGACGTTGGGGATGGCGATGCGGTAAATCCAGCTGGCGGTTACAGGCGGGTATATCGTTCCATCCGGGAAGTGGAGGATCAACAAGAAAAGGCTGAACCAGCCAAATGCGATATTATAAAAATAATAAAGGGAAAACCACACCTGCCCGATATCGTCCCTGATGGAATAGTATGCGACCGACCCGGACCACATGATAAGCAGGGGACCGACGACATTTCCGGGAACCCGCCGGATGATTAAGAAACCAACCAGGAGCGTCAGGGGGATGACCACCAGCACCGAAACAGCTCGGAAGAGAGCGGAATGAAAATTGTGATCCCCCGCCGCCGGGTGCAGGACAAAATCCACCAGCGCCAGCCCATTCAAAATGAGGGCGACCCCACTTATATATAAAACGATACGATAAAAAACCGTCTTCATCAGTTTGTGGATGGAGCTTCTATTTTGGCCTGCGTGATAGCCTGGACCTGCCGCGTAAGCATCCCGGCGCGTCGCGCTAATGCCACGCCTAGGGCAAAGTCAACCAGGGCCATCACGGGGTGAAAGGCGGAAAGAACCGGGGCCTGAATCCGCAGGAAGATGAGGACATCTGCCTGCAGGACGTAAACCCCAAAGAGAGCCCAGGTCATCCATTTGATCAATCCCGGTAACTGCCCCATATACATAAAGATAAGCATCAGCAGGAGCGGTGCAGCCAGTGTATGGCCCAGGGTGATGTGGTAATCCCAGCCCAGCTTTAAAGCGACGACCACCATGCCGGCGAGAAAAACCTGCACCATCACGCCGATGACGAACAGCCAGGCGATAACAGCATAAACATAGCGTGAAATTCTTGCCATTTTCTTTTATCCTTTCACAAGCCGCTTGACCTGGCGAATGGCAAGCGAAAAGGAACGAGCTCGTTGGTGCGCTTAAAGCAGCGCGCCCTATGCAGCTTGACTGCGAACAACCAGAATTTCACTGGCTGCCCTGCCAAGTTTGCTGGCTGGCTCACAGGCTGCGCCTCCAGCCCAGCACCAGGCCGTAGGCCAGGTGGCCAAAGAAGAAGGCAGGCCACCCGATGGAGAGCATCAGAGAGTGCGCTGCCGGCAGCAGCACGGTGACGGCCAGGACCCACAGCAGCACAGCGTAAACCAACCCCGCCAGCCAGCCCGGGACCTTCAGGCGCTCAAGCCGGGTCCAATAGAGAATCAGGCTGAAGAGCATGCCGTAAATGCAAGAGACCGCCAGGTGCATCAGCAGGCCCTGCAATGGCGATACCGCCGTGGCGGTTGAAAAATAACCCAGGTAGCCCAGCCCATGCCCGTTCAGCAGGCTGAAGAGGGCGATCACCAGCGCCATCGCCAGCCCGCCCAGCAGACCGCCGAACAGGCCGCTAACGGCCGCGTCACTGCCCGTTGTTCTTTGCCGCAATTGGGGACCAGTTTTTTCCATTGCTAACTCCTAATGTTATTTATTTTATCAAAATTATCCACTTTTCTCAAATCTTGTTCGATTACCTTCATCAGCATAGCGATTCAACGTCCTCCAACCGTTACGAGATGCATTACGAACCAAAGTACGTTACAATATGCCGCATGGAACCTTTACGCCTCTACCTCTTCGGCAGCCTGAACCTGGAGCGAAATGGCCAGCCGGTCGAAATGGATACTCGCAAGGCGCTAGCCTTGCTGGCTGTCCTGGCGCTGGCCGGCGGGGATCAGCAGCGCGATGCCCTGACCGCCCTGCTCTATCCTGAAGCCGATCCGACCAACGCCCGGGCGGCTTTCCGACGGACTCTTTCCACCCTAAATGGGGCAACGGGAGAAGGGGTGTTGTCCATCCGGCGTGAAGCGGTCGGAGTGGTTAAAGGTTCTGGGTTGTGGGTGGATGTGCTGGAGTTCCGCCGCCTGGTGCAGGAGCCGGCCCACCTTGAGAACCTCGACCGGGCTGCCAGCCTGTACCGGGGCGATTTTATGGCCGGTTTCAACCTGCGCGACAGCCCGGCCTTCGACGAATGGCAGTACCAGCAAGCTGAAGAACTGCGCCAGCTAATGATCGGCTGCCTGGACCGGCTTTCGGCTTTGACGGCTGCTGTAAAAAACTATCCGCATGCGATCGAGTATGCCACCCGGCGAATTGGGCTGGACCCGCTGCTGGAAGAAAGCCACCGCCAGCTGATGACCCTTTACGCCCGCGCCGGGCAGCGCAGCGCAGCTCTACGCCAATATCGGGAGTGCGTTCGTATCCTCGAGCAAGAATTGGGCGTCAGTCCCTTAGAGGAAACCACTCGCCTGTACCAGGAAATCTTGAGCAGCTCCCCGGTATCTACGCATATGCCGCAAGATCAGGCTCCCAAATCCAATGAGATCGAACTGCCGAGGACTACCATGCCCGTGCCCATGGAGGTAAAATCCACACTCTCCGCCTGGCCGTTGGTTGGCCGCGACAAAGAGTTGGTAAAACTGCTCGACGCGCTGCATTCGGCAACCGCTGGCCTGTTCATCAGCCTGGAAGGTGAAGCTGGCGTGGGTAAGACGCGCCTGGCGGCAGAGATCGTGGCGGCCGCCAGGGCGGAGGGCCGGGTAGTCGCCCAGGCCTGCTGTTATGAAGGAGAATCCGGGCTGGCGTATGCGCCCATCATGGCGAGCCTGGGGGCGCTCCTCAGCCAGCCAGCCCTGGTGGGGCGGCTGGAACAGCTTCCACCCACCGTCCTGGCGGAAGCCGGCCGGCTGTTACCCGGCCTTGTCGCCTATCCCCGGGCGGTATCGCCAGAGGCATTGCCAGAAAGCCCTGCCGCCCAGGCACGTTTTTATGAAGCCCTGCGCCAACTGGCAGATTGCCTGTTGGGAGGCGCGCAGCCGGGACTCCTGTTAATTGACGATTTGCATTGGGCCGACCTTGCCACGCTGGACCTGCTGGCCTACCTGGCGCGGCGCTCGCAGCCGGGCAGTTTCCACATCCTGGTGACCTGGCGCAGCCACGAAGCCCTGCACCAGGAGCGGCTGCGCCAACTCCAGGCGGAACAACAGCGCGCCGGGCGCGGCCTGTACCTGGCCCTGCGCCGCCTGACGGAGCCCGAGATTGGCGCGCTGGCCCGCTTGCTGCTGCCCGGCGCCAGTGAAACCGATCTGTCGAAGCTGGAAACCCGGCTGTACCAGGAAAGCGAGGGCCTGCCATTCATTGCCCTGGAATACCTGCGCTCATTGGATGCGCACGCGGCCGGCTGGGAACTGCCCAAAGGAGTGCGGGATCTGCTGCACCAGCGGCTGCAAATCCCGGGCGAACTGAGCCGCCAGTTATTGACTGCGGCGGCGGTGATTGGGCGATCGTTCGATTTTGCCACCCTGCAGGCGGTCAGCGGGCGCAGCGAGCTGGAAACCATCGCCGGGTTGGAGGAGCTGGATAGGCTGGGATTGATCCGCGAAGGCCGTGAGCGCGATTACGATTTTACACACGAAAAGCTGCGCCAGGTGACTTATGAGGAAACCAGCCTGGCGCGGCGTCGCCTGCTCCACCTGAGGACAGGCGAAGCCCTGGCGGCGGCCGGGCACGGCAGTCGTGAGGCGGTCGCCTGGGCAGGACTGGCAGCCGGTCACTTCCTACAGGCCGGTCAGCCGGGGCGGGCGGCCGAACTCTACCGCCTGGCGGGCGACCAGGCGCGGCGGCTGTATGCCAACGATGAGGCTTTATCCGCCTACCAGGCGGCCCTGGCGGCCGGGCACCCCGACCCGGCCGAGCTCCACGAAGCCATCGGCGACCTGTATACGCTGCTGGGGAATTACCGAGAGGCCATCGCCAGCTACCAGGCTGCGGCGGCTTTCTGCACCCCGGCCTGCCTGTCCAGCCTGATGCACAAGCTGGGCGAGATCTACCAGCGGCGAGGCGAGTGGGATGCCGCCGAGGGCCATTACCAGGCCGCCCTGGATGCGGCGGGGGAGAATGGCAGCCCCGCTTGGCTGGCTCACCTGTATGCCGATTGGAGCCTGACGGCTTACCGCCGAAGCCAGTTGGAACTGGCCCGTCGCCTGTCTGATCAGTCGCTACAACATGCTCGTCATGCTGCCGGCCCGGGCGCGCTTGCCCAGGCCCTGAACATTCAAGGGATCCTGTCACGGGCTGGAGGCGCCCTTGATGAAGCCAGCCGTTATTTTCAAAGCAGCCTTGAAGATGCCAACCGAACTAACGACCTGCGGATGCGCTGCGCAGTGCTGAACAACCTGGCCCGCCTGCTGCAGGAACGCGGCCGCCCGGCCGAAGCTATTCCCCTGGCGCGTGAGGCATTGGATCTATGCATCCGAATAGGCGACCGCCACCGCCAGGCCGCTATCCAGAACAACCTGGCGGACCTGTACCACCAGGCAGGTCAGGACGCCCAGTCGCTGATTGAGCTCAAACAGGCGGTAGCACTTTTCGCCGAGATCACCCAGGAGGGTTTGCAAGATTATCCGGAGATCTGGAAGATGACCGAATGGTGAATTACCCGCCTGGCTTGTCTAAATTTATCATTTACCTGGTGGACAGGTTTTGACGTGTAGAGACTTCTGGCATTCGGCGGTCGTCAGCCGGCGGGTGACACGGGATTGGGCGAGGGCGAGCAAGTCCTCCAGTGACGCCGCCGGAGCTGCCAAACAGGGTTTGCAGCGACTGCCCGGTTGCCACATCCCAGATGAAAGCGGTGTTATCACCGCTGCCAGTTGCCAGCATCTTTCCGCCCGGGCTGAAGGCTACCGACTGTATCTCTGAGCTGTGCCCGGACAGTACCTGGAGCTCTTTGCTGGTCGCGGCATCCTACAGCCGGGCAGTCTTATCCTGGCTGCAGCCCGGAGCAGAAGCGTTCGGGATCTGGTACGTCTGGGATGCCGAGCTGCCGGATAGACCCGGGTTCGGTTTCAGGGTGTCAAAGTAGATCGTCCAGGCGATAGTGCCTGGGATCCCTTTGAACTGTATCAGCCATAAAAGGTGGCATCTGGTGTGGGCGAGGCAAGCGCCAGGGTATACAATTCTCTGCCAGTGTGGGACCAGGGTTCGAACAGCAATACGGTTACAGACAAGGCAAGCATTGCTGTGATACCAACGATAAAAAAACCTTTGATGGGTATGCACCACAAACCGATGCGGGCGGTATCGCCGGTACGAATGACGACGATCAGGGGAATGATCAGCTAGAAAAGTGTAAAAAATGGGAAGGCACCGTTCAGAAAATGTGCGGCAAGTATTGCGGAAGCGGCAGCTGCCAGGATCCATAGCGCAGCCCAAACCCAGGCCAGGTCGGCTTTGAGTGGCTCTGGTGTGGGCTGATCGGTTGGGTCGAAGGTGACAAAGGTGAAGCGATCCTTTAACGCTCCCGATGCATCTTTTCAGAACGATTACGATAAATTCAAAATCGCCATCAGTTTTTTTCGATATTTTTCTTCTTCCTCTTCTATAATCAGCATCTGCGCCTTGGTCAGGAGTGTTGTCTCCTTGGTGGCGTCATAGATGCTCCTGATAGATTGAATGACATCGGCGCGGATTAAGTTGTAGTGTTTTTCATTCGTGCACTCTCGATACCGCTTTTCCAGAAGGTCGAGAATCTTGTCACGGGCCTGCCTACCTGTAGCTGCTACTTTCCAGATATTCTGAATACATTGCCGCGAGGTGATGAAGCTTTCATCCTGAGTATGCGCCAGCAAGAGGTCGAGGCAATCGCTCAACCGGTCTTGCGTGTCGCTTTTCGCCAGGTTACAGATCACCATAATCCCTATGGATCTTTGGAACGAATTCTCATTCTTTAGCTTTTCAAAAAGCTCATCCCAGACCTCGTAAATCCAATCCACCTTTTGATCGGTTAATTTCAAAATCGTTTGCAGCGCTCCCATACGGGTGGTGTCATCGGTGGAACTGAGAAGGTCATACTGTTCTTTCATTGCCCTGTCCATTGTGCACTCCAATTTATCGGAATCCCATTACTTACCCATTCGCTTCGTCTCTATCCAGAAGGTCTCCTGGCTTTTACCCATCCAACGGGTATCGGTTCAACATCATTCTCAAGGATTTTCACCGCTTTGATGGCCTTGCTTCGAATGGCAACGCTGCGATCATTCAGGAGAGGCCGGATACGATCAGCAATCCCTTTCCGCATTGACTCATGCTGGCGCCCCAAAACCGTCAGGCTGACCAGGGCCCAGCTTTTAACAAAGATACTCGGATCCTCGAGCATCCGGAACAGCACCTGGATTATCTCATCGACGGATTCCGCAGGAAGCGGCAGGTTGCCAAAAATCATCGCCATATGCCATTTGACCATTGGCACAGGATCACGGGTAGCCATCTCAATGAATTTCGGCAGCAGCTCTTTGACCATCTCTGGATGTGTCCGGGAGATTCGCTCCATTGCATGTGCCGTTCTGGCCCGAATTACCGTATTAGATTCAGAAAGGCCTTCAACCAGCTGATCAAAAAGATGGGGTTTAGCCAGGACTCTTTCGGCTGCTTCGTTCGCTCTCCCATCCGAAATCAGGCTCCCACCGGATAGCATCACGATTATCTCGTTCATTGTTTCACCCCCGAAAATTCCTTACAAGGCAGTGCCCACGGCCTTGCTCAACGCTGAAAAGGCGCTTATCTCCGCTTTGGCAACCCGCTCAAATCCCAGGGCAGCTCTTGCGAGATCATTTTGTCGGATCGCCCCGGCAATCTCTGGGATGACCGAAATCGATTCCTGGAAATGTCCGACCGCCTCCGAGAAATCCACCCCGGCAATCTCCCTGGCTTGCTGCAGAAAGGCAATAATTAATCCCCGCCCGGGGGTGAGATGATTTCCTTCCAGATCTGGCGGGGAGTTCAGGTATTCGCGCACCTGGCGCGGCGGATCGACGGCGTTGAAGCGCAGGTAGGCAAAACCCCCGCCTTGCCCCAACCCCCAAAGGAACTCGTTTGACCAATCCAGACCCGAGCGCCATTGAACCAGGTCGCGGATGCCATTGACCGGGCACATGCCATGGCTTGTAGGATGAGGGATGCTCAAAAGCTGTTTCATAAAGTCCTTTGTTAACCTGCAAATACCATCAAGGGTAACCAGTCGCTAAGGGTATGCCCCAGCACTGTTGTTTCATAACCGCGTTTGACGAACAAATAGCCCCAGTTAACCTTCAACAACCTTCGGCCGCCTCCGGGCATTGGCAATTGTTGAGCTGACTTCCTTAGTCAGGGGTGGAATCCCATTAAATCCTGTTCGCTCGACATACTCTGTGACCATTTTCCGCAGGGCTTCTGGCTCCCAGCTCGCCATTTTTTCCACGCTATCTACCCCGGCTTTGTGGTACAACCTGGCGCGGATGCCTTTCACCCTGGGGAGACGCGCCAGGTCTGATAACTGCACCAACTCGAGAATCACTTTCTCCGAGATACCGGTTTCCTTCGCCAACACTGCTCTCAAATCTGAGGTGTGACCAGCGACCAGCATCTGTCCTGTGTTCTTGATTTTCCTCGCTTCCATTCTAGCGATGAAATCAGTGTTGACGCCGCGAAAATCCTTAAGCTTGAACGGATTGCGCCTTTTTTCAGACATAGCAGGATACTCCTTTTGATTGCATCCCACCACTTGAAAATGTGGAAGCCGGCCCAATGACGAAATTAGACAATACTTCCGCCAGGATATGCACACCGATGGCCCATAACCAGTCCTGCCCGTCCATCCGAATCAAGCGGAAACATGTCCTGATGGAATTCCAAGTGAGGGGGTAACCTTCCTGGCGCAGGCAGACCAGGGAGGCCGTATGCATGAAAAAGAAAGGGATGCTCAAAGCCAGCATGTATGCGTAGAAAGGCAGCCAGCCCAGGGTGATCAGCCATGGCATCAGCCCATAGAATCCGCCGAAAAAGAGCAGGGCAGGTATTCCAAAATAGAGCAACGAAGGCCAAAAGGATAGGGGCTTGAGCGCAAATAACCGGTTCATTTTTTAGCCTTTTCATCATCTGGACGGATGCACAGGCAGAGAACCTGAGCATCGCATGGCACATCCAAGTCATAGAAAAGGCCGTTGCAGTCTGGAAGCCAATGTCCTGTCTGAATTGCCAAGGATATTATCGTTGTGAACCAGAGAAGGCATTGCGATCAGCTCTTATTTTAATCCAACCTATCAACCCAAGAGGACATTCAGATTCCAGAACCAAAACAGCCAGACCATTGCCAGGCCAGCGACGGCAACCAGGCAGTAATGCAGCCTCCAGGTCAGGTTCCACATCCGCCTGACCCAAACCAACGGGGTAAAGGCCAGGACTATCACCCCCACACCGGTTACCAGGTAGGTCAGTGGGGGCAATAAGAAGAACAGTGGGGGTGGGTTGAAATCATAAATCGGCACGCCGAGGTTTGGATCAACGCTGCCCAGGCCAACCTGCAGGCAGATAATTAATAAAGATCCCAACAAACAGAACAGGGCTGCCGTCCAGCGTGCCAAACGGGGCAGGGTGGCATTTGCAGGCGCTTCTGGCGCGCTTTTCCGTTTGCGGAGCCAGGTGTAAGCCATGCCGGCCCATGTGGTCAGCGTGTAAACGAAGACCAATAAACCAAAAATGATTAATAGATTGACAAAGGATGACCCCCAATACCAGGGTACTTTAAGGTAGGCAAAATTCGGCCCTGCCATATAAAGATAAGCCTGGCCGCGCTCATCGGTATGCAGCGCCATTTTAATATTGGCATCCTCGCGGTCTTCAAAAAGGCCGGGCTCGATTTCAACCAGGTGGAAAGTTCTGCCAGAGAGACTGGCGGTCAGCTGGTCTTCCCCATCCAGGCTGATCGTCCCCGAATCTGCAAGAGTCGACATGATTTTTTCGGGCCTGGTGAAAGCCCTGCGGCTTGCATAATAAGTTCCGAGGAACGGCGCAACCCGGCTGGCAAAGTCATCCGCAGGCGTTTCCGGAGCTTCAGCCGGCGCCGGCAAGTAGCGATCCATAAACTTCTGGATCAGCATGGAGCGGGTCTGGTTTCCCCCGGGCGCATTGGTGGCGACGAAGATCCCCAATTGTTGATCCGGAATCAGATAAAGACCTGAATTGAAGAAAGTGGTATCGCCGCTATGATAGATCAGGCGTTGTCCGTTGATCCTGTTCTCGATGAAACCATATGCCATACCGGGCAGGCGCGGATCGCTGGTAAAAAGCTGGCGGTGCATTTGCTGCGCGGTCTTATCCGATAGGATACGGCTTGCCCCAAGCTGCCCATTGCCCAGGTGAGCCAGCATGAATTGAACCATATCGGCTGCTGTGCTGCTCAAGCCGCCAGCCGGGTAGAATAGAACGTATTCGAACCCGCTTTTTTTAAATTCCCCATCGTAAAAATTGTATCCGTTCGCCAGGCTGGATACGAGCTCAGGCGGAAGGGGTTGGCGGAAAGAACTGTGCGCCATGCCCAGCGGAGAGAAGATATACTTTTCTGTGTATTCAAAGAACGGCATGCCGGTAATGCGCTCGACGATATACCCCGCCAGAGACGCTCCATAATTAGAATAAGCCGTCACCGTCCCTGGGGTATATACCCGGGCGGGCAAACGGGTTTTCACATATTGCTCCAGCGAGATCAGCTCTTCTGGCTTCAATTTGTAATTCCCATATCCCCTGTCCTCGAAACCCGCTGTATGGCTGAGCAGATTCATCATTGTGATCGGTTGTGGGAAAGTAGCCGGGATCTTAAAATCCAGGTAGGTATTTACATCCGCATCCAGGGACAGCTTACCCTGTTCAACGAGCTGCATAACCGCTGTCCAGACAAAGAGCTTGGAAACCGACCCGACCCGGAAAATTGTCTGTTCCGCGTCGACCGGCGTGCGGCTTTCATAATTGGAATAGCCATATCCCTTTTCGTAGAACATCTTGCCATCCTTTGCGACAGCAATAACTGCACCTGGGATATGGTTCGTGGCTATCTGATCTGCCATGATGCCGTCGATGAAAGCTCCCATCTCGACCGGGTCGGATAATCCCAAAGCGCTAACAGGGGCTACCTGGGCATTGGCTGCCGGCGCTGCCCTAGCCACTCCGTTGGAGGGGATAACACAAACGCAAAGGACCAATGCAACGATGCACAAAGTGCTTATGGATCGAGACAGGGTGGATTTCATTTTGTCTCTCCCTCTTGATCAAATGGAAAATGAACCTGGCCGTAAGGAGACGTCACTCCTCCTTGGAACACAAAGATTGGGTTTTCAACTGGTTGATCCGCTGCTGCAGCTTGATGAAAAAGAAGCCATAAAGGGCGAGGATCAGCAGCATGGCAACCAGGACGATCGTTTCGATGATCCCGGTCTTGCGATTGATCACCACGATGTACATAGGAATGTAGATCGGGAGGGTCACCAGCAGGTAGTTGATCAGCCGCCTGTACTTCTGGATCTTCGAATCGGCATCGGTAAAGATCTCATCGTTTTCTGTACCGCTGCGAGCTTTGCGCCAGTAATGCCAGCCGCTCAGCTCGCCGACGTGCTCCCAGCCGGCATCCTGGAAGAGCTGCAGGTAGCTGGCGCGGTTTTTCGCGTCATTTAAAAAATCCAGCCTGTAGACCATCTCGCGCGGCTCTCCCTGTGTAAATGTGTAGGATCCAAGGCCGGGGGATTTCAGGTGAAGCCCCTGGCGTGCCATCTCCTGCAGCCAGGCCTCTTCTTTATCGTCCTGCCAACCCCAGAACCATTTGGTGCGATGGATCG
The DNA here is from genome assembly GCA_035543095.1 of Anaerolineaceae bacterium. Taxonomy (GTDB): domain Bacteria; phylum Chloroflexota; class Anaerolineae; order Anaerolineales; family Anaerolineaceae; genus UBA700. Next base: position 3,258 of record DATKKB010000082.1, on the reverse strand, counting down.
GTTTGGTATTCATCGTTGCCTCCTGTTTTATTTCATATCCGCTTCGAGAGCAGGGATCATCTGGCGGCCGTTTTCGGCCATCACTTCCAGCCGGCGGATCTGCTCGCGCAGCACCTGGCGCCCTTTCTCGGTGAGGCGGTAGTACTTCCGGCGTTCCTCTTCACCATCCACCCGGATCAACCCCTGTGTTTCCAGTGTGGACAGGATGCCGTAGATGGTCCCGGGCCCGATATGGACGAAACCCTGGCTGACCTGGTCCACGTTCTGCATGATAGCATAGCCGTGCATCGGCTGAGTCAGGGATAGCATGGCATAAAAGGTCGTTTCTGACAGGGGTAAATACTTGTTGAGTTCTTTTTGAGTGAGCACCTTGCCTCCTTTATCATGAGTTGCAATATAATTATGATCATTATATCGTATATCATTATAATACCACGCGATATATCGGATGTCAAGATATAATATAGTTATCCTTCTATCTTCGCTCCAACTCATCCATGGATAATTTTGGCGCTGTCGAGATATCTGGGGGTTAACGGATCACCTGGTTGAGCGTGTTCAGGAATTCGTGCGCCTCGTGTGCGAGGAGTCTGCCCTATTTGGTATCCCGGATCGCATTCGGGATCTAAATATCATTTTGATTTCAGTATCCAAAGGAGACAAGGCAGAAATGAGATGAGCCAGGATCTTACCCAAGGTTTTTAGCAGCAGGTACTTGCTGGGCAGAACACTGGTTGACATCTTTAAGTGTTCGTTTATTACGTATCAAGCGAAACTTGATTGTTGCCAGCCTGGCGCTTTGTGTCTTGGTTGTAGCCGCAGTTAGCTGGTTAACAGTTGTAGGGATTCCCCTAGCCAAGTATTGCAGACATCCAATGGCCGTCGCTGATCCTGGTGAGTGAGGGAGAGGCCGCTGAGCTTCAACGACAAGCTCAGGTAGTCGCCAATAACCTGGCGGAGCGAGGAGTTCCCGTCACGCTGCATGATTTCACTGCTGAAGAAGGCGCAGATTGTCACTGCCCCCTGAACAATCTGCGTTTGGCACACATGATGATCTTCGACTGGCTCGACCGTGTTTGGGCTTGACTCGGGCGAGGTACGCCTGAATGGATAATTCGCCAATGTACTTTATAACTTCTTCAACTCCGCCTGCAGCGCCGGCCGGCGGGAATAGGTGCTCTTCAAGCCATCCAGGTAGCCCTGCCATTCAGCTTTTCTTCCGGTGGAAAGATAAGCCTGCTTCACCTTCGCCAGCCAATGAGCAGCGATGGAGTAATATTTGCTCTGGGTTTTGTCAATCAGCGCCTGGGCCTGTTTCTGGCTGGCCTGAATAACCCAGTCTGGCCGGACGGAAATCACCCCATCCGCGACTTTCTCGACCAGGTTGTACTGCCAGTCACCTACCCGGTCAGCCACAGCGATGGCTGCATCCCATTCTTGTTCGAAGAGGAAGATATCCACCTGCTCTTCCGCAAAACGATCACCATCAAATACGCGCATCAGCGCCGGTTTCATGGCTTCCCAATCTTTGCTGCTCAATTTTTTGAGGGTTTGATAAAGCTCCAGAGAGGGCAGGCTGGCGAAGGCAGCCTGGTAAGCCTGGAGGGCCTGCCCCGTCCGACCCTGGGCTTCCTCGACCGGTCCCAGCCAGGCGCCCAGGTTGCGTTTGCTGCCATCCAACCCCAGCCCTTTCTCGGCCAGCCGCAGGGCATCCTCCAGGCGACCGGCGGCTCGCAGCCCTTTAGCGACTTGCAGAGCATCTTCAGCCATTGTCAGGGTTTTCCAGGCCATCTCGACAGCCTGATCGAAAGCTCCTGTTTCGATCTGCTTGAGGATATAACGCAGGTATTGGCCGGTTTCAAGGCATAACTGGAGGAATTCCTCCAGCCGGTTCTGGCGTTCCAGCACATTCAACTGGGCTTCGACCAGGATTTCGTCATCGAAATCTTCTTCTTCAGCATCGATAATCCTTTCATGAGACCAGCCCTTTTTTAAAGCCGTGAGGATGACATCCAACTCATCGATGCCGTAATCGGACAAATTGTTAATCATCGGCTCCAGCTCTTTCGCCAGCCGGTTTCGCTCGGATTTGCTCAGGTCGGCGCTCAGGATAGCTTCAACCATGGGCAGCGCCAGCTCATCCAAAAAGCTGCCTAATTCGCCATCCGAATCGTCAAACTCTTCGTAACTCCCGCTGACCTCGGTCAATAGCGTGGTCAGGATCACAATGGCTCCCTCGGCGTCGCCGGCCTTCAGGAAGGCATAGGCCGAATCCCGAATGGTGTGCAGCTGTTCCACCATCCCGCTCATCATCCAATAGGCCTCCGACCGCCGGTATCCATCCAGGCCGTGCAGGATGCTTTGAATCTGCCGGCGATATTCGCTTTTGGATACCTGGGTTTTGCGTTTTTGGTGGGACTGCTCCGGTGTTGCCTTCACAGCCTCACTCTGCAAGATCGTCTGTACCAAAAAATACAGGTCGGGATTTTTCTCCACCAATGCGGCGATCAGGCGAACCAGGGCTTCCTTGTTTAAACTGCTGACCAGGTCTTCGACCCTTTTTTGCTCGGCGAAGGTTTCCGGATCATGGATGTATGCCAGCATAACGGCAATGATATGCTTGCAGTACCCGCCCCAATCGTAAGGACAGGTGCATGACGCTTCCTGGATGCCGCCTTCATCGATGGTTAGTCGCACCTGGTAATAAGGCGCGCTGCTGCCTTCGCACCTGGCGGTGAGCAAATCGCCCTGCCGGTAGGTGTCAAATACCGCTCCGGCCTGGAAGAGCTGGTTCCCACGTGCAAAACTTTCGGAGGATGATGTAGATCTCAAACTGCTTTCCGTTATTTTTTGAGCCATAAGCGTGACCTTTTCTTATCCAAATAATCGCTCCTATTTTTCTCACCCAAATATAGATAATCTCCTTAACAAGTGTTTTTAGCCTTTGGTAAAGGCACAGACGGCAACAGCTCTTTAACACTCCAAATATGATCGGTCAGGCCGGCAACCATTGCTGGAGTCCGAGGCATCCATTTCGATGGCAGTCCATCTGCATTTCGCAGGCGCAATCCCTTATGCGGGCGGACCAGGTTGTGATAGGCATCTTCCCAGGTCACGGCGGCTTGATGGAACGCAAGGTCTTTCGAAAAAGCCAGGGTTTTGCGGGTCAAGCGAGCATTGAACAGACGAGTGGTCAAGTTGTCCCGCTCGATGCAAGCCGTACTCTTGCCGAGCAGTTCAATCAGTTCGCCTTTTTTG
>DATKKB010000081.1:0-20293 GCA_035543095.1 Anaerolineaceae bacterium | reverse complement strand
AAATTCAATGCGCACACCGAAGGCCGTGCGATTGCAGGAAATACGACGTGCAATTGCAGCGGGTGCAGCGGCGGATCATGTGGGTCGTGCCGCAATTAATATTTTTATTCATAGCGATAATTGGTATATTGATAATGAGGTAGATACAATGGAATACTATAAAAATAAATTAATTTTAATTACCGGTGGTTCCAGTGGTATCGGCTTGAGTTTAGCCAAGCAGTTAGCTGAACAAGAAGCCAACGTATGGATTTTGGCTCGCCGTCCTGGACAACTCGCCGTTGCGATAAAAGAAATCGAGGCATGCCGGGTAAATCCTGCTCAGAAATTTGGCACAATTGAAGCGGATGTTTCAAATGAACCGGAAATTAATACCGAAATTACCAAGTTCATCGAAGCAAATGGTGTGCCGGATATTTTAATCAATGCGGCTGGTTACGCCAGGCCTGGCTTGTTTACTGATCTGGATTCAGAAGTCTTTCGCCAGGAAATGGACGTGAATTATTTTGGGCTCGTATACACAGCCAAAAAAATCGCCCCTGGAATGATAGCGCGGCGCTCCGGTCATATTATTAATATCTCCTCAATGGCTGGATTTATTGGCACAATTGGCTATACTGCTTACTGCGGCGCGAAATTCGCAGTCAGAGGTTTTACAGATACATTGCGTTTCGAGCTTAAGAAATTTGGCGTCAGGGTATCGCTTGTCTATCCTCCCGATACACGCACGCCAGGGTATGAAGTTGAAAACGGTTTCAAACCCGCCATCACCAAAGCGTTTACGGAGGATAATGTCGGTGTATTTGAACCGGATTACGTGGCAAAGGTTATCATAAAAGACGCTGCGAAGGGGAAATATACGATATTACCTGGAAGTTCAACTTCAGCCTGGTATTTCATTTATGGTCTGGGAATGTCCTTCAATCTCGTCAATCCAGTAATGGATTGGATGCTCAGCCAATCCTGGCGGAAGGTGGAAAAAGAGGCGCAGCAAGCAAGCAGCTCCAGTTAGTAAAGAGGTGAAAAATGAGTGAAGAAAACGAAGAAAAACACTCGAAGGATCCTGAGTTGGAAGAAGCCCGGCAGCATTTTAGAGCCGCCCGAGAAGCCATGCGCAAAACCTGGGAAGCCATGCTTCCGCCAGGGTATGTAGAAAGCCGCCGGACAGCGCGCAAAGAATTTTTGCTCGGCTTGAGAAAATTATTGGACGTGGCGATCGAACGGACTGAAAAGAAATAAAGTCTGGCTAACGAGCAAAGAGGATCCAGCCAAATGCCAGGAAAGCTCCAATTCCGAGGCCGATCGCAAGGTTGAGTTGGCCTGCCAGGTAAGACTGAACACTGGTAACCAGGAACGCAGCAAAGACAATCGCGCCTGAAAAACGGCGGGTGGAGCGCTCCAGGCGGTTGATACGGTAAACGAGCTCTGGGCTCTTTACTTCGAGTTTACCCTGCTCCATCCGATTGAGCAGGGTTTCCGTTTTTTTAGGGAGCGATAATAACAGGGTAGCCATATCGCCGATCTGGGCCAGCCAGAACCGCCAGCTTCCCTGAAACTCAGATTGAACGATCCGCTCAGCATATGGCACAATGCTGGTCCAGATATTAAAACCTGGGTCAAGGCCGGTGCAAATACCGGAAAGAATCCCGAGACAGCGAACCAGCATAATAATATTATCGGGTGCTTGAAATGGCATTTCGTACACCAGCTCGCTGAACTCGTTGACAAATTCACGCGCATCCTCAGCGCGCATTTGCATCATCTCTGGCGCAGTCTTGCCCCAAAAGCTCTCAAAAACTCTGGAGCTGGCGCGTTCAAGCAAATCGACGTCAGCCCCGGGCAGCAGCACATCCAGGATCTTATAAGCTTTGATCAACCTGGATGCATCCCGGGTACCAATAGCGATCAATCCTTCTCTTAATCCATCAACGATTGTAGGTGTGATGGTGCCGGCAATTCCGAAATCTACAAAAACCAATTTCCAGGTGCGTTTTTCCTGGCCTTCATCAAGCGGATCGGGACGAACGAACAAATTTCCAGGGTGCGGATCGCCGTGGAAAAATTCATCTTCAAAGATCTGTTTCAAATACGTGTCAAATAACCGCGCCGCAACCTCACTGCGATCAATTCCGGCAGCGGTTATAGCAGCATAATCGGTGATCTTGATCGCCTCAATATATTCAAGGGTCAGGACCCGTCGCGTCGTATGGCTCCAGATAACCCTGGGCACGCGGATTTCAGGCCTGTTTTCGAAATTATGCGCAAATATCTCGGCGTTTTTTCCTTCGTGGAGATAATCAACCTCCTCATTCAAGGTACTGCTAAATTCCTCTAGCAGCGCGGGGACATCGGCGCGTTTACGGATCGGTCCATACCGCATTAGCCAACGGGCTACAACTCTCAATGCTGCAAGGTCTGTGGCGATGATCTCTTCAATGTGTGGCCGCTGGATTTTGACTGCAACCGCAGAAAAACTATACGCAATGGGCATCGAAGGATCAAGGTTTTTCAACTTAGCCAGGTAAACCTGGCCGATTGAGGCGGAAGCCACTACTGAATTTTGAAATTCATCGAATTTCGCTTCGAGCGGCATCCCAAACTCAGTTTCGATCACTTTTCGCATATCCTCAAGCGATTCTGGACGGACTTCATCCTGTAATCCCGATAGCTCATCCGTAATCTCGCGCGGTAAGACGTCCAATCGGGCTGACAGGAACTGCCCGACTTTAATCATGACGCCGCCCATGCGTATGGCTTCCAGTCGAAATGATTTGGCTATACGTCGAAAGCGTTCTTTGCGCGTATTTCGCACCCACCCCCTAAAACCGATTCTGAAAAGGATAATGTCCCACCAGATAAACGACAGGATGGCGCGGCCAAAAAACCACAGGATCCGGCGATATCGCTCTTGGAACATGCCTCAAAGGATTATACCACCCCGAATTTGGCCCAATGATATAATGAAAAAAAAGATCTTTGGGTTTTAGCGTGGTTTTAGGGGTAAAGTGCTGCGCACTTTGCCCCTGAAACCACGGCAACTCCCAAAGGGCCTGAAAATAGGGTTTCTTTCATCAATGCGATCAATAAATGACAAATTCTTAAATCTTAGGAGATGTAGATGACCACCAAACAATGGAAAAAAGCTCCAGAAATGACGATTGATCCCAAAAAGATCTACCGGGTTTCAATTGAAACAAACAAGGGGACGATCGAATTAGAGTTATATCCAAAACATGCGCCCAAAACAGTCAATAACTTCGTATTCCTGGTTAACGAAGGTTTTTACGACGGCCTGGTGTTCCACCGTGTCATCAGCAATTTCATGATCCAGGGCGGCGATCCTACCGGCAAAGGATCCGGCGGACCAGGATACAAATTTGAAGACGAAGTTAAGGATAACCCACTGAAACACGAAATCGGGGTCATTTCTATGGCAAACGCCGGACCTAATACGAATGGAAGCCAATTTTTTATCACCCATTCTCCCCAACCCCATTTGAACGGCAAGCATACTGTTTTTGGGAAAGTGACCTCCGGCATGGCGGTAGTGAACAGCATTCGGCAAGGAGATGTGATGACGCGCCTGACAGTTCAGGCGGCCTAACGGAGCGCCTGATCTCCGGCTTTTTTGGGACGCGGCAGGGAAAAATGACCGATATTCAAGAGTATGCCTTTTCAGTACTCGATAATATTGAAAAAGTGATCATCGGCAAGCGGTCTACCATTGAATTTTTAATGGTCGCTCTTTTAAGCGAAGGCCACATCCTGCTTGAAGACGTTCCGGGAACCGGTAAAACCATGCTGGCACGTTCGCTGGCGACCAGCCTGCGTGGTAAGTTCAAGCGGCTGCAATGCACACCGGATCTTCTCCCCAATGATGTGACTGGAGTGGCCGTCTATAATCAAAAAAGCAGTGAGTTTGAATTTCATCCCGGTCCAATTTTTGTAAATATATTGCTGGTTGATGAAATCAACCGGGCCACCCCACGGACACAATCCGCTCTCCTGGAATCTATGCAAGAACAACAGGTGACAATCGAAGGAGTAACCTACCCCCTGCCGCGTCCTTTCCTGGTTATTGCCACTCAAAATCCAATCGAATACGAAGGGACTTTTCCTCTACCTGAGGCTCAATTAGACCGGTTTCTAATGAAATTAAGTGTAGGCTACCCGTCCCATTCTGACGAAAGGCGGCTATTGACTCACCTCAGTCACGAGCACCCAATCAATCAGCTCAATTCGGTTGTCGATGGAAGCCAGTTGGTCGAGTTTCAACACAAAGTATGGGATATTTATATTGAGGAAAGCCTGCAAGAATACATCGTCCAATTGATTAATGCAACCCGTACCCACCGTGATCTTTTGCTGGGAGCGAGTCCGCGTGCCAGCCTGGCGTTGTTCAGGGCGTCGCAGGCATTCGCAGCTATTCAGGGGCGTGACCACGTTATCCCGGATGACATTCAAAAACTCGTCCCAGTCATCCTCGGTCATCGACTGATCGTTTCTCCGGAAGCGCAGCTGCGTGGCCGGACCACACCCATGATCTTAGAGGAAATCCTGAAGACTGTCATCCTGGAAATTGATAATTTGACCCCCAAAAGTCATTAAGCCGGAGCCCCAGCTATGGGCGCTTATTTTATCACTTTTCTGGCAGTAATGATCCTCCTGGGAGCCCTTTCACAGGACTCATTTATTTTCACGCTGGTTTACCTGTTTGCAGGCGCTTACCTGCTGGGCAATTGGTGGAATAATCGGGTGTTGAGGTCTATTTCATTCACGCGCACTTTTACAGATCATTCGTTCCTAGGAGAAACAATTCCAGTGCTGCTGGAATTAAAAAATAACAGCCGGCTGCCAGCCGTATGGCTTCAGGTTATAGAACTCGTGCCCCTTGAAATTGCAGCGTCAAAATCGATTCAGAAAATCGTATCATTTCCCGGTCATGGAAAAGTCACACTGGATTACAAGCTGTCTCCCAAAAAAAGAGGCTATTACAAAGTCGGCCCAGTTTGGTATTCTTCCGGAGACTTGTTGGGCCTGGTTCATATCAAGGAAATGGAAGGCGCGCCAAACTTCTTAACTGTTTACCCTAAGGTATTTCCGATAAGAACAGCCAGGATTCCTTCACGCTCTCCGCTAGGTGATTTAAAACATGAACGGCCAATTTTCGAAGATCCTAGCCGGCCCATCGGAAAAAGAGATTACCGGTCGGGCGATTCGATCCGACGTATCGATTGGAAAGCTTCAGCCTCGGTTGGGAAGCTCCAGGTCAAATTATTCGAGCCATCCATTGCATTAGAGACGATCCTGCTGCTTAATTTAAATCCGGAAGAATACCAGCTCAAAACTCGCTTTTTTGCAATGGAGATGGGAATTTCCATCGCTGCTTCGTTGGCAAACTGGATTGCCGGAAAGAAACAAGCCGTCGGATTATTTACGAACGGAAAGGATGTGATAGAGAAAGATTCATTTTTCCAACCTCTACAACCTCGCAAAGGTAGAATGCACCTGATGCGGATTATGGAAACCCTGGCGCGCGTCCAGCTTACAGGTGAAGAACCGCTCCTTTCGATGCTCCATCGCCATCGCTTCAGTTTGAGCTGGGGCACAACCGTGATCATTATTACCGGCCAGATAAACGCAACTATTTTCGATGAATTATATAATTCCAAGAGGAATGGGCTTGATATCGTGCTCATTTTATGTGGAGAGATTGTTGGCCTGGCCGACATCCGACATCGGGCAGAATATTATAAGATCCCGTTATTTTACTTCTTCGACGAAAGAGACCTGGATGTCTGGCGGAATTGAGCCATGCTGAAGAGCTTGTTAAACACTTTTCAATCAAGTCAACGCCTGTCTAACTGGACGCTCAAGGTATTAATCAGTTTAATGATGGCAGTTGCAACCTTGTCTATCACGCAGTTTGGCTTGCGCCTCCTCCCGAAATGGAATGGCTGGTACTACATCCCGTTAGTCGCCTGGTTCGTATCAATCGAAGCGATCGTTACAAAAGACCTGACCGCTGATTTCGAATCCAGGGCAAGATACCTGTACCACTTCGCTGAATGGATCGTATTTGCAATCTTGCTGAAGGTCATCATTTACATAGTCACCGGGATCGACCGGATTTGGATCGATTTGCCGCGCTGGCAGCAGGATCCGATTCACTTTTTTGAAGGACCATTCACTCCCATTCTACTAATCCTGATCTTTTGCTGGGCAATGAGTAGATCTATCGCCGAAAATATTGATCTGTTAAAGTTTGAAATGACGGATTTCAAATGGGAGCTTGGAAAACTCGAAAATGATCGCCAGGAGGCCAGAAAACGTGCCGCAGAACAAATTTTTTTTATCGGCGGCCTCATGGTCTTCATAACAATGCTTACCCGTATCGATCTTTATCAGATCTGGGGTGAAACCCCAGCCTCAACAGCTTCGATTGCCTTCGTGCTGGTTTATTTCTTATTGGCGCTGGTCTTCCTCAGCCAGACTCAATTCGACTTGTTGCGCGGGCGCTGGTTCTGGAATCAAACCCCTTTCGCACCGGATATCGGCAAGAAATGGATTATGTTCAGCCTGATTCTGTTTGCCCTGATTGCAGCGATCTCATTTCTCTTGCCCACAAGGTACACATACGGCTTTTTGGAAGTATTGGGAGTAATTATTTATTTCGTTTTTCAACTGGTTTTTTCTTTAATAAATCTCCTGGCAATTCCGTGTGGCTGGTTTTTTTCCATTTTTGGGGGCAGCGCTCCTCCCCAGGCGACCAATCCATTAACATTGCCTAACCTGAACGATTTACAAACGCCCAGCACACCTATGCCCTGGTGGGAGCTTATAAAATCAATTATATTCTGGGCGACATTTTTGGCAATCGTCGGTTTTGCTTGCATCTATTTTATCCGCCAGAATTCCAAATTGATCAAATTCATCCAGAAAATTCCTGGTTTACATAATCTGGGAAGGTTTTTTTCAATAGTTTGGGACTGGCTAAAAGGTGTGGAAAGGCAAATTGCTTCAGCCGTAACACAAGGACTGCAAAAAGTATTCAGGCCGAACTCAAGTTTTCCAGGCGGTGAAATCAAACGATTTATTAATTTCCGCCAATTATCCCCTCGCCAGCAGGTAATTTTCTACTATATGCGTTTGATCGAAAGATCCAAAAAATCTGGCATTAACCGTAAACCATACCAGACTCCGTATCAATACGCGCAGGATCTTGGGAAAGCAATCCCTGAGGTAAAACAAGAAGTACAGAATCTGACTGAGACGTTTTCAGAAGCCCGCTACAGCCTCCATCTAATTGGCGAATTCCATACCTCGCTTGCTCAAAGACTGTGGCGGAAAATTGTCCATTCCCTCAAGCCGGGTTTGCGAAAGTGAATATGGGCTGAGGTTCAAAATAAAATCGCAAACCTTTGCAACTTAAACTTCAATCCTCCGTATACCTAAATGATGGGTGATGAGATGCGCTCATCATGAGTAGTCATATTAACGTAGAGGATCGAAATGGATAATTCACCCAGTACACTTGAAAAATTGTTCGGTGTTTTCACCAAACCACAGACCTATTTGAATTTAATATATCTTTTCTTGACCTTTCCGCTAGGTCTGACCTATTTTATTATCCTGATTACAGGCATTTCGCTTGGATTTGGACTGTTGATCGTATGGGTCGGATTCCTTATCCTGGCGGCTGTTTTCGCGCTGTCGTGGGCATTAACCCAGTTTGAACGCCAATTAGCCATCGTTTTGCTAAGAATCGACCTTCCCAAGACTGCCTCAAGCGCAATTTCGGGGGAGACAATTATTCAACAATTAAGAAGGTATCTCTCCAGCAGCCTGACCTGGAAAGGCCTGGCTTATTTATTCATCAAGTTTCCACTAGGGATTATAACTTTTGTGCTTTGCGTAACCCTGCTATCCATATCACTGGGACTGCTTTTAGCACCTGTTATTTATCCATTTGTACACATCAATTTCTTTTACCTGCGGATTGACAACTTCCCCTTATCCGTTTTAGCAGCCGTTGTCGGCGTCTTTTTGACCCCTCTTTCATTATATTTTTTGAATTTGACGGCTGATCTCTGGGCAAAATTTACGAAAGCAATGTTAGGGGAGAGCACCAATATTGTTACGCCCGCAGTCCAATCAAGCCAATCATAAATCTGGAGACTCGATCATGAACGGATTTACTTCCTGTATCACCTGGCCTTTTGTGGCACTTTGGAAACTACTGGCATTCATATTAACCTTGACCGGCCGCCTGATTGGCGCAATACTTGGATTAGTCTTAATGATCGTCGGCGGGATCTTGATCGTGACGGTCATCGGGGCTCCAATAGGGATACCGCTGGCTGCGTTTGGGGCTCTGCTTGCCATCAGGAGCTTGTTCTAAATTTCTATATTCAACAAAAAAAGTGAGTAAAATAGGCCCCAGGTTAAAGGGCTTATTTTATTATTTTGATGCGAAAATTAAATTCCAAAAATATGGATTTAATCAACACTGAAGAAAAAGTACGCCGGAATTTTAAACATAATTACATCGTAAACGTCATTGACGGTAGCTTTTTTGGCTGCGCATTGGGATTTGCTTCATTTTCAACCGTACTTCCGTTATTTGTTTCAACACTTACTAATTCAGCCATCTTGATCGGCCTGATTCCCGCTTTTCACAATATCGGCTTCCTATTGCCCCAACTCTTTCTGGCAAAAAAAGTCGGGAAAATGGCCACCTATAAGCCGTCTGTCATGGCTTATACCGTACATGAGCGCCTGCCGATTCTTATCCTGGCATTGATCGCTTTGATTATTCCGCTCATCGGCCCACAAAAAGGGCTTGTGCTGACCTTTTTATTGCTAGCATGGCAGGGTTTGGGAGCCGGTTTTACTGCAAATTCCTGGCAGAACATGATTAACAAGGTCATTCCGAACGAATACCTGGCGACCTTTTTCGGCATCCAGGCATCCGCTGCCAACCTGCTTTCCAGCGGCGGCGCAATCGCCGCCGGCTTCATCCTGGAGAATTTCACTCAACCCTATAATTACTCAATTTGTTTTTTGATCGCTTCATTTTGTTTTGCAGCCTCGTGGATTTCGCTCAATACTACAAGAGAAGCGCCTCATGCTATTCGCACAACCGGCTTCATTGCCCTGCCATTTTGGGAAAGCATCACGACCATTCTAAAAAAAGACCCGGCGTTTCGCTGGTACTTAATCGTGCGGAACCTGGCCCAGTTTGGAACGATGGCCTTTGCTTTCTACACGGTTTATGCCGTTCGCCAGCATGGAATGAGCGAATTTACGGTTGGTGTAATGACAAGCGTTTTGTTAATCACCCAAACAATAGCCAATCCGCTGTTAGGGTGGCTGGCTGACCGCTGGAACCGCCGGTACATCCTGGAGGCTGGCGCCATCGCAGCTGGAATCAGCTCACTTCTAGCATGGCGGGCGACGGATGCCAGCCCGTTTTTGGTTATTTTCATCCTAACAGGAATCGCTAACACTGTATCCTGGGGAATTGGCATAGCGTTCACTTTAAGTTTCGGCAGCGACGAAGAGAGGCCAACCTATGTTGGATTGGCAAATACCCTGGTCGCGCCAAGCGCAATCCTGGCTCCGTTGATTGGAGGATTCCTGGCGGACAGAGCCGGCTATCCCGTCACATTTGTGGCAGCAACGGTCGCTTCCCTGGCTACAGCCATTATTCTTCATTTTTTCGTGCACGATCCACGCAAAGGAAAATGAAATTGTATTTCTTTTTAATTGAGCAAAGGCTGGATCGAGGCCTTTACTCAATTAAACCGAATTCATATTTTCCAAGATTCGGATAGCTGCTTGAATTCGTTCAAGCACTTTTTGCCTTCCAACAATCGCCATGCTTTCAAACAACGGCGGGCTGACTTTTTGGCCGGTTATGGCTACGCGCAAAATACCGAAAACCTGCCCGGCGCTATATCCAGAAGCTTCAACCATGGCACGCATGGGCGGCTCGATCGTCTCAGAATCGAAGTCGCTTAACCCGGATAAGATCTCATAAGATCTTCGAGCCAATTCGGCCGACTCTTGCGGTGTCAAACCTTTTGCAACCAGGTCTTCGGGATCAGGCTGAACCGTGTCTTGAAAGAAAAATCGACCAAAATAGGGCGCATCATCGAGCGTTACCATTCTTTCCTGTAAAAGTGGGGAAATCTTCAATAACGTCTCATCATCCGTTTGCACGCCCTCTTTTCTAAAGAACGGCTTAATCCGCCTGGCCAGGTCGTCCAGGCTCAAGCTGCGGATGTGCATCCCATTGAAATAATCCAGCTTGGTAAAGTTAATGGCTGCCGGCGAGGGGTTTAATTTTCTAAGGCTGAATTTTTCTACCAAATCAGGCAGGGTAAAAAATTCTGTGTGGTCGTCGTAGCTCCAGCCCATCAAAGAAATCCAATTGACGACCGCCTCAGGCAGGTAACCGAGATCCTCCAGGTCTTTGATAAATATCGAATATCCATCTTTCAACAGATCGCCGGCTTCACGCTTGCTCATTTTTCCTTTGCCGCTTGGCTTGAGAAAAACCGAAAGGTGGGCCCATTCCGGTTCTTCCCACCCAAAGGCGCGAATTATAAGGGCGTGAAGTGGAAAAGTGGGCAGCCATTCCGAACCGCGAATCACGTGGGTGATCTTCATCAGGTGATCATCCACCATGGCAGCAAGGTGGTACAGCGCCCAACCATCCGATTTGACCAGGATGGCATCATCCAGGCTTCGATTTTCCACCGTTATGTCACCCCTTAGCAGGTCCCGGACGGTGGTTGAACCGTCTTTTGGCGTTCTAAAACGGACGACGTGCGGCTCGCCTGCCGCTCTCCGGCGGTCAGATTCCTCCAAAGGAATATTTCGGCAGGTGCCGTCATACTGCAACGGCAACTTCTGCTTCATCTGCTCCTGGTGCAACCGCTCCAGGCGCTCAGGAGTACAAAAACAATAATAAGCGTGGCCCGATTCAACCAGCCGGCGGACGTATTCCTGGTAAATTTCTTTGCGTTCCGATTGGCGATAAGGACCATATGGGCCGCCAATGTCGGGGCCTTCATCGTAATTAATACCCAGCCAATGCAAGCCAGCCATTAATTCATCTTCCGCTCCCGGAATGTACCGCTTCTTGTCGGTGTCCTCAATTCGTAAAATAAACTGGCCCCCAATCTGACGAGCCAGAAGGTAATCGTAAAGGGCAGTACGGGCAGAACCAAGATGCATGTGACCGGTTGGGGAAGGCGCAAAGCGAACCCTGACTGGATTGTTGGACGGCATGGCTGAATCCTTCCCTGGCTTAGAATTCGAGCGAGCGATGTCTTACGATGACACTTTGGATCAGGCCAATCCCGATCATGAGGGTCGTCAAAGAACTACCGCCGTAGCTGATAAACGGCAGCGTCAGACCTGTCACCGGAATTACGTTTAAATTTACCCCAATATTAACAGCAGTCTGGAAAAACAGCAGAACTGCAAAACCAAAGGCAATATACGCCCCATATGGATCGCTTGCCAAGCGCGCGGCTCGAAAGCAGCGGAAAATAATAAAGACGAGCATAGCGGTAATCAAGATAGTGCCCACAAATCCAAATTCAGATGCCATGGCAGAGAAAATAAAATCGGTATGGCGTACCTTCAAAAAGCGTAACTGGACCTGGGTGCTGTGCCCGTAGCCCTGCCCAAACAAACCTCCCGATCCAATAGAAACCAGAGCCTGATCCACGTTATAGGAATCACCATAACTGGCAGTTGGATCCGGAAAGACGAAACCCAGGACGCGCTTTTGCTGGTAGTCCTGTAAAAATGGAAATGCAGCCACGAAGGCCATGATTGTTATCGTGATGAATATGGCCAAAAAACGAACTGGCAGTCCGCTCAGCCAAAGTAGGGCAAACCACAATACCAGGATAACGATCGTGTTGCTCAGGTTCGGTTGAAGCAGAATCCACACGACCAACGCTCCGGTCAATAAGAGGCTGCGAAATACCCACCTCAGATCGCGCGGTTCATCCTTGGTTTTGGCAAAGTAATCCGCCAGTACTAGAATCACGACAATTTTAGCGAGCTCAGCCGGCTGAAGGAAAAAGGTGCCGGCTTCGAGCCAGCGTGCCGCACCAAAATGCGCTTTTGCACTCACAAAAGTAAAGACCAGGAGCACAAGGGTAAATATGTACATCGGGCGTGATAATGAAGCCCAGGTGTGGTAATCGACCAACGTCAAAACCAGGATGATCACTACCCCTAGAATCACGAAGAATGCCTGGCGATCGATTGACGATGCCAGCCCTTCATTCCCGGCAATGGCAGAGCGGATCATAATGATGCCGAAAATGCACAACACCACCACCCCACCAAAAAGCCAGAAATCAAAATGCTTCCAGAGTTCACGTTTCATAAATTACTTGTTAATAAACCTACCCTGCTCTTTTTCTTGAAGAAGCCACCTTTAATGGAATATCTGCGACCAATCTTTGCTCGCGCCCTTCCTGCGACATTTGAATGCGGACAGATCCTGGATCAATTTCGACATATTTCGAAATGACCTGAAGCAGCTCATTTTTCATTTTATCCAACGCGTCAGGAGTCAGATCGATGCGGTCGTGAATTAGCACCAGCTTCAGGCGTTCTTTAGCCTGATCGGCGCTCTTCGGTTTGGAACCTACTAACCAATCCAGCCAGCCGCTCATTTTCCATCTCCTCCGTTCTTGAATAGACGCGTAATGCGATGGAAAAAACCATCTTTTTCTTCCAGATCCATGAAGGGGACCTCTTCACCACGCAGGCGGCGGGCAATATTCTGGTAGGCGGTACCGGCGCGGGATTTTCCGTCGAACGCGACCGGCTGGCCGCGGTTCGTGCTCATGATCACAAATTCATCCTCTGGCACGATTCCAAGCAGTTTAATTGCCAGCAGCTCAAGGACGTCCTCGGGCGTCAACATGTCGCCGCGTTTCACGAGGGCAGGGTTGAGTCGATTAATAATGAGGCGCGCCGGTCCCTTCTCTTCGGCATCGACGAGGCCGATGATCCGGTCGGCGTCCCGAACAGCCGAAACTTCCGGGTTCGTGACCACCACAACGAGATCCGCTGGAGCCAGGGCATTACGAAAACCGCGCTCAATCCCAGCAGGTGAATCGATCAGTACCCAATCAAAATCCGAGCGCAAATCATCGCATAAGCGAACCATATCACTCGGCGAGACAGCAGATTTATCACGCGTTTGAGCAGCAGGAATCAAGTAAAGCTCCGGAAGGCGTTTGTCGCGGATCATGGCCTGGCGCAGGCGGCAGCGCCCCTCGACGACGTCGACCAGGTCATACACGATCCGGTTCTCAAGGCCTAAAACCACGTCCAGGTTTCTCAAACCAATATCACCGTCGATGCAAACCACCTTCTGGCCTTTCGACGCCAATGCAACTGCCAGGTTGGCCGTGGTCGTTGTCTTTCCTACCCCACCCTTCCCGGAACTCACTGTTAAGACGGTCGCGCTCATCTGCCTCCCTCTCTTATATCCCAGTTTACGGCCACAACCTGGCCATTCGAAACGTGCGCCATTTCGGGCGCAGACTTGCCCTTACGCAGCGGCTGTACTGCAATATAACTGGCTATGCGCAATTGCATAGGATTTAAGTCGAGCGCATATACCGCCGCTTTTTCATCCCCGTCCACTCCGGCATGCACGACCCCGCGCAACTTGCCCCACACAATCACGTTCCCCCCGGCAACGACCTCAGCACCCGGATTCACGTCACCGATGATAATAACGCTGGCGGGAGATACAATTCGCATGCCCGAGCGCAGCGTTTTTTGGACCAACAACGCATTCTCACCCTCGGCTGGCTGGCCAGATGCCCGAATCGAACGGTCCGGCCTGGGGGTAAAAATGCGAGTTGCGAGACCGAGCATCTGAGCAGTTTGCTCGGTTGTGGGAGAATTACTCAATACAGCCCACAAGACGATGCCATAATCAGATAATTTATCTCGCAAGCCGCCCAGTTCCGCCGCCCGAAGAATGTGGTTGCCAACGTCCAGGGCGACTCGAGCCCCCTTAAAAAAAGTTGCACGTTCGTGGATATGCTGGAGCAGCATCGCTTGCAGCTCAGACCATTCGCCTTCCACAAGGCTTATCAGCAATCCGTCCCTAACGCCCTTTATTTGCAGATTCAACTTTCTTTCCTCGATCATAAAACCTTTAATGCATCTCCTTCAGCAACCTCGCAGAGAAACCAGGCTGCACCGATCTCTACATTTTTTTCGAACAACCCAATCTCATATTATAGCAGGTTTGTTCTAAAGGCCTAAGGATTGCCCGTTTTAGAAGCAGCATCTATGGACTTCAGCTCGAAATACGATTCCATTACCTGGCGCACAATTGGGGCGGCAACTGTCGATCCTTCCAACCCGTTATAAACAAAAGCCACTACAGCAATTTCGGGATTATCATAAGGCGCATACCCGACATACCAGGCATGTGCAGGCCAGGCGCCCTGCTTGCATTTACCCTTTTGATTGGCAATATCGTCGCAATATTCGGCGGTTCCGGTTTTCCCAGCCGTGTTGATCGTCATCCCTTCAAATTCTGAGGTTGCCGTGCCATTCACAACAACCTCACGCATGCCTTGCTTTAGCAGTGCTACCCACTTTGGATCCACCGTTTTAAACACGTTTGGAATCGCCAGCGAATTTGCATCGTAGGCCTGAATGACGGGATCCTTGGTAATATCTCGAACAAGGGTGGGAGTAAGAGGCTGAACCACCTTGCCGTTTGCATCCGTGATTTCCTCGATCAATGTAGGTTTCATCATCTTGCCATCGTTGGCAACTGTAGCGGCTGAAACCAGTACCTGGAGCGGGGTTGCCAGGACGTATCCCTGACCAATGGTAGAAATATAGGTATCGCCAGTGGACCAGGTTTCCCCCTGGTTGATGCGTTTCCAATTCGGATCAGGAATCAAGCCGCTCACCTCGCCCGGCAGCTCGATCCCGGTCGGAGCATTGTATCCGATGGCCTTGGCGTACTCGCCCAGGCGCCAGATACCCAGGCCCTGCTTCACTTCATCCTGGTAACCGCCGCCAACCTTATAAAAGAAAACGTCGCAAGATTGAGCCACACCCTTGATGAAATTTACCTGGCCGTGGCCCGCTCCTGTACTTTTATAGATCCAACAAACGTAATCACGCGGCGTACCAGGATCGTTGGCGGTAAATTTCTGCATAACCGTAATTTTGCCAGGATCGGTGATGATCGTATCCGGAGTGATTACGCCTTCATTTAGAATTCCAAGGGCGGCCGAAAGCTTAAAAACTGAACCAGGTGCAAATTCAGCCGAAATGGCCTGGTTCAAGAGGGGTTTTTGAGGATCGTTCTCGAGCTGATTGTAATAATAGCTCGGAATCTGACGCGCAAAACGATTATTTTCATAGGAGGGATAGGATACCATGGCAAGGATCTCGCCGGTTTTCGGATTCATGGCGATCACGACCCCATTTGTGAGACCTAAATCCGGAGAGCGGCGATTCCACGAGGCCATAGAAGTGGTGAGAGCAGTCTGAGCGGCTGCCTGCAAGCGGGTGTCAATCGTCAGCTTGATATTGTCGCCTGGCACGGGCGCAACCGGCGGTTCGAGATTGCGCAGCGCTTGCCCGGCTACATCAACTTCAACCACCCGCTGGCCATTTTTTCCTATCAACCTGTCATTCTCGGAAAGTTCAATACCGGCAAAGCCAACTTTGTCTCGGTTCGGGACGAAACCCAGGTCGCTGTATTTTTGTTCCAACTCTGCCGTAATGGGACCCAGAAATCCGATCACGTCGGAGGTTAACGAACCGGTTGGGTAATCCCTGACCGGTTCGATTTCAACGCCGACGCCGGGAAGATCGGCTGCTTTTTCCTGGAGGATCATGGCTGTCTGTTGATCGATGTTGCACTTGATCCGAACAGGATCATAAGGCGCCAGCGAATCGCCAATATATACGATCTGGGCGATCCCCAAATCGTTATCACAGGGCTTGAAGGCTTTCACGGTGGTGTCATTGATCAATCCCTGGTCGCCTGGCAGACCGATGCGGGCAGACAGAGTTCGATATAATTCCTGGACCGGGCCGGGGATATTGATAATCGCACCGGTGGCAATATCGACGTCCCCGGGAAGACCGGGTAAACTGGCAGGCGTGATGGTGACGTTATACGAAGCGACGTTGCGCGCCAGGACGTATCCATTTCGATCGGTTATAATGCCGCGCTGAGTGGGAACGCTGATGACCGTGGTGCGGTTCTGGTCGGCTCGCGAAAGGTAATAGCTGCCCTGGGCAACCTGCAGCGAGAACAGGCGCACTGCAAAAAAACCGAATATGCCGGCGACGACCACGTAAAACACATACATGCGCCAGGTCTGGAATGCTGATTTTGTCTCGTGCTTACCGTTATTCATACTTCAACCTCTTCAGGATAGACCCATTTTGCCAGATCTGTCACCAGGACAAAGATGGGTAAAGCAAGCAGCAAATTCAACAATGCGCTCGGCAGGGTGATATAAGTGATGCTTTCCTGGAATGGAATCGGATCGCCGGTCACAAAAAGGAACAGGATATTCAAGATATGTGTCACAAACGTGCCCAGCACGGTAGCTGTTATCATGGTTAAAATCGGCACCTGCCAGATCCTGCGTTGAATCAGGCGGGTAAATCCAAAAACGAGAATGTAGCCGATCAAGGGAGCATAGGCCGGCATTGCGGAGACGTAACTGACCATCAAACCACCGACCAGCGTCCAGACCAAGGCGTTTTTTACTTTTTTTTGTAAGGACCAGGCCACAATCACCAATAAGACCAGGTCAGCGGTGCCGCTTAACAGCGGCAGCCGGCTGAATATAACCGATTGTAACATCACAGCCACAAGTAAAATGGGAAACGCCAGGATGGTTGACAAAGGTTGGTTATTTGGGCGGCTGCAGCGGAGTAAGATCGCTGGGCCTGAAGTTGGTGATCACGAGAACGGCAGGCATGTTGGTCAGGTCCACCGAAGGTTGGATGGAAGCAGTTTGAAACAGGTCGGTTTCACGTTTGCGAACTGTCACAACCTGGCCGACGACGATGCCGGCCGGGTAATTTCCACCCAAGCCGGAGGTGAGGATTAGCTCACCTGGTTTCAATACGACGTCCTGCGGAACCATGTTCAGAGTGACCTCACCGGTGACCGACCCGCTCAGCATGGCATCGACGCCGCTCGATTGAAGGCGAACGTTAACGTTGACATTCGCATCCGTAATCAACTGGACACGGGCGGCACCGGCAGTCACCGCATCCACCCGCCCCACCAGGCCCTGCTGCGTGACAACAGGCATCCCATGGCGAATGCCGTCATCCGTGCCCTTATCAATCTGGATAAAGCGGAGGAACGGGACAGGGTCGCGGCCAATCACGGACGCTGCGACGTACGTATTTTCCGGGCGAGCGCGGGCGAAATCCAGCAAGGCGTAAAGCACCTGGGCCTCACGTAGCTGGTCCTGGAGCTGGATCAATTGGGTCTCCAGGCTGGAAACTTTGTTTTCAAGCTCAGAATTCAACTGCCGCAGGGTAGCCACATCCCGCGGCATGGTAAAAAATTCGACAACTGCTATATACTTATTCGATAACCATTGTTGAGCTCCAATCAAGGGCGTAAAAGCCACTTTTAATATTGGAGCAAGGTAGCCCCCAAGTGCTAATGCCAGCACCCCACCGATAATCAGCAACAGCATCAAGCGCTGCCAGAACTGCGGGGAGAATTTATTCATGTCAGGGTTCTGCCTTACTGAAAGGCTTCTAACGCCTCCAATTTCCCGGTTTACCTTTGACCGCTGCGGTCCAAAGGCACCAGGAAATCACGATATAGATCAAAGTTTTCAAGGATCATGGCCGCGCCGCGCACCACACAGGTCATTGGATCTTCAGCAACCCAGACGCGCAGCTTGAGCTCATCCGCCAGGCGGTCGGCCAGGCCCTGTAATTGCGACCCGCCGCCTGCCAGGCAAACACCAGTTTCGATCAAATCTGCCACGACTTCGGGCGGGGCTTCGTCCAGCGCATCCTTGATCGTATCCACGATCACCTGGACCGAACCTGCCAGAGCCTCTCGAATTTCTACGGAAGAGATTTCGATCGCTTCCGGCAGTCCGGAAACCAGGTTACGGCCGCGCACGTTGGTCGTTTTTTCAACGGGCAGGGGATAAGCAGACCCGATCGCAATTTTGACCGTCTCGGCAGTACGCTCGCCGATGAGCAAATTATATTTGTTGCGGACGTAAGTGACAATATCCGAATCCATTTCGTCGCCGGCCACACGCAGCGAGCGTGAGACCACCAGGCCATTCATCGATATAATTGCAACTTCGGTAGTACCGCCGCCGATATCGACGATCATGCTGCCGCGCACCTCGGAGACCGGCAGGCCTGCGCCGAGGGCGGCGGCGCGCGGCTCCTCGATCAGGTAGACTTCACGCGCCCCGGCGGCCATGGCAGCGTCAAAAACAGCCCTTTTTTCCACTTCGGTAGCGCCGGAAGGGATGCCGATCACGACCCGCGGGCGTGGCATGGGTACGATGGTTTGCTGGTGGGTTTTAACGATAAAATATTCGAGCATACTGTGGGTGATTTCAAATTCGGAGATCACCCCATCGCGCAGAGGACGGATGACGATAATTCCGGCCGGTGTGCGGCCTGACATTTCTTTGGCCTGGGCGCCAATGGCTTTTGCCTGGCGTGTGCGCTTCTCGATTGCCACCCAGGAAGGTTCATTAATAACGATTCCTTTCCCTCGCACACTGACCAGGGTATTAGCTGTTCCCAAATCAATGCCTATGTCGAGGGAGAAAAGCCCCAACAGCCAATTAAATGGATTAAAGGCCAATTATTGCTCCGAAATAAACGGGAGAATGTTGATCAAGCTGTAAATTATTATACCATACGGTGATTTTAACATTCGCTTTACAGGAAATGGCTTTACAATAAGCTCAAATTAAGCAGATATTTAATGGTAAAGGCGGAATCCATGCACAATCAAATCAATGAAGCTCCTTTCTGGGAGCGAAAAACCCTGGATGAAATGACCCGCGAGGAATGGGAATCCTTGTGTGACAGGTGCGCCCGCTGCTGTATCGTTAAATTCGAGGACGAAGACACGAAGGAAATCCTTTATACCGACGTGGTTTGCAAGCTGCTCGACATCGAGAAATGCCGCTGCAAGAATTACAGCGATCGCAGCCGGTTGGTGCCGACCTGCCTGGTGCTGACCCCCAACCTAGTAAAGACCCTGAAATGGATGCCAGACACCTGCGCGTACCGGCTGCTGGCCGAAGGCAAACCTTTACAATGGTGGCATCCATTGGTTTCCGGCAATCCGAATACGATTCATGAAGCCGGGATTTCGGTGCGCGGGAAAGTTGTGACGGAAAAATATATGTCCGAGGCGGAAGTCGAGGAACACATTATCGAGCCCACGGACTGACCTGAAGCTCCGCCAGGCCGGAGGGCTCACCGGCTTCCTCGATCAGTCCATCTCGCAGGTGAACAATGCGCTGGGCTCGGGCGGCGATAGCCGGGTCGTGGGTGACTATGATGACAGTGAGCCCCTGCTCCTGATTGAGCCGGATGATACAATCCATGATCTCCTTACCGGAGTTGGAGTCGACGTTGCCGGTCGGCTCATCCGCCAGGAGCAGGACCGGGTCGTTGACCAGGGCGCGGGCGATGGCTACACGCTGCTGCTGGCCTCCCGAAAGCTCATTTGGGCGGTGATTGAGGCGGTCAGACAGGTTCATCGAAGCCAGAACGGCGAGAGCGCGTTGATTACATTCTCGGGAATTACCGGCGTAACGCATCGGCAGCTCGACGTTTGCCAGGGCCGACATGCGCGGCAGCAGGTTGAAACTCTGAAAGACAAATCCAATTTTACGGTTACGGATATTGGCCAGCTCGTCATCGGAGAGCTCGGCGACCGGCTCGCCGTCCAGGTAATATTCCCCGCTGGTAGGGCGGTCGAGGCAGCCGACCATGTTCATCAGGGTGGATTTGCCGGAACCTGAAGGCCCCATGATCGCCACGACCTCCGAGCGGGTAATCTGCAGGGTGACCCCGCACAGGGCGGCGATTTCCACTTTCCCCATCGGATAAACCTTGGTCATGTTGCGGATATCGACGATTGTATCGTTCATGGCACTACCTCCAATAACAGCACTTCAACTGGCTTAGTCATTGGCCAGGCTGCTTCTTTATGGAGCCGTGATGCATGATCAGA
>DATKKB010000080.1:0-6443 GCA_035543095.1 Anaerolineaceae bacterium | reverse complement strand
CTTGCGAGCTGTCGCCTGTCCTACAATGGATTGCGATCCAACCGCCAGCCGGTGCCCACGTTGTTTCATGACGGCCCCGATTTCTCCGGCGGCTTCTTTCAGGACAGCGTATTCGCCCAAGGTATCCAGCATAAAAATGGAGGCATGGTAAAACCCGAACCGGTCGCGAATCAGATTAACTGCTTTGGAAAGAGTTTCCTGCGTATCCAATGTCGCAGTAGTGTCGCGCGCAATTTCGGCGGCGATCTGGAGCTGTTGGGCCCGTTTTTGTGCCAGCTCTTCCGTATTTTTCAATTCGGTAATATCACGCGCAATTCCAAGCACGCCCACCGGTGTGATCGTTTCATCCATCATCGGGATTTTCGAAGTCAGCAGCCAGTGGTCGTATCCATCGAAATTCTGTTTTTCGATCTTGCTGAGAGTCCTCGCGCCGGTCTCAATTACTGCCTCGTCCTCGAATTGAGCAGTAGTTGCTGCTTCTTCCGGCATCAATGCGTGCAGCGTTTTGTCGATCAAGTCGAGCGGATTATCGATCTTGTAAATGGAGGCGTAAGAACGGCTGACCCGGATGAATTTTCCTTGCTTATCCTTGAATGTAATGTGGTCCGGAATATTGTCCATCAAAGTGTTAAGCAAGAATCGCTCCTGATCGTAAGCCTGCAGCGCTGCGTGCATTTCAGATAATAATTGTGCGTTGCGGATGGCGGTGCCGATTTGGGGCGCCAGCGTGACGAAAAGGTTCAAATCGATTTCGCTGAACCGTTCTTCGTGCTGCGTATCCTGGAGAATGAGCGCTCCGACCACCTCGTGTCCTACAATTAAGGGCACTCCCAGCCAGGATTGGGCGGTCTTCCCTAGGATTTTTGCCCCCAGCGCCCTGGCTTGCTCTTCGGTATTCTTGACCATCATCAATGGCTTGCGGTTGCGGATCAGGATCGAAGTAAGGCCTTCTCCCGCCGGAAATGGATCGATAGACACTATCTCGTTATTTTCGTATAGGTAAGGAATGCTGATCGAATCTTTCCTAGCGTCGTACAGGGCGATCGCAAAGCTGATGTCGCTGCCGATCATTTTCATGACCTGCTCGTGCAATACCTGGTACAGGCTGGTTAAGTCTGTTTCTGCAGAGATGATCTGGCTCAAATTGGTGAGCTTCTGTAGCTCGTTAACGCGCTGCTGCAGATCATTGGTGACCCGAAATCTTTCGAGGGTGGTAGATATTACCTCAACCAGGTTTGCAAATGCCTGCAGGCCGGTCGAGGTGAGCGGCGTCAGGCTGCGCGAGCCCAGCACGATGATTCTCGATAGCTTTCCATTTTCAAAAATCGAGAACAGCGCTGCCGATCGGCAGCCCCGGCGGCCAAAAAATGATAGCAATACGTCGAAATCTGAGGGCTCCGCCAGGTTATCGACCAGCACCAGCGAGGTCTGGTTTAACCGGCCTGTGATATTTTTTAATGGGATTGAAATGCCATGCGGGGCGACCACAGCCGTAGTGCTGCGTGCATCAGTGATCGATTCGATACTCAGATGGTCCTCGTGGACGGTAAAAACGCCGCTGACGTATGGCGTTCGCAGGAGCGTGGTCGAAAGGGCTTGGAAAAGATCCGCGCTGTTCTTTGTGAGGCTCACCTGGCGGCTGGTGCGATAGAGCAGGGAGGTCTCCTCCAGGTTGATCTGGGTTGCCTCGAGCAAGCGCAGGTTTTGCAGCCCATTCGCGATTTGATTACTGACAGTTTGCAGGACCGAAACTGTTTCAGGCTCAAATCCTTCCGGTTCCTTGCTTTGCACCTCCAGGATGCCCAATACCTGGCTGCCGATGGCAATCGGCAGCGCAATTTCCGCTCTCGATTCGGGCACAATCAACTTGCTTTCCGAGATTTTTTCTTCTGAAATATCGCTCACGACCCGGGCCTGGTTGTGAGTCGCCACCCATCCGACCAGGGATTCGCCGGTGGTAGAAATCCGCAAGCCGCGCTCGATTCCCAATTCGCCTTCTGGGCGGCTGGCTTCCTGCAAGACGACAGCCGTGCCAGCTTCATCCAGCGTAAAGATGCTTGCAAAGGAAAAGCCGAACCGTTCTACGATCAAATTGACGGCCCGCCGCATAATTTCTTCACGGTTATTGGCAGACGACGCCATCTGGCCGACTTCAGATGCCGTGCGCAGTTGCTGCGTTCGCTCTTCTACCTTTTGCTCCAGGCCGCGGTACAGGTCGCTGATCTGCCCGACCATGTGATTAAAAGAATCCGCCAGCAGTCCAATTTCATCGCGCGATCTGACCTCCGCCCGCGTGGTCCAGTCGCCCTTGGCAAACTGCCGGGCGTGTTTCGCAAGCTCGACCAGCGGTGTGACCAACCGCTGCGAGCCCAGGTACGTGACTACGACTGCAAAAATCATTGCCAGGACGAACAGAATCGCATTGAACGGAATCAGGGCGTTGATGGGTTTGAAAAATACTTCTTGCGGAACTTCGATAATAAAGCTGAGCTGCAGCTCCGGAATATATCTGGCGTAACCCAGCACTGCGCCTGATTCCGTCGTCGTGTATTGGCCGGAGCCCTCAGCGTTTTTTCCGATCATCAGCTTGATCTGGTCGAGGTGACCCTGGGTCGACGGCATCTGGATAATGTCAGGGTTGCCGTAGGTTTCGTCCTGGCTGGCGAGGATGTCGTTGCTCGTCAGGTAATACGCCTTCGCTGCTGGAAACAGGCTGCTGGCCGAGGCCAGGATACTTTGAAAACTTGTCGTCAAGCTTGAAACGATGACCGTCGCTACCGGTTGGTTTTGATCGTTCAGGACGGGTCGCGCCGTGTAAATTACCCAGGCAGATGTATATAACGGACCTGTATCCAGGGTGGCGATAGAGCCACTTTTGTTCAGCAGTCCTGCAATTGAAGCCGAATGGGAAAGATCGAGGCCCTGCCATTCCTGTTTTGAGGAGATTAACACTTTCGCCTTCGGATCGAGCACCAGAACCTGGTCGATGTTCGCTCCGGCAGATAAAGAATTGGCTTTATTGTATGTATCGAGCGTGTGGTACCCGAAATTAAGGTTGATATCGCTGGTCGGATCCGCCAGGATATCAGAGATGACACTTTTCACCGGCTCATCCAGGAACAGGTTGTCAAGGAAATTCTGATTGGCTGTTGAAATTGCTAGCAGTTGCCGGCTGTGGTTGTCGATACTGGTCTGGATCTGGGATTCTGCCTGCTCGGTTAGCAGCGTTTGAGCTCGAAAGTAAGTGGCAAACGCCATTAAGCCTGCCGGCAGCATTGCCAGCGCCACCAGGCCGATTATTACGGTCCGTGCCAGGCTTCCGGAGAAACCGGCGTTACTCTTGCCCTTGGATTTCTTCGAATCCATGCAGGTCTCCTTACGTGAAACCTAATTCCCAGATCAGATCACCTGATAAAATACGCTGAATTTGATCCGGGAACCGGTCCGGATCGAGCGGTTTTCCAATAAATCCGTTAAATCCGGCCAGCCTGGCTTTATTCATTTGCTCTTGAGTGCCTTCCGCAGTGACCGCAATGACCGGCACAATTTTCAACCGCGGCGATTGGCGTATCTTGCGCAGCGCGCTATACCCGTCTTCGTAGGGAAGACGGATATCCATTAAAATCAGGTCGAGCTTGGGGAGTGTATCTGCATATTCAACCACTTCGTATCCGGAAGTCTTCCATTCGCAGTGGATCCCCAGGTACCCCAACATTCTGGCTATCAAAACGAAATTGGATACGTTATCCTCTACAACGAGTACCGTCAGGTCCTTAAAATGATTGGAGATCTCGGGTGGAGTGTTGGTCACAGAAAGCCCTTTGTGTGGAAATGAAATGAGCTTATCCAATGAAGGACGCTATCTGGTCGAGGAAACGGTCGACGTCGATCGGTTTCTCGATGTATCCGTTGCATCCGGCATTGAATACTTTCTCGCGATCGCCGCGCATCACGTTGGCCGTGATCGCCACCACTGGCACGCTGCGCAGTTTCGAGTTGGATTTGATTTCGGTCGTCAGCGTATAGCCATCGATGTCGGGCATGTTGATGTCCATTAAGATCAGGTCCGGCAGGGTCGATTGGAGGGCCTGGTGCGCCTGCCCGGCGTTTTCAGCCTCGATCACCTTGAATCCATCCGATTCGAGCAGTCGCCGCACCAGCAGCCGGTTATCATAATTATCTTCGATATGCAGGATTGTTTTAGCATCCACCATTGTAAAACCTTCCCAGCCTGAAAACAGAGGGCAGTATTGCGAGAATACCTTCTCTTTGATTATACCTATCCGAAAGAATCCCTCCTTTTCATTTTTGTTAAGTTTGATTTACAGAATGGTTATGAATCAGTAAATAACGTGCAATTATCGTGCTCCCAGTTGAAGTTTCATTGCATGTTGCTATAATTAATTTATCCAGGATTATTCGTTTCATTCGCTCATTCGAGCCATTCTTATTAAAATTACTGGCCTGCCAATCGTCAAAGTAAATCTTCGTAGTAACAACTTCAGTCGTTACTTTCCCGCGTTGCGACTGAAGTCGTTACTACGAAGATTGGTTTCACCTTTGACACACTTACGGGGGGTTCAAAGTATCGATTGAAAGGAGAACCGTATGCCATTCTATAAGAGCATCAAAAACGATACCCCGGCAGGAAAACGCACCATCGAAGGATTGCTCAGGTTGAAGGAAGCGCTTGACGTAAAAATCCCATCCAAACAATTAGATACCAGGCTGCTGCTTGCTACCTGGAATATCCGCGAGTTCGGCGGAACGAAATATGGCGGCCGCGATGAGGAGGCCCTTTTTTACCTGTCTGAGATCATCTCCCGCTTTGACTTGATAGCCGTTCAGGAAGTGCGCGATAACCTGGACGCGCTTGATGCCCTCATGTCAAAGCTCGGCGGCTGGTGGCGCTACCTGGTCTCCGACGTCACCCTGGGGCTGCAGGGGAATCACGAGCGCATGGCTTACATCTACGATACCCGTAAGCTCTCTTTCGGCGGCCTGGCCGGCGAACTGACGCCGCCGATGGCCAAAGAAGGCGATACATTGGTGCTGAATTCCGCTTTTGCTCGCTCGCCTTACCTGGCAGGTTTTCGCGCTGGCTGGTTCAAATTCACCATATGCGCCCAGCACCTGTATTACGGAGACCCCAAACCCGATGATCCGCAGCGGCTTAAAGAATCGCAGATGGCGGTTGATCTTCTCAAAGAAAGAATGAAATCCAGTGATACCTGGGCGTATAACTCCATCCTGGTCGGCGATTTCAACATTTTTTCGACCAACGACCAGACTTTCCTCGCTCTTGAAAAAGCCAACTTCATTCTTCCGGATAGCGTGCGCGGGCAATATACGAATTTGAAGCTGGACAAGCCCTTTGACCAGATTGCCTTCCTGGCCCCAGACGTCGAGCGCCAGATGAAGCAGGTTGCTGGCGGCGTCTTCCCCTTTCTGGATTACGTCTACCGCGATTCCGACGCGCCTGTCTATCAGCCGGAGATCGGCGACAGCGTCTATTTCGATTGGCGCACTTACAAAATGTCCGACCACCTGCCGCTTTGGGTCGAGCTTTTCGTGGACTTTGGCACCGAATACCTCCAGCGCAAACTGGCTGCCCCCGTGCCTCCGGTTCCACCCGTCACCCCTGTGACGCCTTCCTGAATTTGACGTATGGAGTGGATCGAAAAAAACTGGACACACCCCTCAAGGGCATGTCCAGTTTTTTTCGATCCACTTTTTTCTGAGCGGGTGATGGGACTCGAACCCACGAATAGTAGCTTGGGAAGCTACCGCCTTGACCACTTGGCCACACCCGCATAGAAAATCAATTTTCTTTAGAAGGTTTTCACTATTCTTGAAGTTTCCACATGGAAAGATTCAATTCATGTAGGCCTCCTTCAACATATTTAGTTGGTAATTTTGCCTTTTTTTCGGAGCTACTGCCTACTTTAAGGCAGTAACCTCGGAAAAGCTACTGCCTTATTATACAGGAAACGGGGATGACGTCAAGCACGTGAAAATGAGAAATGTTAATGAATCTGTGTTAAAAACGATTGAAAGACGAAGGCAATAGCTGCCTTGAAATATACATTTTTATGATCTGTCATGTGGCACGTTCCTTTTGAGATCCTTCCGAATATTGTTGCAGGCCAGCTTGAATGCCAGTCTCTGGGCCCAGTCACTGCCAGCCGCTAAAATATGACTGCAGTCATTTGATTTTTCTTTGCGCCCTCTCTATAATAAATGTAGAACCCTTCTATTTGCGGTCAGATGAATTAATCAATCATCGCGAGCGAACCTTGTAGTCTGATCATGCATCACGGCTCCATAAAGAAGCAGCCTGGCCAATGACTAAGCCAGTTGAAGTGCTGTTATTGGAGGTAGTGCCATGAACGATACAATCGTCGATATCCGCAACATGACCAAGGTTTATCCGATGGGGAAAG
>DATKKB010000079.1:0-3566 GCA_035543095.1 Anaerolineaceae bacterium | reverse complement strand
TCAAGACAGGTAAAGAGAAAAAGGTAGCGCTAGTGGCTTGCATGAGAAAATTGCTGACTATCTTGAATGCCATCGTTCGTAATCGTACTCCCTGGCAATCTGCATTTTCCTATTGACATTCAAGACAGTTACTCAGCGGCCCCGCTGCACTTGCGGGGTCCGCTGCAGCCGGTGTTGGGTTGCGCCTCTGTCTAGACGCGACTTGATGGTTGATGAAAGACTTTTACTTCTCTGTTGATGCGATCACTTAACTGACCCTGGGCAACTTCCAAGTCATAACGAACCTGCATGCGGAGCCAAACGGCTGCACTGGTGCCGAAATAGCGGGCAAGACGCATAGCGGTATCAACTGAGATCGCGCGCTGCCCATTGACAATCTGGCTGATGCGAATAGGTGTGACGCCGATATCATGCGCCAAGCGATATTGAGTCAGTCCGAGAGGCTTCATGAAATCTTCAAGCAGAACTTCGCCGGGATGAATAGGGGAGAGAGTGCTATCCATGGTTACCTACCTTTTATGAATGGTAATCGACGATCTCGACATTTTTAGCTTTGTTATCGCTCCACTCGAAACAAATTCGCCATTGGTCGTTGATACGGATACTATATTGGCCAGATCGATTGCCTTTGAGTTTCTCAAGGCGATTTCCTGGTGGAGCGAGCAAATCATGAAGATCTTCAGCATCATCGAGATAGATCAATTTGCGACGAGCGGTGTGCTGAATGTCCTTGGGCAACTTTGTTGAAACAAGACCCAGGAAGATTTTCTTGGTTTCTTCGGAAGCGAAGGATTCGATCACGCGATAATAATATCACGACGCGATACTATTTTCAAGACCCCGTTTCACCTAAAAGCGCAACCCAACGGAATGGCTCAGCAGCAGCGGCGTGACGGGCGAGACTCCACAACTATTATTGCATATTCTAGCAAACCACGCCGGTTTCGAGCGGCGGAGCCGCTGTCCGACTGGAGCCGGTGTTAGGCGGCTTTGTCCACTGGATAAACCGCTGGGTAATCCGTGGGTAGCTTCTTCCACATACGATCATAAAAGACGGCGAAAACCGCGAAGAGAATTAGGAGAACGCTTCCTGCGTTTGTCACTGGAATCGAGGTTTGTAGTGTGTTCATCGAATTCATCGAGGCGTGAAGAAGCACCGGAGCCAAGATGCTACCTCGTGTTCGATTGTAAATCCACCCAAGGATGATGGTGATAAACGGGTATAGGCCGATACGAAAAAGAAGGTAGCCGCCATCGCGGTACTCGACAATGTCGTTGGGGATATGCCATACGACCAGGTAGGCCCAGAGAAGGAGATTGGTTACCAGGGGGCTGTAGTTTGCTTGAAGACGCCGCTGTGCAAACCCGCGCCAGCCGCCTTCCTCGTTGACCCCTCCGCTGTAAAAGAATACAGAGGCGAATGTAATTAAGGTGGCCGACAGAATCTCGGGATTTAAGTAGGTATTGTAGAGCGATGGCCTACCAGCTAGAAGGTTGGTGATGGCTACCCCCAGGAGATGAATCACGGGAAAAGTCAGCAGCGCAACAAGGTACCAGATGATGTGCCCTCTGGGGCGGACGAGGGTCGAAAGGTAATCCCGCAGGCTGGTAACCTGGCTGAAGGCGCTGGAGAAAACGAATGCTGGCAATATTGCGATCGGGATTGAGATGATGAGCATGGGCACCCATCCCACGGTAGGATCGGGATTGCCTCGCCATAAGTCGAGGGTGGAGATGATAAGAGCTACCAGCCACACGATCCCAAAAGTGAACCATCGTTTGCTTGCCGATACCGGGCCTCGAACAGGGATGGTCCATCGGGTAACCAACATCCCAGCAAGAACTGGAGAATACACAGCCAATCGAGACATGGAAACAATCAGGACCTGCAGGAGAGTTTGGTCTGCGAGGCCCATCTGGTATAGGTAAAAGGCAAGGAAAAAGAGGATATACATTAATACCAATGTTAGGATAAAGAATGACACGAGACGGTGTGTCTTCATCCACTCAATTGACTTCCTCATGTTCGCTTCTCCTTTCAGCATTGGTTTGCCGCCTAACGGTAGGGCTCAGCGGCGCGGAGCAGCAGGCGAAGCGTCCGCTGGAGATACGTTTTGTCAAGAGGTAGTATAGCCGAATAGCGCGAAACAGCGGCAGTGTCAAAAGGGTGATTTGACCTGAAGAGGAGTGGATGTCGAGGGGAACCAACCAGGGACCCGTGCAACCCAGATTACTCCAAATACAGTTAGATTGGTTTTATACGCAGTGCATGTTGGCGCAGATGGCGTTCTTCGTCATACGGGACCCGATCCTGCCACAACCTCCAGGCGATCTCGAGCCAGCGATTGGCGAGGCGTCGATAGGCATGGCTGAGCGAATCACAGTGTGGACGGACGGATTGAAAGTAGGTATTGGCCCACACTGAGTCGTCGATGGAGCACTTAGCCCATTGCTGCACGATCGAGCGGAACTCGTGGTCACAGGCGTAGCGGAAAAGCACATACTTATGTTTGCCGCTCGCCCTGGTGACAGGGCAGGTTCCAGCAATGGCCTGGAGCACTTGCGGGGTGGGATAGCGCTGGCGATCATCGCCGAACTTGGCCAGAAGGGCCGGAGCCAGGATCTTTCCAACTCCAGGCAGGGAGGCAAAGGTCGGGTAATCCGGAGGCCCGACGAACAGGGTCTGGATCTCGCGGATGGTTGCAGTTCTATCCTGCACGGCTTGCAAAGACAAATGCGCCAGGCGCACGGCCTCGATCTGGAAGGTCAGGATGGTTACCTGTCCTGCTTCTGGTTGAGGCTTTTGCAACCGTGCATAGCAAGCTGGCCATTTGGATGGCGCGGAGTGATGATGCGACCGGCAAAAAGCCTGGAACTGCTCATAAGTGAGCCCGGCAGCTGCCTGGGGGGTAGGAAAAGCGCAGATAAACTCCAAACTGATCTGCAAATCCAGTCCTGTGAACACATTGGCGGCATTGGGATAGTAGCGCCACAGGACGTTGCGCAGGCGATTGTTGGTCTGGATGATCGTATGCGTCAAGAACTGTTCCAGGCTGACCAGAGCTGCAATCTGCTGGGTGAGCAAGCTGTCGGCATGCCAGAGATGCAATCGGGCACGATCGGTGCGCAGCATATCTGCGATCAGGTGCGCATCCGAGCGATCCGTATTGGCTCGGCTGGCCCCAAAGCGACCACGTGAATCCTTGATGGTGGTTGGGGGAATGACATAGATCTGGCGATACTGGTGCGAGCTCAAATAATCCATGAACAGATTGTGCTCCGTCTCGATGCCCACCAGACAATCGCCTACCTCGACGCCTAGCTTCCTGCGCTGATCATCGAAGGCTTCAAAACCAAGCGGTGAATGGGGGATGGTTTGATAAGCAATAATCCCACCTGCTTCGTTCAAATAGACGATATCGTGTTTTTTTGAACTCCAGTCGATTCCGATGTATACTGTCATTAGAACCTCCTGGAGTAATCCGGGAGGGGCACCACGGACCGGTGGATGTTTTCTAGTTATGGCGCTCCAGGCGCGATACGTTTTTGACACTCTGCCGGTTTAC